>JBEICT010000062.1:0-14538 GCA_040383865.1 Flavobacteriales bacterium | reverse complement strand
GATCCTGGGCGTATTCCTTCGCCCGGCGATCCTGATGATCCGACTCTTCGCGAACATCACCGCGGGCCACATCATCGTACTGAGCTTCTTCGCGCTGATCTTCATCTTCGGGGAGATCAACGCCGGGCTTGGCTGGGGCGTCAGCGTCTTCAGCCTGCTCTTCACCGTGTTCATGAGCATGCTGGAGCTGTTGGTGGCCTTCATCCAGGCCTTCGTGTTCACCTTCCTGAGCGCGATGTACCTGGGTGCTGCCATCGAGGAGCCCCACCACCACTAAGAACCAACGCAAACCCAAACCCGTTCGACATGTTCCTCTCGATCCTCCTGCAAGCCGCTGCCGAGAACGCTCACTTCGGTTTCGCCGCCATCGGTGCCGGCATTGCTGCCCTGGCCGCCGGTATCGGCATCGGCCGCATCGGCGGTGACGCCATGCAGGCCATTGCCCGCCAGCCCGAAGCCACCAACGACATCCGCGCCAACATGATCCTGGCCGCCGCTCTGGTGGAAGGTGCTGCCATGTTCGGTATCGTTGTGGGCCTGCTCGCCATGGTGCTCTGAGCACCGGCCGGTCGTAATAATTGACCCCAAGCCATGCTGATCCAATTCTCCTTTGGCCTCATCTTCTGGATGACGGTATCGTTCCTTGCGGTACTGTTCATCCTGCGCAAATTCGCATGGAAACCCATCCTCGAAACGCTCAACGAGCGTGAGCGGGGCATTGAGGACGCCCTGAGCGAGGCGAAGAAGGCCCGCGAGGAGATGGCGGCCCTCAACGCCCGCAACGAGGACCTGAACCGCGCCGCCCGAGAGGAACGCGAAGTGCTCCTCAAGGAAGCCCGTGACATCCGCGACAAGGAGATCGCCGAGGCCAAGGAAAAGGCCAAGGCGGAAGCCGCTGCGATGATCGAGCGCGCCCGGGCGGAGATCCGCAACGAGCGGAACGCCGCTGTGGCCGACATCAAGATGTTGGTGGGCGAGCTCAGCGTGGAGATCGCCGAAAAACTGCTGCGCGAGAAGCTGGCCGATGACGCTGCCCAACGCGCACTGGTGGACCGCATGTTGAAAGAGGCCGAGGCCCGACTTTCATGAGGAACCAACAGGCCGCATACCGGTACGCCAAGTCGTTGATGGACCTGGCCCTCGAAAGAGGCCAGATGGAGCAGGTGCGCACCGATGTCAAGCTGATGCTCGACACCTGCACCGGCAGTTCCGATCTGCGTGTGATGCTGAAAAGCCCGGTGATCCGGGCCGACCAGAAACAGCGCGTCCTGAACAAGATCTTCGGCGGCCAGGTGGGCGAGATCGCCCAGCATTTCTTCGGCGTGGTGACCCGCAAGGGCCGTGAACAGTTGATCCCCGAGATCGCCCGCGCCTTTGAGGAGCTTTACCTGGAGCAGAAGAACATCGTCATCTGCCGCATCACCACCGCCGTGAAATTGACCCCGGCGGAACTGGAGAAGACGCGTCAAATAACGGCGCTCCGCTATCCGGGCAAGACCGTTGAGATGCACGAGGCGGTGGACCCTTCGATCATTGGTGGCGGTATCATCCAAGTGGGCGACCTGCAATGGGACGCCAGCCTGCGCAACAAGCTCCACGTGATCCGGCGCACCTTCGCCGAGAACCCGTACATCCCGAAGTTCTAAGACAATCGTATCATGGCAGAAGTGAAACCCGCCGAAGTATCGGCGATCATCAAGCAGGAGCTCGCCGGCGTGCGGGATGCTGCGGAGTTCGAAGAGGTCGGGACCGTACTGCAGGTGGGTGATGGTATTGCCCGCATCTACGGCCTGCAGGGTGTGCAGAGCGGTGAGCTCGTGGAGTTCGCCAGCGGCCTGCGCGCCATCGTTCTGAACCTGGAGGAGGACAACGTGGGCGCCGTGCTCCTGGGCCCCAGCGTGGGTATCAAGGAAGGCGACACCGTGAAGCGCACCCGTCGCATCGCCAGCATCAACGTGGGCGAAGGCATGGTGGGCCGTGTGGTGAACACCCTGGGTGAACCCATCGACGGCAAGGGCCCCATCACTGGCGAGACCTTCGAGATGCCCATCGAGCGCAAGGCGCCGGGCGTCATCTACCGCGAGCCCGTGAAGGAGCCGCTGCAGACCGGCATCAAGGCCGTGGACGCCATGATCCCCATCGGCCGTGGCCAGCGCGAATTGATCATCGGCGACCGCCAGACCGGCAAGAGCACGGTGGCCATCGACACCATCATCAACCAGCGCGAGTTCTACGAGGCCGGACAGCCTGTGTACTGCATCTACGTGGCCATCGGCCAGAAGGGCAGCACCGTGGCCGGCACCGTGAAGACCCTGGAGGAGAACGGCGCCATGGCCTACACCACGGTGGTGGCCGCCAATGCGAGCGACCCCGCCCCCATGCAGTTCTACGCACCGTTCACCGGTGCCGCCATCGGCGAGTTCTTCCGTGATACCGGCCGTCCGGCACTGATCGTGTTCGATGACCTTTCGAAACAGGCCGTGGCCTACCGTGAGGTATCGCTGCTGCTGCGTCGTCCTCCCGGACGTGAAGCCTACCCCGGCGACGTGTTCTACCTGCACAGCCGTCTGCTGGAGCGTGCCGCGAAGATCACGGCCGACCAGACCGTGGCCAGCCAGATGAACGACCTGCCCGAGAGCCTGAAAGGCAAAGTGAAAGGTGGTGGTTCACTGACCGCGCTGCCCATCATCGAGACCCAGGCCGGTGACGTATCCGCCTATATCCCCACCAACGTGATCTCCATCACGGACGGACAGATCTTCCTGGAGAGCAACCTGTTCCTCAGTGGTGTGCGTCCCGCCATCAACGTGGGTATCAGCGTAAGCCGCGTGGGTGGTACCGCGCAGATCAAGAGCATGAAGAAGGTGGCCGGCACGCTGAAGCTGGACCAGGCGCAGTACCGCGAACTGGAGGCCTTCAGCAAGTTCGGCTCCGACCTCGACGCCGCCACCAAGGCCGTACTGGACAAGGGTGCGCGCAACGTGGAGATCCTGAAACAGGGCCAGAACAGCCCCATGCGTGTGGAAGAGCAGATCGCCATCATCTACTGTGGTGTGAAGGGCCTGCTCACCAAGATCCCCGTGAAGAACGTCCGCCAGTTCGAGGCCGAGTTCATCACCATGCTGCGGAACAAGCACAGCGATGTGCTGGCCGCACTGAAGAAGGGCGAATACAACGACCAGATCACAGGAACCTTGGAAAAGGTGGCCGCCGACCTGATCAAGAGCCTGGATAACTAAGATCGGAGCACCTGTAGCGTCGACCCACCGGGTCGACCTACGGTCCCGGAACAGCAGCCCGCACCAATGCCCAGCCTGAAGGAAGTACGCAGCAGGATCGTCTCGGTGAACAGCACCAAGCAGATCACCGCGGCCATGAAAATGGTGAGCGCGGCCAAGCTGCGTCGTGCCCAGGACGCGATCATCCGCATGCGCCCGTATGCCGAGAAGTTGCAGACCATCCTGGGCAATGTGAGCGCCAGCCTCGACAGCAGTGAGGGCGTGTACAGCTCCCCGCGCGAGGTGAAGAAGGTCCTCTTCGTGGCCATCGTGAGCACCCGCGGTCTGGCCGGCGCCTTCAACACGCAGGTGTACCGCCTCATCCGCAAGGCGCTGGTGGAGGCCAGGGAGAAAGGCCAGGAAGTGACCTTGCTGCCCGTGGGCAAGAAGGCCATGGACACCTACCGCCGGAGCGGGATGCTGAACGACAAGCTTCCCACCGATCTGGCCCACCTGTTCGATGGACTTTCCTTCGACAAGGCCGCACCGGTGGCCGAGCTGTTGATGCACGAATACGCCACGGGCAATTATGACCGCGTGGTGCTGTTCTACAACAAGTTCAAGAATGCCGCGGTGCAGATCACCACGGAAGAGCAATACCTGCCGATCCCACCGGCCTCCAAGACCGAGGCCACAGCCACACGCGGCACCAAGGTGGACCACATCATGGAACCCGACCGGGCCACCATCGTGGAGGAGATCATTCCAAAGAGCCTGAAGATCCAGTTCTACAAGGCCCTGTTGGACAGCTTTGCCGCTGAGCACGGTGCCCGCATGACCGCCATGCACAAGGCCACCGACAACGCCGACGCCCTGCTGAAGGACCTGAAGCTCACCTACAACAAGGCTCGTCAGGCCTCGATCACCAACGAGATCCTGGAGATCGTGGGCGGTGCCGAGGCGCTGAAGGGTTGATCGTCCGCTCACGCCTTTCGGGCCCATTCCCCTTTCCGGATTTCATCGTATGGCCATGTTCCGGATACCGGAACACACTGTGGCGTTACTTTCGTCGGGACCCATTCGCCCATGCGCTTACTGATCCGTTTCCTATTCTGGACCGCCATCGTGCTCGGAGCGTTCATCGCCCTGGCGTACCTCACCGGCAACGGCCACATACCCCGAGGGGTGCGCTACACCTACCTCATCGGCCGCACGAGCCCCGAGATCGACGACCGCGATTTCTTCCCCTACGCCACCATCGCGGCCACCGACCCGCAGCCCTGGCCCATTGGTGCACGCTTTGGCAAACTGGCCTTGATGCCCGAACAAGAGGCGGAACTGAAGGCCCTGCACAGCGTGGGCTTCGCGGTGTGGCAGAACGACAGCCTGATCCTGGAGCACTATTGGAACGGCTGGGACGCCGATAGCGTGAGCAACAGCTTCAGCGTGGCCAAGAGCTACATCAGCGTGCTCACGGGCATCGCGCTTCGCGATGGGGCGATCAAGAGCGTGCAGGAACCCGTGGGAAAGTACCTTCCCGAATACACCGACGGCTGCCACGCCAAGATCACGATCGAACACGTGCTGACCATGAGCACGGGACTGGACTGGAGCGAGAGCGGTGCCGACCCTTTCAGCGACAACGCCAAGGGCTACTACGGGACCAACGTACGCGAGCTGAGCCTCGAGCAGCCCTGCCGGGATGAACCCGGCACCGAGCTGGACTACATCAGCGGTGCCACACAGATCATGGCCGAAGTGCTGGAAGCAGCCTACGGCCGCCAGTTGGACGAGCTGGTGCGCGAGAAGATCTGGACACCCTTGGGCTGCGAGCATGACGCCTATTGGGGCAAGGACCGCGCGGATGGCGACTTCAAAGCCTTCTGCTGCCTTTACGCCACGGCCCGCGATTTCGGTCGTATCGGACAACTGTACCTGGACAGCGGCATGTGGAAGGGCCGGCAGATCGTACCGCGCGACTATTGGCAGGCCTCCATTACACCGGCCAAGGTGATGGACAAAGGCAAGCCCAACGAACGGTATGGCTACTTCTGGTGGCTGGCGGAGGTGGACGGCATGCCGATCCACTACTGCCGCGGATTCCACGGCGAATACGTGGTGGTGATCCCGCACGAGCGCATCGTGATGGTGCGCACGGGCATGAAGCGCGAAGAGGTGAACGATACCGGACACCCCACCGATGTGTTCAAGTGGATCGCCATTGCCCGCGAACTTGCCAAACGACCGGCCTGATCATGCGCAAGGACATTCATGAGCCCAAGGTGGAAGGCGTTGCCATGGCCGTGGTGCGGGAGACCGATGAGGAGGGCGAAGAGGCCTGGTACGTGTATGTGATCAACCAACGCGACGAAGCGCTGGAGAACGTGCTGGTGAGCTCACGCGGTTACGGCGAACTGGAAGGCGAAGCGCGCAAGACCAGTGAGATGCGCCATTTCCTGGACAGGCTGGAACCGCGGAGCTGGGCCAAGATCGAGCGGATCGTGGAGGATGTGTTCGGGTTGAGCAACCAGTACTGGCTCAGCTATTACGTGGGCCGCGAGATGTTCGACAAGAAGTACATCTTCCTGGCCGGAAGCATCGAGGAAGGCAACTTCACCACGGTGCCGTTGCTGGAGAAGCGCGGCGTGATGATCCAATAGAGGCGCTGGGCGCCCGGGACCGGGGTCTTGTACCGAAGGGGTCCCCCCACGTATCTTCAGACAGCCAAGCCAACACCCATGCGTGCCGACCATGTGCGCGACCTGAGCAAGGTCCTTTTCCTGGACATTGAGACCGTTCCACAACACGCCCGGTGGAGTGAACTGGACGAACGCACCGCCAAACTGTTCAGCGAAAAAACGCGTTACGAACAGGAGCGACAGGAGAAGACCGCCGAGCAACTGTACGGCGAGCGCGGTGGCATTCTGGCCGAGTTCGGAAAGATCATCTGCATTGGCGTGGGCAACCTGCACAAACAGGATGCTGACTGGACGTTGCGGGTGACCAGCTTTCACGGCGATAATGAGCGCGACGTGCTGGAGCGTTTCGTGGACCTGCTGGACCGCCACTACAACACCGACGACCACTGGCTCTGCGGGCACAACGGCAAGGAGTTCGACTTCCCTTGGATCGCGCGCCGCTGCGTAGTGCACGGGATCCACCTGCCCAAGTTGCTCGACATCGCGGGACTGAAGCCCTGGGAAGTGGGCCACCTGGACACCATGAACCTTTGGAGCTTCGGCGATCGCAAGGCTTACACTTCGCTCGCCCTGCTCACGCACATCCTCGGCATACCCACGCCCAAGGACGACATCTCAGGAGCCGACGTGGCACGGGTCTACTACGAGGACCACGACCTGGAACGCATTTCCACCTACTGCAAGAAGGATGTGGTGGCCACCGCGCAGCTCTTTCTTCGACTTACAGGAAAGCCTTTGGTGAAAGAGGAGCGCATCGCGCTGGTGTAGATCAAGGCGCCAGATAGCGCGTTGCCTCGATCTTCAGCCCTTCCACGCGGAACGGCTTTCCCGTAGAGTTCCAGAAATACAACTTGTTGGTGGCCTTGTTGCTCCGTGCAGGCGCATGGAACGTGAAAGCGAATTCCCCTTCCACCAGCTTCTCTGGCCAATAGCTGAGCTTGATCCCGTCCTCCTCCTCGGAGAACACGAGGTTCAAGCCGTCCCCGGGCTCTCCGTCCCAACGAAAGCTCCCGCTAATGGTCAGTTCGGTCATCACCACACCGGGTCCGTTAAGGGGGAATGCGCTCAGCTCCATGGGGAACTCACCCGCATTGAAGCACCATGCACCGGCATTTGCACAGGGCACGGTGTCCAACCGCTGTCCCATCGGGACCAGTGGTCCATTGGGTTGCATGAACCAGTTCGCCACGGCTTCACGTCGTTGTTGGTCGCGCACGAACAACATGACCTCGAACGGATATCCGCCCAACACCTTCATGGACTCGCGTGGGGTGAATGCTTCCACCAGTCGCAATCCAGGATGGTCCAAGAGGGCCTGCAATGGGGTGCGTCCCTCATTGGGGCCGAAGTGCGAATCCCACACCAACAGGTCCCCGTTACTAAGCCCGGGATCCTCCGGGGTCATGTTGAGCCCCCTGCAGTGGAAGGCGGTCGTGCTATCGTAAGGGTCCAGTTCGGCACGGAAAGCGAGATAGGGATGATAGAACACCACGCGTTGGTGGGCTGGCTTGATCGCTACGATCCGCTCACCGACCACGTTCAGGAAGGCTTGATAAGCATCCGCCTTGACCGGGAAGGGATGATGCAGGTTGAACGCCACCAAGGCGAACCGAACGAACACCACACCAGCTACAAGTCCAGCCACCCATTGACCGCGGCGCGTGATGAACCAGGGCGCGATGGTCCTGCTAAGGATCGTGAGCACGAAGAGCACGGTCAGCGGCACACCCGTGGCCAGTACACGGAGCAATCCCAAGGACCCCTTCATGCCCTGCCACCACAGGAAAGAATGCACGACGAGAATGGCCACTGCCGGTGCGAGCGTGAGGAACAGCAGCCTGTTCAGGTCCTTGCGTTCGTCGCCATTGCGGACCCAACGAACACCGGACAGCACGATGGCCAGTGCCAGGAGCATGAGCATGGGACCACCAAGAACCTCCTTGATGTACCAGATGAAATGCAACGGGCCACCCTTGCCGTAGGTATCGGACGCATCGTAGTAGGGGTCACGATGGATGTACCACAACACATCGCCCCAAACGAACCCGCCCACTACGGCATACACCACGCTGCCCAGCAAAAGCCAGGGCAATGCGCGCCACTGACGGTCCCACACCAGCCACCCGATAAAGAACGGTGCCACGGCTATGGCCTCGGGCCGGGCATAGGGGAGGAATGAGATGACCACCGCAGCCAACGCGTACCGCCCATCGAACAGCGCGCGCAAGATCAGGACGGTGAGCAAGCCGAAAAGCACCTCGGTCATGCCGGCCAGTACCATGGACCCATAGGCGGGGACCAGGAGCAACGCTGGTGCGAACAGGATACGCGCCATGTTCCCCGTGCGGCGAATTACACCATCCGCCAGCCAGCATGTGACCAGGAAGCACAGCGCGTTGAACAAGGTCATGCCCCATGCGCCCAGTTGTGCGAAGGGCATCGACAACAACGTGAACAAGGGCTTGCCCCAATGGTCAAGGAGCAGGACAGGATGTTCCCAAGCGGCGCGTGCGATCTGGTAGTGCTGCACCCCATCGCCCGCCTCGAGCATGCCGGTGGACAACAGCCGGACAACCACGGCCGCTCCGGCCCAGAACAGCCACCAGAACGGCAACAGGCGGTCGATCGAACGGTCGTTCATTCGGGCAAAGATGACGTTCTTCGCAGGACCGATCAGACCTTCCTGTCAGGCACACCATGGAACAGCCCGCGCATTACCCAGATCCACCTGGCCGGGTCGGCATGGCGCTTGGCACGGGCCTCTTCCTCATCACCTTTCTACTGGCCTGGTGGGGCAACGCACATCGTCTTGACGAGGTGTTGGTGCACAAGAGCGACCAGTGGGGCTACTACCAGTACCTGCCCGCACTGATCGGCACACACGAATGGCTGGAGCTGCCCTACGCCACACAATTGGAACATGGCCGCACGCTCAGCATCTTCAGTTCCGGAGTGGCCTGGTTACAGGCTCCATTCTTCGGCGCCGCATGGCTGGTGGCATCCCTTACCGGCGCAGCGGTGGATGGCTACTCGATGCCCTTCGTCCTCGCGCAGTTCGTTGCTGCCGCGTTCTACCTGGCCCTCGGCTGTGTGCTGCTCATGCACGCACTACGCCGGTCAGTACCGTTGGTCTCTGCGATCATGGCCGCGCTCCTGATCGCCGGTGCCACCAACCTTCATTTCTATGCGGTGTACGATACGGGCATGTCCCACGTGTATGCCTTCTTTCTGATCGCCGCCCTGGTGTACTTCACCGTGCGCATGGATGAGGCACCGCGTGGTAGCTGGTTGATCGGCCTGTTGGCCTGTGCAGGTCTGCTCGTGCTCGTACGCCAGCTGAACGCCATCGCGCTCCTGTTCCCCCTCCTCTATGGAACAAGCGCAGGGTTGGCCATACGACAGCGCATCGGCTGGGTAAGACAGTTCCCGATGGCCACGCTGCTCGGGGCGCTTCTCGCCGTGGTGCCCTGGGTGCCCCAAGTGATGTATTGGAAGCACGTCACCGGCCAATGGTTCGTGTTCACCTACGGCAAGAAGGGCGAAGGATTCGACTGGCTGCACCCGCACCTGCTGGATGTACTGGCCAGTCACCAGAACGGGTGGTTCGTTTATACACCGCTCATGTTCGTGGTGCTGGGTTTGCTGCTGTGGCACGCGTGGAAAGGCACGCCGAACGCCCGGCTGATCTTGACGATCTGGACGCTGGTGTGGTATACGTACGCCAGCTGGTGGTGCTGGTGGTTGGGTGGATCGTTCGGGCACCGCGGCTTCATCGAGTACTACGCGCTGCTGGCCCTTCCGCTGGCCTGGGGGCTGCAGGCCTTGTTCCAGCGGCCGCGGTGGATGCAGGAAGTGGCCTGGATGGGACTTGCACTGCTGGTCTTCCTGAACCTGCGTATGAGCCGCATCTACCAATGGCCCTGGGAGGGGCCTGACTGGACCTGGGCGAAGTTGGCGGAGAACTACCTGCGCGCGCTGCTGGGCTGATCTAGCCCAGGCCGTACTTCATGATGCACCAGATGGCGCGGAAGCCGTCCTTCCAGCCGATCTTCTTGCCCTCGGCATAGGTGCGTCCGTAGTAGCTGATGCCCACCTCGTAGATCCGCACACCCTTTACCCGGGCGAGCTTTGCGGTGACCTCGGGCTCAAAGCCGAAGCGCTTCTCTTGTAACACCAGGCCCTTGGCGATGTCGCTGCGGATCAGCTTGTAGCAGGTCTCCATGTCCGTAAGGTTCAAATTGTTGAACGCGTTGGACAGGAAGGTGAGGAACTTGTTGCCGATGCTGTGCCAGAAGAAGAGGATGCGATGCGGGTGGTGGCCCATGAAGCGCGAGCCGAAAACCACATCAGCAAAACCCTCCACCACCGGTCGGAGCAGGTCGTTGTACTCACGCGGATCGTACTCCAGATCGGCGTCCTGCACGATGAGGTAATCGCCCGTGGACTCCTGGATGCCGCGATGGATGGCCGCACCCTTGCCCATGTTATGGGGCTGTTCGAAGAACTTGATGCCCAGTGAGGGGTTGTCCTCCATGTATCGCTTCACGGCCTCCACGGTACCATCCTTCGACCCATCGTTCACGATGATCACCTCCTTGGTGATGCCATGGTGCAACACCACATCGCGGACCTTGTCGAGGATCAGATGGATGGTCCGCTCCTCGTTGTAGGCCGGGATGATGATGGAGAGTTTGCTAAGAGCCATCCGGTGTCGACGAAAGGACGACGAAGGTAATCCTTGGTTCAGAAGTGGACGGACCCAAAGAACGCCTCCAGAAGGTTGCGACCATATGGGATCCAATCCCACTGCTCCGTTACATAACAGCCTCCGTACTGGAGCATGGCCCGATAATTCACGAAGCAGATGATCACGAGCAATGGCGCAAGGCCGTGGAAAACCGCAGGCCAGCGGCGATGGAGCGCATCGAACATGAGCCACAATGCAACCCCAAGAAAAGGCGTGTACTCCACTGCAGGGCGCATCCCATAACCACACCCGAAATGCCATGCATGCCACGATGCGAACGAATAAACAAGCAGCGCGAACAGGACCGTGAGCATGAGCGCCAACCGCCAGCGTTGGGCGAACAGGAATACCAGCGCAGGTAGGAGCAGGAAGAATGCCGGTGCATGCGGCAGCAAGCCGTTCATGGGCGAGAACAGCACCAGGTCGAACAAGGGTGTCGCGAGGTTGATGAAGGACTCATCGCCATAGGAGTACACCAACCAGGAGCCATGGACGAAATGCCAATAGACCAGCTGAGGGGATCGCGGTGATCAGGCCAATCAACGCTTGATCCGTGTATGTCCTCCATGACCTGAACAACCCGGGGTGTTCGAACCACAGTAATGCGTAAAGGGCGAGCACGGCCAATCCGTCGATGGGACGCACCACGATGATCAGTGCACAGGCCACTTGGAAGAGCCGTAGCCGGACCTTCTTCATCGGTCGTCCTTGGTCGGCATGAATGCACCAAATGGCCAATGCAACCAGAAAGAACGAATAAGCGTGGGAGTACCCCGCCGAACGGAATGCATAATAGAAGCTGTTCGTCCCGAACGCAATGCAGGCCAACGTGACCACTGCGACGCCCGTAACGCTGGGCCGCCAGCTGCGCATGGCCAACAGGAACAGCAATAGTCCAGCGGTCCAATAGAACACGCCAGCTACTTCAATTGCACGATGATGGGTTCGGGTCCAACCATCCGTTGCCCCATAACCTTCCAAGGACTCAGCTACCAAGTAAAAGGGCAGCTGCAACAGCGCGGTCCCAAAGGTGTATTTCGTGATGATGCGGTCCTTCTGCAGGTCCAAGTGGAAGCCATTCCCCCCTTTCCATAAAAGACTATCGCTTACGCTCGACGCCCGCATCCCGAGATGCAACGTGCCGGGCAGGTAGATATAGTAACCAGCGGCATCGGCACGCAGGTCGGACTTCCAATCCTCCAGCCCTATGCGGTCATTGAATTCTATTGAGGCTTTGGCGAAGAAGAAAAAGAACAACAAGGAAAAGAAGACAAGCGCAAGGGCGGGGTCAATGGATCCCCTCGCCCTGTCAACAATAGCTCGCAACCGAGCTACCTGCATGACCCTAAAACTGATGACATACGTACTACGATGTGATACAGGCACATGGGAAAGGGACGATCAATTGGAAACCACGTAGGTCCTTACCCTACAGTCACCTTCCAGGGCACGGCCATTGATCATCCAAAGGTAGAGCTTGGCCCAATCCGGCGCGGTGATCGCGGGGAAATGGCGCACCATATGCAAGGTATCCGCGCTCCATTGCTGATGGACCCGGTGCAGGTCGAGCGCTTCGTACATGATGGTGGCCCCATCCGCCCTTTTGGCATCACTTACAAGTTGAAAAACGGGGTCCTTCCCCTTTGTGGTCAGATGCAGCGTGAGCTCGACAATGAGCGGCCTGCCGCCAGCACGCGCCACGGGTAGCGTCCACAGGTCGAAAAACGAATCTGTTCCGTTCAAAATGCTGATCGCCGTATCGCCGATCAGCTCAAGCCGCAATGGCTCCCGGCGTTCCAAGAGCTGGACCAACGTATCCTCGCTTTTGTAGATCACTTCATACCCCTTGGGTCGCTTGGTATGCAAGGCGGAAAGAAGCACAAGGTCCGCCTGTGGCAGGGGATAGCCTTCTGTGGTGACCGGGCCAAGTTCAGGATGAGCAAGCTCGCGAGCGTACAGCCAAGGAATGTCGTACTGGTTCCAAACGCTTACCAAAAGCGGACGTTCGGAGCGGGATTGTCGCTCTTGGAATGCGGCGAACAGCGTCTCATCAAAATGCTCCTCGGGCCAAAGCATGGTCCGTTCCAGGTTAAGTCCTTTCATCGTTCGTATGGGCAGGACCAGAAGGACAAGGACCGCATACCCTATGATCGAGGTCCTCATCGCCATACGGTCCAACGCCAGCGCAAAAAGGAGCAAGGCGAACAACACCAGATGAGATGCGGTCCGATCGATCGGATAGAGCACCCCTTTGAGCTCCCAGAGCAAGGTCCGGCCTACGAGCTCTCCCAATAGGCACAATGCCAAAATGCGAAGTGGCATCCAGCGCTCATCTTGGGCCGCACCTTTGTTGAAGCTGGCAAACGCCACGATCATGGCCAGTGCCATCAAGAGTCCGATGGAAACAAGCAGCGGCCATGGATCGCTTCCCAGTACAAGACGGGAAAGCGAGGCGAGCGTGCCTTTCACAAGTCCTTCGTCCGATCCGTAATAGAGCATGTTGCGCAGCTTGAGCTCCTCTCCGTACCAAATGGAATAGCCCAGTGGCGGTAGTCCAAGAACTGCAAGAATGGAAAGGTGCATCGCCTTGGTCCTCAGAGGAACCACGTGGATCACCGCGAACAAGGCAAAAAGGCCCAAAGCCTGCATCCAGAACAGCAGGATGTTCAGGGAGGCCAGCCCAGCCAGGGAAAACGCAATAACGCCCCAAACAAGATGTGTTCGTGTTCTCTCCACGGAATAGCGCACCAAGTGATACATCCCCATGAGTGCGAAGGCCAGCGATGGACCATAACCACGGAACAAGGAGAAAAAGTCCAATAGGAACGGGGTCAGCAACAGGGTGATACCGATCACATTGCGTACCAAGGCATTCAGCGCCCAAGAGCGGACCCGCCAGACATAGAACGCATAGAGCAAGTAGCACAGCACACTGCCAGTGCGGATAGCGCCTGGTGACATGCCAAAGCCCAGATAGGCCAAATGACCGAAAGCGGAGCTCAGCAAATGGTTGCCGGCGTCCCAATGCGCAAAGCCGGGCTGAAATGCACCCGTGCGAGCATACTGGAAGAAGGAAACGGCTTCATCATGTGTGAATGGCACGTGCACGGCGCGCAGACACACATAGAAGAACGTACAAGCAACAAACACCACGAACAAACCCCGCTCAACGATCCCGGCCTTATTCGCTGCACCTATCATTCGTGATCGGTCCGAGGTTCATCAACGATCAACTGAACTCCTTCGCGTAAGGGTCCTGTGCTCAAACCACCATCTCCGGCACCTCCCCCTCCACCACCAAACGCCCTTCCGTCTTGGCCTTGATCTCGTCCACGCTGACCCCGGGAGCACGCTCCAGCAGTTTGAAGCCATCGGGCGTTACATCGAACACGCCGAGGTCGCTCACGATCTTCTTCACACAGCCCACGCCGGTGAGCGGCAGTGTGCATTCCGTGAGCAGCTTGCTCTCGCCCGCCTTGTTGGTGTGCATCATGCACACGATGATGTTGTCCGCGCTGGCCACGAGGTCCATGGCACCTCCCATGCCCTTCACCATTTTGCCAGGGATCTTCCAGTTGGCGATATCGCCCTTATCGCTCACCTCCATGGCGCCGAGCACCGTGAGCTGCACGTGCTGCCCCCGGATCATGGCGAAGCTGGTGGCGCTGTCGAAGATGCTGCTTCCGGGCAGCAGGGTCACGGTCTGTTTGCCGGCATTGATCAGATCGGCATCCTCCTCGCCCTCATAGGGGAAGGGGCCCATGCCCAGGATCCCGTTCTCGCTCTGGAGTACCACGTTGATGCCCTCGGGAATGTGGTTGGCCACCAGCGTGGGGATGCCAATGCCGAGGTTCACGTAGTAACCGTCCTTCAG
>JBEICT010000061.1:0-14765 GCA_040383865.1 Flavobacteriales bacterium | reverse complement strand
GCGAAGCAAGCTGGCATACTGCAGGACCCGCTCCGCATTGGGCACGGACGACCCAATGACTTCCTTGCTGCGGTACGTGAAGGTGGGGTATCCACGCAGAACCCGCTCAATGTCGAACTCTTCGCCCAAGGCCAGAAACTTGCGGACCAGCGCATCAGCATCCGTCTGCGTCATGCCCAGTTCGGCCACCAAGGTCACAACGGCCTCCTCCAACTCCCCATCGGTCATCCGCTTGGGCAGGTAGGCCTCGATCACAGCGGCCTGGGACTCTTCCTCGGCGGCCAGGTCTGAACGCCCTTGCTGATGGTAGATGGACGCGCTCTCCTGCCTTTGCTTGTAAAGCTTCTGCAGGATCTTCATGCCTGCCGCCTCATCGAGTCCGGCGCCACCGCCTTCCTTGGTCAGCTCGAGCAGGATGGCGCTCTTGATGGCGCGCAGGGCGTTCAGCCTGTCCTTCTCACGGGCCAGCATGGCGGACCGGATGTCCGCATCAATACGCTGTTGGAGTTCCATGGTGTTCGTGTTCGACCGCTGTTCCGTGGAGCCGATCTCAGTCGACGTTGTCGTGCAAGTACGGGTTGTTGCGCTTCAGCTCCACCCGACGCTCACCGCTCTCATCCGTCTCCTCGCTCAACGTGTAGCGGCTGACGGTGGAGCTTGTGCTGTGCTGGGTGTCATTGATCTGGATGTTCTTCCGCTTGTAGGCAGGTTCACGCTCCATGTCGTTCAGCCCGTTCGGTGTGCGCAGCTTCTGCGACACCTCACGCATGCGCATCACGCGTTCCTCCACGCGCATCTGATGCTCGTTGGGGCTCAGGCGTGCTTCGGTCACTTCCGGCCTGTTGGACACTGGCTGTGCAGGCACCTCATCGTTCAAGGTATGCACCACCTTCTCCTCCTGAACAGGCAGGTTTGCGGACTCCACCACACGGGGTGCCGCGATCTCAAAATCCAGCGGGATGATGGCCTGCGGAGCGGGCACGTTCACGGCCACCGGTTCGGGTGCGATCTCCACCGACTTCAAGTAGATCTCCTGCTCCACCGATGCAGCAGGAGGTGGTACAACCGCGGCCGGAGCGCTCACCTCAACAGGGTTCACGATCGGCTGCGTGATCATCGTGGGCCGATCGGCATCCAAGGGGATCACCACGCGCTCATTGCGCGATACATCGACCTGACCATCGGCCGAGGTGGACTGGAACCCCGTGGCAATGACCGTGATGCGAATGCGGTCACCCAGTGCCTCATCCTTGCCGTAGCCCCAGATCACATCGGCCGTGCTGCCCGCAGCCTCCTGGATGTGGTCCGTGATCTCCGTCATCTCATCCATGGAAAGGGCCCGCATACCATGGGTGACGTTCAGCAGAACGAACTTGGCCCCCTTGATGTCACTGTCATTGAGTAAAGGCGATGACAAGGCATCATGCGCGGCACGCATGGCGCGGTCCTCGCCTTCAGCCTCGGCCATGCCCATGATGGCAACACCACTATTGCCCATGACGGTCTTCACGTCCTCGAAATCCACGTTCACCTTACCGGGCTTGTAGATGATGTCCACAATGCCCCTTGCTGCGGTGGTCAGCACGTTATCGGCATGCTCGAAGGCATTGTCCAGGGACAGGTTGCCGAACAGGTCGCGAAGGCGATCATTGTTGATCACGATGAGCGTATCCACGGCATTGCGCATTTCCTCGATGCCCGACAGAGCCTGCTGCTTGCGCTTTCGACCTTCCCAGAGGAAGGGACTGGTGACGATGCCCACCGTAAGAATGCCCATCTCGCGGGCAATGCCTGCGATGACAGGCGCTGCACCCGTACCTGTTCCGCCACCCATGCCGGCGGTGATGAACACCATTTTGGTGCGTGTGCTCAACAGGTCGCGCACCTCGTTCAGGTTCTCCTGCACGGCGGTCTTGCCGCGATCGGGCACGGAACCAGCCCCGAGGCCCTCTGTAAGGGCGATACCGAGCTGCAGTTTCACTGGAACAGGGCTCACGTCCAAGGCCTGCCTATCGGTGTTGCAGATGATGAAGTCCACACCGTGGATGCCCTGCTCGTACATGTGGTTCACGGCATTACCGCCACCACCACCCACGCCGATCACCTTGATGATCGAGGCAAGCTCTTTGGGAAGTTCGAATTTCATGACTTGGGGGTTTGGAAAAGTCTGTTGATCGATAGGGAAGTGCTCACTGCTCGTCGTCCTCCTTGAAGAAGTCACCTGCGCCGTTCAGTACGGTAGAGAAGAAGCTGCCAATGCGCCCCTTCTCGGAGTGTGACTTGACCGGGGTCTTGGCGTTGACCGCACGGTGGTCCTGAAGCTTGGGGCGACGACGATCGAGGTAGTCGAAGCCTTTCATCACAAGTCCGACACCGGTGGCGTGCAATGGGCTCGTCACGTCCTCCACGGCGCTCTTTGCGATGTGCTCGTTGGGATAGCCGATCCGCGTGCTCATTCCCGTCATCAGTTCCACCAAGTGTTTCAGGTGCTTCAGCTGGGCGCCACCGCCGGTGAGCACGACACCTGCAATGAGCTGCTTCTCCATGCCGGAGTTCTTGATCTCGAAATACACATGCTCGAGGATCTCCTCCATGCGGCTCTGGATGATCTCTGCCAGCGTGCGCAGGCTGATCTCCTTGGGATCACGCCCGCGCAGGCCCGGAATGCATACCACCTCGTTCTCCTTGTTCTCTGAAGCGAGCGCACTGCCGAACTTGGTCTTCAACTGCTCGGCCTGGTCACGCATGATGCCGCATCCCTGGCGGATGTCCTCCGTGACCACGTTTCCTCCAAAGGGGATCACGGCCGTGTGACGGATGATGTTGTCATAGAAGATGGCGATATCCGTGGTACCACCGCCGATATCCACCAGCACCACTCCTGCTTCCTTCTCCTCGGCGCTCAGCACGGCATCGGCACTGGCAAGCGGCTCAAGGATGAGCTCGGTGACATTGAGGTTGGCACGGTGCACGCACTTGTTGATGTTGCGCGCAGCAGTGACCTGTCCGCTAATGATGTGGAAGTTGGCCTCCAGTCGGATGCCGCTCATACCGATCGGGTCTCGGATGCCCTGTTCGTTGTCCACGATGTACTCCTGCGGCAGTACATGGATGATCTCCTCACCCGGTGGCATCACCAAGCGGTAGGTCTCATCGATCAGTTGATCGATGTCGACCTGCGTGATCTCCTCATCAAGGCTCTCGCGCATCTTCATGCCGCGGTGCTGCATGCTGCGGATATGCTGGCCCGCAATACCCACGTTCACGGTGCCGATCTCCACGCCCGCACTGTCCTCGGCCATCTTCACGGCCGTCATGATGCTCTCAACGGTCTTCTGGATATTGGCCACCACGCCACGGCTCACACCATCGCTGCGGCTCTTCCCCATGCCGAGGATCTCGATCTTTCCCTGTTCGTTCTTGCGCCCGACGATGCAGGCGATCTTCGTTGTGCCAATGTCTAGGCCTGCAACGATCTCATTGTGTTGGTCCATGGTATGTGGGGGGTGTTAGGGCGTTGTGCGTTTGGTACATACGATCTGGTCGGCGAAGCGCAGGTCGATCCGCTCGTAACGGCGCCAGTCGGCCAGAGGGATCCCTTTCTCGTAAAAGAGCTTGAGCTTGGCCAGGCGCTGCTCCATCTGTGATCCATCACCGATGAGCACACGTTGGCCACCGATGCGGGGCACCAATTGGAACTCGCCATCGACCGTGACCACGATCTGATCGATCATGGCACTCCAGAACGGATCGCTCCCGATCTGCAGTGCCAACCGATGGATATCGTCGGAAAGGCCCGCTGCCATGACACTGTCGTTATCGAGCACCGAACGGACCCCATCTCGCGCACCGGGTTCATTGAGCGCACCGGTCACGACCAGCACCCGGGCCGTGTAGTCAGGGCTGACCGGCATGGTCCAACCTTCGCGATCGATGTAGAAGGAACTGCCATCGGAATTGAACACCCTGACCACCGGCAAGCGCTGCTTCACCTTAACATGGAGCACTCCGTCGAGGGTCTGGTACACCTCCGCACCGGCCACGCATGGAATGCTGCGCAGGCTCTTCTCGATGCGTGGGACGTCCACTTCGCCCATGGGAGCACCCATCACGGCCACACCCATGTCCAGCACTTCACGACGCACAGCTGCCTCATCAATGAAGTGCATGCCCTCTCCACCATCGACACGGACCTGCAGGGCGGTTATGGGGGCGTGGTCCGTTGAGCGCTCCACAAAACCGAGCACCAGCACCACCACCAGCACCCCCAGCACAATGAGGAACGGTCTTACATATGGCTGCAGCTTCTTCATGGCCGATCGTGTTCGTTCAACAAGCGTTCAATGGAGGGCACCAGACGATCAATGTCACCGGCACCCATCGTGAGCAGCACCTCGGTACTTTGTCCGCGAAGCCGGTCCAGAAGACCGTCCTTCGATACCAGGACCTTGTTCACCATGGGCACTTGGTCCAGCAACCATTGCGAGGTAATGCCGGGCATGGGCTCTTCACGGGCCGGGTAGATCTCGAGCAGGAACAGCTCGTCCAAGGTGGCCAGCACGCGAGCGAAATCGACGGCGAGGTCGCGGGTACGACTGAACAAATGCGGTTGGAAAATGCCCGTTATCCGCTTGCCGGGATGCAGTTCACGCGCACTCCCGATGCATGCTTCGAGCTCCTTCGGGTGGTGCGCGTAATCATCAATGAAGACCACCTTCGGCCCGTTCACGCGCACCTCGAACCGACGGGACACACCCTTGAACGAAGCGAGCGCCGCTCGTAGTGCCTCCGGGGTGACTCCGAGCCTCAAGGCCATGGTGGATGCAGCCAACGCATTCTCCACATTGTGTCGACCGGGCATACCCAGTTGCAGATCGCGGAGGGTATGCCCTTCGGCGACCAGGTCGAAGACATATCGGCCCGTCTCCACATGGACATGCTCGGCGCGTGGAGTGCCCGTGTGGTCCAATGCATAGCTCACAGCCCCCGGGTGCTTGCTGAAGTGCGAGGCCACCCGTTGATGCACGAGCAGCATGCCCTTGCTCAATGCTGCGAACTCGGTATAGGCCGCGAACATGGCCTCTGCCGTACCATAGATATCCAGGTGATCGGGGTCCATGGCGGTAATGATGGACTCGCTCGGATGCAGGCGCAGGAAGCTGCGATCGTACTCATCGGCCTCCACCACGTTCACCACGGCATCATCGTTCAGCAGCACGTTGGTGCCGTAGTTCACCGCGATGCCGCCCAGGAAGGCGTTGCACTTGACACCGCCTGCGGTGAGCAGGTGTGCAAGCATGGTGCTTACCGTGGTCTTGCCGTGAGTACCTGCAACGGCGACCGTAGGCCGGTCCTCGGTCACCATGCCAAGCACTTCGGCCCGCTTCAGGATCCTGGCCCCGCGCTCCTCCCAGTACTTCAACAATGGACTGGTCACGGGTACGGCAGGCGTACGCACCACCATGACCTCCTCCGGCGCCGCCTTGCTGAACTCGGCCGGAATGAGGGCAGTGCTTTCACTGAACTGCACCTCGATGCCCTCGCTCTGCAATTGGTTCGTAAGCTCGCTCGGGGTGCGGTCATAGCCGGCCACCAGGGCACCTCGCCTGCGGAAATAACGGGCAAGTCCGCTCATGCCGATACCGCCGATACCGATGAAGTAGAACCTATGTCCGCTCAGCATGCTCATGTTCGTGCAAGTCGGATGACCTCCGCAGCGATCGCCTCTGCCGCGTTCTGAGTGCCTGATCCTGTAATGGCCAGGCGAAGACGCTCCAGGGCTGTACTATCCAGTATCAACGAAGAGACCGTGGGACCAAGCTGTCCGACCGCGTCCGCATCGCGTAGCAGCACGGCCGCACCACGATCCGTGAGCGCGCGAGCGTTGTGGGTCTGATGATCCTCAGCGGCCGTGGGTAACGGCACCAGGATGGCCGGCCTCTGCACCAGACAGAGCTCGCTTACGCTCATGGCCCCGGCGCGCGATACCACGAGGTCGGCAACAGCATAGGCCAGGTCCATGCGGGCAATGAACTCATGCACTTTGCAATCGGCATAATCCAGCGCGGCCACGGCCTCCTGCGCAGTTGCCAGAAAGGGTGTACCGGTCTGCCAGATCACCTGGATGCCGGCCGCCTTCCATCCGGACAATGCGGCCTTGACCCCATGATTGATGCCTCGTGCACCAAGACTTCCTCCGGTAATGAACAGGATGGGCCGCCCCTCCTGCAGTCCGAACTCCTCCATACCACGTGGACGCTTGCCGGCCAGGCGCACCACTTCCTGGCGCACCGGATTGCCGGTGAGCAGGAGCTTCTCCTTGGGGAAGAAGCGATCCATACCGGCATAAGCCACACAAATGCGCTGCGCACGTTTCGCCAGGTGGATGTTCGTCCTGCCGGGGAAGCTGTTCTGTTCCTGGATCAATGTGGGTACACCCATACGCTGTGCAGCGGCCAGCAATGGACCACTGGCATAGCCGCCCACGCCAACAGCCACGTCCGGGCGGAAGGAACGCACCAACGCACGCGCTCTCAGCATGCTGCGCAACAGACGCCAGGGCAAGGCCAGGTTCTTCACGATGGATCCACGTTGCAGGCCGCGGATGGGCAGTCCTTCGATGCGATAACCGGCAGCAGGCACCTTCTCCATCTCCATCTTTCCCTCCGCACCCACGAAAAGGAACTCGGCCGTGGCTTCCCGCTCGCGCACCGCGTTTGCGATGGCGATGGCCGGAAAGATGTGACCGCCGGTGCCTCCACCGGAGATCATCACCCTAAGCGACTGCTGTGCGCGGGCGTTTGACATCGGCTGAGGGCGTTTGTTCTTCGTCGAGGCTGCGGCTCACACTGAGCACAATGCCAATGGCCAGACAGGTGAACCAGACGGATGTACCACCCATGCTGACCAAGGGCAGGGGTTGTCCGGTAACGGGAACCAGGTTCACGGCAACGGCCATGTTGATCATGGCCTGCAGGACCAGCATGAGGCTCAGTCCCACGGCCACAAGTGAACCAAAGAGCTTCTCGCAACGCCCGGCAATGCGCACGGCACGGAAGAGCAGGATCAAGTAGAGCATCAGCAGGCCCAACCCACCAATGATGCTGCCGTACTCCTCCACGATGAACGCGTAGATCATGTCCGAGTAAGGATGCGGAAGCCAGTTGCGTGATGCACCACTGCCAGGACCGTTGGGCAGAAGTCCACCAGTGGCAATGGCGATCTTGGCATGCTCCACCTGATAGTTCGCATCGCTGTCCTGTGTGCCGAAGCTCTCGATCCGCGTGATCCAGGTATCGAGGCGCGGAAGCAGGCCAGGCTTGCTCTTGGCCACCACCAGCAACAGGCTGAACAGGAGCACCGCGGCACCCACGATCATCACCATGTGCTTCAAGGGCACCTGTCCGATGAACATGACGATGAGGCAGACCAGGAATAACAATGCCGCCGTAGAGAAGTTGGCGGGCAGGATCAGCGCGCAGATCAGGCCCACGGGTACCATCAACTTCAACAGCACATCGCGGAAGGTCCACTCCTGATCATGGTGCTTGCCCAGCACACGAGCGAGATAAACAATGAGCACGACCTTGGCCAGGTCGCTCGTTTGGAAGCTCTGATTGATGATGGGGATGGTGATCCAGCGACTGGCATCATTGATGTTCGAGCCCAAAAGCAGGGTCAACAAGAGCAGACCGGCAGTGATCGGAACGGCCAGTTGGGAAAGCTTGGAGTAAATACTATAGCGGAGCGTGGAGGCATAGTACATGATCACACCGCCGGAGAGCAGCATGAGTCCGTGCTTGGCCAGGAAATGCAACGTGCTACCTCCCTCGCGCTTGAAGGCGAGCGAACTGATCGAACTGTACACCGCGAGGAGGCTGATCAGCCCCAGGAACAGGGCCGTCATCCAGATCACGCGATCGCCTTTCAGTTTATGGATGTAGTTGGTCATGCACGCGTTGGTGTCCTTTCCTTATTCCAGTTCCCTGACGGTCCGCTTGAAATCGGCACCACGTTCCTCGTAATTCGCATGACCGCTACCGCTCGGACATGCCGGACTGAAGAGCACCACTTCATTGGGCCTTGCCAGTTCACGGGCCAGGAACACGGCCATGGGTACGTTGTCGGCCAGGTATACCTCACAGCCCGGATCGGCCGGCAACTCCTCGGCAGCTACCCCGAACAACACCAGGGCCGACACCCTTTCCCGAAGGAGTTCGGCCACCTGGCCCTCGCTCATGTCATCGCTCCAGGTCCCGGCGATCCAGATCACACGCGCTTCCAGCGAGACCAGCGAGTCGAGGGCAGCATCAATGAACGTGGCCTTGCTATCGTTGATGTATACCACATCGTTCACATTCGCCACCATTTCCATGCGATGCGGCCCGGCGACGTGAGTTGCCAGCGCCTCGTGACGCGCACGCACCAGGGCATCCACGGAAGTGGTAGCTGGCACTGTGTTCTTCGGTCCGGTCCTCTTCATGGCCTTGATGGTGTTAAAGAGCCTTCACAGCGGTCTTGAACCGACGACCACGTTCTTCGTAGTTCTCGAACAGATCGAAGCTGGCGCAGGCCGGGCTCAACAGTACCGCATCACCCTCCTCTGCGATGCCATAGGCCGCTCGCACGGCCTGTTCCGCGCTGTCCGCATCCACCATATTGGGTACCAGCTCGCCAAAAGCCTTGTGCAACTTGGCATTATCCTTTCCGAGGCATACGATCGCCTTCACCTTCGTCCTCACCAGCTCACGCAGCGAAGTGTAGTCGTTGCCCTTGTCCACACCACCGGCGATCCATACCACTGGCCGGTCCATGCTTTCCAGCGCATACCACGCGGAATTGACGTTGGTCGCTTTTGAATCATTGATGAACTCGATGCCGTGTACCATGGCAACGCGCTCCAGTCGATGCTCCACGTTCTGGAAATCGCTGAGGCTCTCACGCACCACATCGTTGCGCAGCTCGAGCACGCGGGCGGCGATCCCGGCGGCCATGGAGTTGTAGACATTGTGGCGGCCTTGGAGTGCGAGTTCGTGAATGGACATGTCGAAGGTGGTTTGGTCGGTGGTGATGAGGATGCGGTCGTTCTGTAGATGGGCGCCTTGCGCCACGGTACGTTCAATGGAAAAGGGCCACTGGCGCGCCTTCACGGTGTGCGAGCGGAGCCATGAGGACGTCTCCGGGTCGTCCGCACAATGGATGAAGTGGTCCGCGGGATCCTGGTTCATGGTGATCCGGAACTTGCTCGCCACATAATTCTCCATCCGGTACTGATAGCGGTCCAGATGGTCGGGAGTGATGTTGAGCAGCATGGCGATGTGGGGGCGGAAATCGCGGATGCCATCCAACTGGAAGCTGCTCAGCTCAAGCACGTACCACGCACGATCACCTTCCGCTACAAGGCCGGCGAAACTGGTGCCCACATTACCCCCTACGGCGACATCAACACCCGCCTTCCGCAGGATATGGTGCGTGAGCAGCGTGGTCGTGGTCTTGCCATTGCTTCCCGTGATCCCGATGATCCGGCCCTTGCAATGGCGGTAGGCCAGCTCGACCTCACTGATCACGGGGATGCCGCGCTCATGCGCTGCTACCACGAGCGAGGCCGTATCCGGGATGCCAGGGCTCTTCACGATCTCGTTGGCTTCAAGGACCCGCTTGGCGGTATGGCCACCCTCCTCGAAATCAACACCTAGGCGCACCAGCTCCTCGCGGTACTTCGGCTTGATGGCACCGGCATCGCTCACGAACACGGAATGGCCGCATTGCACGGCCAACTTCGCCGCGCCAACGCCGCTCTCCTGTGCCCCCAGTATCACCAGCTTGTTCATCGCAGCTTCAGGGTTACGATGGAAAGCACGGCGAGCATGATCCCGACGATCCAGAAGCGGGAAACGATCTTGCTCTCGTGGATGCCTTTCTTCTGGAAGTGATGGTGCAAGGGGGACATCAGGAAGATGCGCCGGCCTTCACCGTACTTCCGTTTCGTGTACTTGAAGTAGGAGACCTGCATCACCACGCTCAGGTTCTCCATCAGGAAAATGCCGCATAGCACGGGGATCAGCAGTTCCTTGCGGACCAGGATCGCGAGCGTGGCGATGATGCCGCCCAGGGCCAGGCTGCCGGTATCGCCCATGAAGACCTGCGCGGGATAGGCATTGTACCACAGAAAGCCGATGCATGCACCGAGCAATGCACCAATGAACACCGCCAGCTCGCCCGAGCCGGGGATGTACATGATGTCCAGGTATTGCGCGAAAATGACGTTACCGCTCACGTAGGCGAGGATGCCCAAGGTCATCACCATGATCGCCGAGGTACCGGTGGCCAGTCCATCAACACCATCGGTGATGTTCGCGCCGTTGCTCACGGCGGTGATGATGAAGATGACGACCAGGATGTAGATGACCCAGGTGTACTGACGCGCCTCACGACCGAACACACCGAGAATGGACGAGTAATTGAACTCATTGTCCTTGATGAACGGGATGGTGGTGTTCGGCATCTTCCGATTCAGCATGAAGTGCTGTGTGCCGTCCTCCTCCGTGATCGTGTTCACCTCTGCCGCGTCCAGCTGTTGCGCAACGGATGCAGGGACCTCGACACGCGTACGGATCTCCGGGTGGAAATAGACCGTGGCTCCGATGATGATGCCGAGCCCGACCTGACCGACCACCTTGAACTTGCCAGCCAGCCCACGCTTGTCCTTCTTGAAGACCTTGATGTAGTCATCGAGGAAGCCGATCGTACCCAGCCACACCGTGCTGACGAGCAGCAGGATGATGTAGATGTTGTTGAGCTTGGCGAAGAGCAGCGTGGGAATGATCGTGGCCGACAGGATGATCAGGCCGCCCATGGTCGGCGTGCCCTGCTTCTGCAACTGCCCTTCGAGACCGAGATCACGGACGGTCTCGCCCACCTGCATGCGACGAAGCAGGTTGATGATGCCCTGTCCCCACCACAGGCTGATGAGCAGGGAGGTGAACACCGCCATCGCTGCACGGAACGAGATGTAGTTGAACACCCCTGCACCAGGCACGCTGGGACCGATCGCTTCAAACAGGTGGTACAGCATTACTTGTGCAGCAGTTCAAGGGTTTCCTTCAGAATGGCCACATCGTCGAACGGGTATTTCTCACCCTTGATCTCCTGATAGGTCTCGTGACCCTTGCCGGCCAACAACACCACATCGCCGGGCTTTGCCATGCCCACGGCCTGGCGGATCGCCTCCCTCCGGTCGGCGTTCATCCACACACGATGCTGGTCGCCAGGGGACACACCCGCGCGCATCTCGCCGAGTATGACGGCAGGGTCCTCGCTCCGCGGATTATCGCTCGTTAGCACCACGTGACCGCTCAGCTCGGCAGCGATCCGGGCCATCACCGGGCGCTTGGCCTTGTCGCGATCCCCACCACATCCCACCACGGTGATCACCTGCTCGTTCGCCCCGCACACTTCATTGATGGTGGACAACACGTTCTTGAGGGCATCCGGCGTGTGGGCGTAATCCACTATGCCCAGCACCCCTCCGGTACTGCGTACCACTTGGAACCGACCGCGAGGAGGTTCCAGATCGCTGAGCGCGGTCAGTACGTTGAGCGGTGCCTCACCGAGCAGTATGGCGGTGGTGTATACCGCCAGCAGGTTGCTCGCGTTGAACTCGCCGATCAGCCGTGCATACAGGTCGTGCCCATCGATGTTGAGATGCAGTCCAGTGAGCTGGTTCTCGACAATGCGTGCCCGGTGATCGGCCATGCTGCGTACCGCGAAGGAGCGCTTCGTGGCCTTGGTGTTCTGCAACATGACCGCGCTATTGGCATCATCAGCGTTGACCAGGGCGAAGGCCGTGGAAGGCAACTGATCGAAGAACCCTTTCTTGGCCTTGATATACTCGGCGAAAGTGCCGTGATAATCCAAGTGGTCATGGGTGATGTTCATGAACACTCCGGCCGTGAACTCCACACCTGCGATGCGCTGTTGCACCACGCTGTGCGAGCTCACCTCCATGAAACAATGCGTGACCCGCTCGGCCACCATCTCGGCCAGCAGTTCATTCAACCGGACCGCATCGGGCGTGGTGTGCGTGCTCGGTATGGTACGCTGGCCGATGCGGATCTCCACCGTACTGATGAGGCCGCACTTGTAGCCGAGCGACCTGAACAACCGGAACAACAGCGTGGCTGTGCTCGTCTTGCCGTTGGTACCGGTGATGCCGACCAACTTCAGTTTGCGCGAAGGATGACCGTGGAAGTTCGCCGCAAGAATGCCCATGGCCTCGGCCGCATCCTGAACGCGCACATAGGTCACTCCCTCCTTGCGCTCGGCGGGCATCTGTTCACAGACCACGGCGCTCGCGCCTGAATCGATCGCCTTGTCGATGTAGTCATGACCATCCACTTGGGTGCCGCGCGTCGCCACGAAGAGCGTGAACGGCACCACCTTCCGGCTGTCGAACGCGATCTGCTCGATGGCCGTGTTCGTGGAGCCGACCACCTGCTCGATACGCACCTTGTAGAGGATGTCCTTCAGGAGTTTCATGTGAGCTCGATCACAATGGTGGTTCCCTGCCGTGCCCGAGTGCCGGGCGGAATGGACTGACGCCTGACCATGCCGTTACCGCTGATGCGCACGCGCAGGCCACGGTTCTCCAGCACATACAGCGCATCCTTCAACCCCATGCCAAGTACGTTGGGCACCAGGTCGAGCGCATCCGAGGGGATCGCGCGATGGTTCAACACCACCACACTATCGCCGGCCTCCGTGCTCACCCATTCGCCCTCGCCCTTCTGCGTAAAGGGCACGTTGAGCCCTTGAAGAGCGGTCCGGATATCACCGGCATGGCCGCCCATGCTCACTGGTGTACGAGGCCCTGTCACCTCCGCCAGTCGCGTGGGCTGCTGTAGCTCCAGGCGGTTGCTGTAGATCTTGTCCGCGATCTCCTTGAAGATGGGACCGGCCACCACGTTGCCGTAGTAGCCACTGGTCGTGGGGCCGTTCACCACAACGATGCAGCTGTATTTCGGTGCATCGGCGGGGAAGTAGCCAACGAACGAGGCCTGGTAGCTCACCCCGTTCTCCCGATAACTGCCATTGCGAGCGATCTGGGCGGTCCCCGTCTTACCAGCGATGGCGAAATGCGCTGCCTTCAGGTTGGTGGCCGTCCCGCTGTCCACCACACCGACCAGCATGTCATGTACCGTGGCTATTGTGCCTTCCGAAGCGATCCGTTCGTTCATTACCACTGGCTTGAACTCCTCCACAGAGCGGCCGTTCCGGGAGATGCGTTCCACGAACTGCGGCTGCATCATGCGGCCCTTGTTGGCAACAGCGTTGTAAAAGGTCAACACCTGCAACGGTGTCAGGGCCACTTCATAACCGATGCTCATCCAGGGGAGGCTGACGCCGCTCCAACCCTTCTCCCCCGGACCACGCAACGTGGGCACCGGTTCGCCAGGGACCAGAACGCCCGTGGGCTGATGCAATCCCATGCGCTTCAGACCTTCCACGAACCGCTTCGGGTCCTTCTGGTAGGCACGGTGCACCGCAACACTGATGCCTGTGTTGGCGGACACCTCGAGGGCGCGTTGCACGGTGATACGACCAAATCCACCTTCGTGCGAATCCTTCATGATGCGGTCATGGAACCGGACCTGTCCGCGCTTGGTATCGACCGTATCCGTGGCCTTGATCCGACCATCCTCAATACCCACCATGAGCGAGGCCAACTTGAAGGTGGAGCCTGGCTCCGTGGCACCGGCGATGGCATGGTTCAACGACTCCACGTAAACGCTGTCGTTCAGCCGGGTGAGGTTGCTGATGGCCTTCACATAGCCCGTGGCCACCTCCATCACCACCACCGTACCATATTGTGCCCCATGGTGCCGCAGCTGCCGTTCAAGCGCAGCGTCCGCCACGTCCTGCAGGTTGATGTCGATGGTCGTGTGTATGTCGGAACCCGGCACCGGGTCCGTGCCATCGCCATCGTCCATCGGCATCCACACCCCGCCCGTGAGCCGGCGTTCCAGTCGTCGTCCAGTGGTACCCTTCAACCACTTGTCATAGCCACCTTCAAGACCGATGGCGCTGCTATCACGCAGCACATAACCCACCGTGCGGGCCGCCAACCGCCCGAACGGATGTGCCCGCACTGTCCGCTTTTCAGTGACCAGCCCGCTCTTGTACCGGCCCAACCGATAGAGCGGGAACTCCTTCAGTCGCTGCACCTGTGTGTGGTCGGCTTTGCGCTTCACCAGGTAATAGCGCTCCTTGCGGGCCCGGGCATCGGTAAGGTCCCGTTTGTACTCGGCGGCAGTACGGTCACCGAACAGGTCCGCGAGGCACCAGCTGAGTGAGTCGATGTTAGCGCGGAAGATCTCGTTGGTGAGCGCCGCCGCTACCATGTCCATTCGCACATCGTACTCAGGTACGCTGGTGGCGAGCAACCTGCCATCCTCACTGTAGATGTGTCCACGATCGGGCTGGACCATGCGATAGGCCGTGCTCACATGCTCGGCCTTCGCGCGCCACTTATCGCCCTCCACCAATTGAATGGTGAAGAGCTTCACCGCAATGGAGCAGGCGAACAGCACCATCAGCAGGTACACGATGTTGGCCCGGGCCCTCAGTTGCGAACGATCGCTCATCGGGTGCGGGTCTTTTTAAGCTCACGTTCCCTTACCTCCACCTTCACGGGTGGCACACGGCTCTCGTGCAGGCCCAATGCGCCTATGCCAGCCGCCACCTGGCTTTGTTGCTCGAGCTTCTCG
>JBEICT010000060.1:0-14779 GCA_040383865.1 Flavobacteriales bacterium | reverse complement strand
GCCTTCCGCGCTGGTCATCTCGCGGGCAATGAATGCCAGGGTACGCTCCACCGTGTCCCGGTAGAGCGGCTTTCGGAAATGCTGGAACGCCTCGCTGTACAGGCTCACGAGCTGCGCGTTGTCGTAGAGCATCTTCTCGAAGTGGGGCACCTTCCAGAGCACATCGGTACTGTAGCGGGCGAAGCCACCTCCCAGTTGATCGAACAGCCCGCCCAGGGCCATGCGGTCCAACGTGAGCTCCACATGCTGCAGGAGTTCGCTGTCCCGGGTAAGTACGGCTTGCCGGAGCAGGAACTGGTAGTTGTTGGGCAGCGGGAACTTGGGTGCGCGGTCCGGCCCACCGTGGGTGCGGTCGAAGTGTGGCTGCCAGGTGGCCACCATTCCATCGAGCGTGTTCCGGTCGAAGGACCCGGTGTCGGCGGCGGGCTCGACCAGGTCGGTGGCCACCAGCCCGAGCCTGAGCTTCTCGCCGTACTGGACCACGCGTTGTGGTTCGCGTTGCCAGGTGGCGTTCAGGTCCGTAAGCACCTGGCTCCACTGGCCCGGTGGAAAGTAGGTGCCGCCATAGACCGGCCTGCCATCGGGCAGTGTGAAGCAGTTGAGCGGCCAACCTCCACGCCCGGTAATGAGCTGCACGGCGGTCATGTACACGTGGTCCACGTCCGGCCGCTCTTCCCGGTCCACCTTGATGCACACGTAGTTCGCGTTCATCAGCGCTGCGGTGGCGGCGTCCTCGAAGCACTCGCGTTCCATCACATGGCACCAGTGGCAGCTGCTGTACCCTATGCTCACCAGCACCAGCTTGTTGTCGGCCTTGGCCTTGGCGAACGCTTCATCCCCCCAAGGGTACCAATCCACGGGGTTGCGGGCGTGTTGCAGCAAATAGGGACTGGTCTCGTGGATGAGCCGGTTGGGTTGCCCTTTACTTTGGTGCGCTGCCATGGACCCTCAAAGGAACGTACCCCAGCCCCGGACCGAGCGGCCTTCGGGGCGGTACCATCAACAGCCGCAAGTGAAGGGCGGCGGGCGCGAAGTGTACTGGCCGGGCACGCTGATGGCGCTCGGGATATTCACGGCCTTGGGCAGTCTGTACTCGGTGGTGCCGTGGACGCTCATCGCTCCCGACCATTTGTTCCGGGTGTTCCTGCTGCTCTGCTTCATGGGCAACCTGCTGCCTGTCGGATCGGTCACGAAGCGCTGGGGCATGGAACGACTGGAATGGTTCCTGTTCAACCTGCTGGCGGTGGGGCCATTGCTCACCAGCCTGTTGCTGTGGCTCAATTTTTTGGGCCACGGTCCGGTGACCACCACGGAACATGGCGTGGCCGAGGTGGAGGCGAGCGGCACCACGCTGTATTACCGGTTCACCGATGATTTCCTGGCCGACCACCCGTTCGCGCGTGCCACCTATCGCGACTGGTACCCCATTGTGGGCGACCGCGTACGGGTGGACCTGGCCGACGGGCTGTTCGGGGTGCCCGTGGTGGTGCGCAAAGAGCCCTTTGTATCAGCGCCCTGACCGCAGGTCGATCGTTTCCTCCAGTTCGAAGGGGAATCGCTTCTTCAGCATGCCTGACCGCCCGGCCACGGTGCCCTTGGCGCCCAGTTTCAGTTCGCCGGAGAGCGCCCCGCCCAGCAGCATGAACAGCACAGGACCGCCCTGTAGGTCGGCGTGCAGGTAAACGGGATACACCTGCGTGCTTTTCCGCTCCAGCACCAAGGCCGAATCGAGCAGGCCTTTCCCCACGAAGCGGTCGTTCAGGTAGAGGTCCACGTCGGGGTCCTCCACGTGGATCTTGAAACCGTTGGGGTTGTTCACCAGCGCATCCACCCGCAAGGCCACTTGTTTGCCGTCCATCCGCAGTACTTCCACATTGGTGATGTCCTTCAGCTCCACTTCGTCATAGGTGGAGCAGGACGAGACCAGCAGGACCGCCATGGCGACCATGGGCACCAGTGCGGTTCGGGTCAGGAGGCCACGCATGGCGGGTCGGTGGCAAACGTCGTACCGCTCCGCGCTCAGGCCTTGCGGCCGCTGGCAGCGAAGTGGTGGAAGAAGCGCGGAATGGAGCGGATGCCCTGGAAGTAGTTGAACACGCCGTACTTCTCGTTCGGGCTGTGGATGTTGTCGCTGTCCAGGCCGAACCCGAAGAGCACCGTCTTGAGTCCCAATTCCTGCTCGAACAGCGCCACAATGGGGATGCTGCCACCGCCACGGGTGGGGATGGGCTTCTTCCCGAAGGTCTCTTCCATGGCCTTGGCCGCAGCCAGGTAGGCGGGGCTGTCGATGGGCGTTACGGCCGCCTCACCGCCATGGTGGGGCTTCACCACCACCTTCACGCCAGGCGGCGCGATCTTCACGAAGTGGTCCTGGAAGAGCTTGGTGATGGTGTCGCTCTTCTGGTTGGGCACCAGTCGCATGCTGATCTTGGCGTAGGCCTTGGAGGGCAGCACCGTCTTGGCGCCTTCGCCGATGTAGCCGCCCCAGATGCCGTTCACGTCCAAGGTGGGACGGATGCTGCTGCGCTCCTCGCTGGTGTAGCCTTTCTCGCCGCGCACCGCGTCGATCTGCAGGTCCTTTTTGTACTCCTCCTCATCGAAGGGGGCCTCGGCGAGGGCGGAGCGTTCAGCGGCGCTCAGTTCCATTACGGCCTCGTAGAAGCCGGGAATGGTGATGCGGCGATCGGCATCGTGCAGGCTGGCGATCATTTCGCACAGGGCGTTGATGGGGTTGGCCACGGCACCACCATACACCCCGCTGTGCAGGTCGCGGTTGGGGCCGGTCACCTCCACCTCCAGGTAGCTCAGGCCGCGCAGGCCGGTGTTGATGCTGGGCACATCATTGGCGATCATGCTCGTATCGCTGATCAGCACCACGTCGGCCGCAAGCTTCTGTTTGTTGTTGGCCACGAACAGGCCCAGGTTGTCACTGCCCACTTCCTCCTCACCCTCGATCATCACCTTTACGTTGCAGGGCAGGCCACCCGTTTTCATCATGGTCTCCACGGCCTTCACATGCATGTAGAACTGGCCCTTGTCGTCGGCACTGCCGCGGGCGTAGATCATGCCTTCCTTGATCACCGGCTCGAAGGGGCCGCTATGCCAAAGGTCCAGAGGGTCAGGTGGTTGCACATCGTAGTGGCCGTACACCAGCACCGTAGGCAGGGCGGGGTCGATGATCTTTTCGCCATACACGATAGGGTGGCCGGCAGTGGGGCATACCTCCACCTTGTCCAGCCCGGCTTCCACCATCCGCTGTTTCACGGCCTCGGCACAGCGGGCCACATCGGCCTTGTACTTGGGGTCGGCGCTCACACTGGGGATACGGAGCAGGTCGAGCAGTTCGCTCAGGAAGCGGTCCTTGTTGGACTCGATGTACGTGTCGATCGCGTGCACGGTGGTAGGGCTTTCGGATGTGGGGACGAAGATAACCGGTGGGCATTTCAAGGACGGAGGCAACCTTTCAAAGCGGGTATGGGTCATGATTTGGACAGATCGCGTATTTTTCAACACGCTTTCCCACCGACCGGATGTTGAAACGACTTGTACTTCCCTGCCTCGTGGCCCTGATCGGCGGCACGAATGCCAGTGCTCAGCTGGTAGTGAACGGCACACAAACCGCCCAGCAGTTGGTACAGAACGTATTGCTCGGAGGTGGGGTCACCGCGTTCAACGTCCAGTACAATGGCGTCCTCAACCCGCCTTTGCCGCAGGTGGGCAGTGGCTCGTTCACGGCCAACGCGACCAACCTCGGTCTGGCCTCGGGCGTACTGTTGAGCACCGGTACTGTTGCCAATGCCGTGGGACCCGCCACCAATTTCTCGGGTGACATGAACGGGACTGGTTCCGATCCGGACCTGGTGAACATTTCCGGGGGCACCATCAATGACCGAGCGGTCCTGGAGTTCGATTTCATCCCGACGGGCGACACACTTCGGTTCCGATATGTGTTCGCCTCGGAGGAGTACCCCAACTTCGTGTGCAGCTACAACGATGCGTTCGGCTTTTTCCTTAGCGGGCCGGGCATCACCGGGCCTTTCGCGGGCAACGCGGCCAACATCGCCCTGATACCTAACAGCACCACGCCGGTCACCATCAACACGGTGAACAACGGGTACAACAATGTGCCCAACGACCCCACATGCCCGGCCGTGAACCCGCAGTACTATGTGAACAACAGCGCGGGTGCCACCATAGCCTACAACGGGTTCACCGTGGTGCTCACGGCCTTTGCACTGGTGGAGTGCGGGCAGACCTATCATATCAAATTGGCCTTGGGTGATGCGTTGGACACCAGCTATGACTCCGGAGTGTTCCTCGAGGCCGGGAGCTTTGCAAGTACCGGCCAGGTGGAGGCAGGCCTCACCAACGGGGTAGGCATCAATGGGGATACCATGCTCGAGGGTTGCGGCCCGTACGAGATCGTGTTCTCCCGGTTGGGCGATGTGAGCGAGGCGGACACGGTCAGCATCATCATCGCTGGCACGGCCACGCCGAACGTGGATTATTCACCCGCCTTGCCCACTGAGCTCATTTTCCCGGCCGATCAGCAAAGCGTGAGCGTGTTCGTGGATGTGCCCATGGATGCCGACGGCTCCGAGACGCTTCTCGTGCAGGTGGAACAATTGGTGGAATGCGCCGGGGTAGTGATCCAGACCCTGTTCACCTTCTACATTGACAGCCCGCCACCATTGGATGTTTCGTTGAACGACCTCAACAGCGTTTGCGGCCAGGTGAACGTATTGTCACCCACCGTCACTGGAGGTATTGGCGACTATACCTATCTGTGGAGCACGGGTGAGACCACCCCCACCATCAGCGTGTCGCCGGGCGTCACCACGGATTATTCCGTGGCGGTGAACGATGTGTGCGGAGTGACCGAGGTGGTGGAGAACATGACCATTACCCTGCCCATTTACCCGCCGCTGGAGATCACGGTAAGCCCGGAGACCTTGATCCCCTGCCTTGGAACGGGACCTATTGAAGTGACCAGTGCGGTGGGCGGCAACAATGTGTTCACCTACAACTGGTCCGCCAATGGTTCGTTCGTTGGCAATACGGCAACGGTGACCGTTCCTGCTGGCCCTCCCACGTGGTATATCGTTACCGTGGGCGAAGGTTGTGGTACGACGGTGCAGGATAGTGTGCTGGTAGGTACTGAGCCCCTGCCGCCCATTGTGATCACCACATCGGATGATGTGACCGTGATCTGTCCGGGCGACACTGCGGAGGTCTCGGTGGTCGATGTCCAAGGGGGCAATGGGGTCTATACCTATCAATGGGCCAATGAGAACGGCTTCGTACTTGGCACCTCCACCTCATTGGAGGTCGGTGTACCGGCCGATCAGGCGTACACCGTGACCATTGCGGACCAATGCGGCTACGTCGGCACCGCGGTAGTGAGCACCCTGTTGCCGAACTATGCTCCGTTCCAACTGACCGTTCCGATGGACAAGCTCATCTGCGCCGGTGATTCGGCCGAGCTGATCGCGGTGGTCACTGGTGGGTCAGGCTATTACACGATCCTTTGGAACGGGCTGGATAGCATCTCAGACCCCATCCTGCGTGTGTCCCCTGAAGAGGATACCGAGTACATCGTGACAGTGACCGATCGCTGCGGCGCCCAGCGCACGGACGATGTGGTCGTGGCCGTGGAGCATGTGTTCACCAGCATCGTTGTGACCAACCTGGGTCAGGATGACTGGTACCTGCAGGCCGCCACATTGCCCTACGCCCGCAACTGGATCTGGGAAATGGGTGATGAGGAGGGAACGATCTACCGTGGCCACGAGGTGTACCACAGCTACTTGGACCTGGAGGACCATTGGGTGACCTTGAAGATCGTGACCCCGAACGGATGCCCGGGCATCGACTCCGTCCTGCTGCGGGCACCGGCGCATATCTACTTCCCGAATGCCTTCACGCCCGATGGCGATGGTGTGAATGATGATTTCGGCCCCGTGGGCCACGACATCAGCGTGTTCGAGATGAATGTCTTCAATCGCTGGGGTGAGCTGATCTTTACATCCAACAACCCTGCGATGCGCTGGGATGGCAAGGTGAACGGATCGGATGTGGCCATGACCGGCGTGTATGTGTACAAGTATCGCGCGGAGGGTCATTACTTTCCGCCCCAGGAAGGCATAGGCCATGTGACGTTGATCAAGGGAACCCAGGATTGAACCAACAAGTGGATAACGTGAGCAAGTACAGAGCGATCGGAGCTGCGTTGGCAGCCACAGCAGTGATGGGTGTTCAAGCCCAATTGAACGTGACGGTGAACCAGACCCCGCTCCAGTTGGTGCAGGACGTGCTGCTCGGATCCGGCGTTACGGTCACCAACGTGACCTACAACGGTGTGTTGGACCCGGCCACGCCCCAGGCCGGTACTGGAGCCTTCACCACCACCAACTCCAACCTCGGTCTGTCCGCCGGGGTGATCCTGAGCTCCGGCTTCGCCCAGAACGTGGGACAGGGTGCCACCGGTTTCCAAACCGACCAACTCGTACCGAACATCAGCGACCCTGATCTGGTGGCGATCTCTGGTGGCACCATCAATAATGCTGCAGTGCTTGAGTTCGATTTCGTTACTACGGGCGACTCGATCAAGTTCCGCTATGTGTTCGGCTCCGAGGAGTATCCCGAGTTCGTTTGTTCCTTCAACGATGCCTTTGGATTCTTCCTCAGTGGTCCCGGCATCACAGGCCCCTACACGAACAGCGCCATCAACATCGCACTGCTCCCTGATGGTGTGACCCCGGTGACGATCGACAACGTGAACAACGGGGATAACAATAACCCCAACGACCCGTTCTGCCCTGCCGTGAACCCACAGTACTACGTGGACAATGGCACCGGCACCACAGTGGTCTACGATGGATTCACAGTGGTGTTGGAAGCGAAACGCGAGGTGGAATGTGGCCAGACCTACCACATCAAACTGGCCATTGGCGATGCCTTGGACCAGGCCTATGATTCCGGGGTGTTCCTGGAGGCCGGCAGCTTCACCAGCACGCCCTTCATTCCTTCGCTTACCCCTGGTCCTGGCATTATTGGCAACAACACCATTCAAGAGAGCTGCTACCCCGTGACCATCGATTTCGAGCGGACGGGCACTGGTACGGGTACGGACACCAGTGTGGTGTACATCGAGGTGGGTGGAACGGCCACCCCGGGTGTGGATTACACCCCCACGTTCCCTGATTCCTTGGTCTTCCTGCCGGGTGTGACATCACTGTCCTTCACGTTCAACTGTCCCATTGATAGTGACGGGGAAGAGACCATCATTCTTACGCTGACCTCCGAATCGCCTTGCGCAGGTCAGACCATCACCAACGAGTTCACCTTCTTCATCATCAGTGCACCCGCTTTGGTGATCACGGGTGGCAGTGATGTGATCCCTTGCTTGGGAAGCAGCACCTTGACACCTGTCGTGATCGGCGGCTATCCGCCGTACACCATCAGTTGGTCCACGGGTGAGGTGGGTCCCGCGATCACGGTCTCCCCGCTGGCGAACACCGTTTACACGGCCACGGCCACCGATGATTGCGGGACCACATCAGTGGCGCAGTTCTTCATCGAATTGAGCCCGCTTCCCCCGTTGAACATGAACCTGTTGGGTCCGAACACGTTGGTGGAAGGTTGCGACGAGACCAATATCAACATCATTCGCCCACAAGGTTCACTGGGCGCGGTGGATGTGGTGTTGACCTTCGCTGGTGGCAATAATGGAGCGGACTTCTCGCTGCCGACCACGGTCACCATTCCCGATGATGTGCTGAACATACAGGTGCCCTTCCAGCCTTTGGAGGACAACCAGGCCGAAGGCAGTGAGGCGGTCACCGTTACGGGTACTTACACCGATCCCTGCGGACGGTCAGTGAGCGCCTCGGTGACCATCACCATCAACGATGCACCCGCCATCACCCTCATCACCACCGATGTGCTCACCGAGTGCAGCAATGACACCATTCCGCTCGCGGTGCAGGCCTCGGGCGGTGTAGGTTCGCTGGACCTCGTGTGGAGCACCGGCGATGAAGGGGCAGTGACCTATGTGCCCATCCTGGCCAGTGGCACCTACACCGTGACCGCCACGGATGATTGTGGTCGCGAAGCCACGGCCACGGTGAACGTGATCGTCGATTGCGAGGTCATTATCCCCAACGTGTTCACACCGAACGGCGATGGGCACAATGACATCTGGTTCATCGATGGCATTGCCTATGCCAATAACACGCTGCGTGTGTTCAATCGGTGGGGTCAGTTGGTGTATGAGACCAAGAACTACCGGAACAACTGGAACGGCGGCGATTCTCCGGATGGCACGTACTACTACGAGCTGATCGTGGAGCGTAAGAGCAAGCCCTACACCGGGCACGTGACCATTCTGCGCAACGGCTGGTAAGGCCCTGCGCTGAGCGCCTACGAAAGCAGGGAAGAGCCCGTCATTTCGACGGGCTTTTCCATGTCCATCAAGTGCAGGATGGTGGGTGCCACATCGGCGAGGATGCCGTCGCGCATCTTCCAGTTACGGGTGTCGAGCACGATCACAGGGACGGGGTTGGTGCTATGCGCCGTGTTGGGCGTGCCGTCGGGGTTCAAGGCCTTGTCCGCATTGCCATGATCGGCGATGATGACGAACGAATAGCCGTTAGCGAGGCCCGCCTCCACCACCTGCCGTGTGCACCGGTCGGTGGTCTCAACGGCCTTCACAATGGCATCGAACACACCGGTATGGCCCACCATGTCGGGGTTGGCGAAATTGAGCGCCACGAAGTCCACCTCGCCTTTCCGCAGCTCGACGCAGATGGCATCGGTAATGCCTTGTGCGCTCATCTCCGGCTGCAGGTCGTACGTGGCCACCTTGGGCGAAGGGAGCATGATGCGCGATTCCCCTTCGAACGGTCGTTCACGCCCCCCGCTGAAGAAGAAGGTGACGTGCGGGTATTTCTCCGTCTCGGCAATGCGGATCTGCTGCTTACCGGCCCTTGAGACCACTTCGCCCAGGGTCATGGGCAGGTCGTCCTTGCGGAAGAGCACCTTTACCCCGGTGTACGTGGGGTCGTACTCGGTCATGGTGACATAGTGCAAGGGCAGGGGCTGCATGCCCTGCTCGGGGAACGGTTGCTGGGTGAGCGCTTGCGTGATCTCGCGGCAACGGTCGGTGCGGAAATTGAAGCAGATCACCACATCATCCGGGCGAATGGTAGCGGCCGGTGCGCCATCCGGACCGGTCACCACGAACGGTTCGATGAACTCGTCGGTACGGCCCAGGGCATAGCTGCGATCGAAGGCTTCCAGGGGGTCCTGGATCGGCGTTCCCTTTCCATGCACCAGCAGTTCGTAGGCCTTGGCGATGCGTTCCCATCGTTTGTCCCGGTCCATGGAGCAATAGCGTCCCACCACGCTGGCCACCTTTACGGGCAGTCCCCTTGTGCCATCAAGGAAGCGCTGCATGTAGCCTTTGCCGCTCCGTGGGTCCGCATCGCGACCATCCGTGAACGCATGAACAAAGACATCTTGAACACCGTGTCGAACGGCCATTCGGCACAGCGCTTCGGCATGGGTGCGCATGGCATGCACTCCACCATCGGACAGGAGGCCCATCAGGTGCAAGCGACGACCGGGCTCCAGGGCGGCATCGAAGGCGGCGCACAACGTGGGGTCCTGCTCAAGGCTTCCATCGGTCATGGCCCGATCGATGCGCACGAGGTCCTGGTACACCACGCGACCTTCGCCGATGTTCAAGTGGCCCACTTCGCTGTTCCCCATCTGGCCCGGCGGAAGACCTACATGCTCTCCGTCCGTGAGGAGGGTTGCATGCGGGGCGGTGGCCAGCAGGTGGTTGATGAACGGTGTGTGGGCCTTGGCGATGGCATCGGTGTGGTCACCGGCACCTATGCCCCAGCCATCCATGATGATCAGGACCACTTTGTGCGGAGCCATCAGCGAGTTGGAAAGGAGGCCGTAAAGATAGACCCATGGGGGGAGCGCGACCGGACGGAAACGACACCTCCCATCTGACCTGAAAGACGCTGCACGATATACAACCCGAGCCCGGTACCCTTGGCCCTGCGCGTCTCTTCGTTGCCTCCGCGATGGAACTTCTCGAAGATGCGCTGCTGGTCCTCAGCGGCAATGCCGGGCCCTTCGTCGCTCACGGACAATCGCCATCCCTCAGGCCCCGTCACGACGGCGACATCGATGCGGGTGCCTGGTGGTGCATATTTGGCCGCGTTCTCCAGGAGGTTGTCGACAATGCTGCGAAGGGCTTGGAGGTCGGTGCGCACAATGAACCGGTCCGGCCCGGCGATCGTCAGCACATGGTCCCTGGCCATTTGCTGCCGTGCGCGATCGACCGCCTCCCGCAATAGCTCCATCACATCGGCTTCCACCGGATGCAGTTCCAAGGCGCCCTCCTCGGCCCGGGTGGCGAGAAGCACTTTTTCGGTCAGGTGGGCCAGCCGGTCCGATTCTTCCAGGGCATGGCTGCGCAGTTGCTCCCGTTGTTCCGCGGTGAGACCTTCGCGGGCCAGCGTTTGAAGTTGCAGTTTGATGGCCGCGATCGGGCTGCGTAGTTCGTGCGTTACAGCGAGCAGGAAGTTCTGCTGGGTGCGTGCCAGCGCCAGGTCGCGACGAATGGCCCGGAAGGTGAGCAAAAGGACCACCAGGAGCAGAAGTAACAGCACGCTTCCTTCGCCCACCACCATGCGCAAGCGCCGCTCCGCATCAAGCGGAGCGATGGGCACCATGTCCAACGCCTGCAACTGAAGGGGTGAGTTCCACCACTTCACGGTCCTTGCGCAGCAATAGAACGGCCCACCAAACGAACTGAAGTACGATGTAGGCGGCCAGAATGCCGAACAGGACCAATGTGCGGCGATGGGAGCGCTGGCGCATGCCCCAAAGGTAGCCGCCGATGCAGGCCGTATCCCCGATCCCTTATCTTGTACCGCTCCGGTGACCATGGACCCCCTAGGCGCTAAGTCCTATATCCTTGAACGGCTGAGGAACGAGCTTCCCAAGGAACGCACGTATCATTGTCTGGAGCACACCTTGGATGTGTATGCAAGTGCGATCGATATCGCGGAGAAGGAAGGGGTGGTCAACGGGGAGGACCTCACCTTGCTAAAGACCGCCGCCCTCTACCATGATTGTGGCTTCATTGTGCATGGTATGGACCACGAACAGCACGGCTGTGTCCTGGTACGGGAGCATTTGCCAAGGTTCGGTTACTCCTCCGCACAGATCCAGCGTGTCTGCGACATGATCTTGGCCACACGCATCCCTCAGTCTCCGCGGAACAAGCTGTCCCGTATACTTTGTGATGCCGACCTGGACTACCTCGGCCGGGCGGATTTCAGACGCATAGGCGATTCGCTCTTTGCGGAGATGCGCACCTTCGGAGTGCTTGCCACCGAGCTCGAGTGGAACCAACTGCAGGTGCGTTTCCTGGAGCGGCACAGCTATTTCACAGTGACCAATAAGAAGTTGCGCGAGCCGGTGAAGCAGCAATACCTCGCCGAGCTCAGGCAGTGGTTGAGCGACACCTTGAAATGAAAAAGCCCTCCGCTTCGGAGGGCTTTTCGTTCGTGGTGCCTCCCAGGATCGAACTGGGGACACACGGATTTTCAATCCGTTGCTCTACCAGCTGAGCTAAGGCACCGAACTTTGTCCACCCAGGTGCTGGCCTTCTGGTGAACAGGGCGGCAAATATAGACAAGTCAATTGAACACACATACCCCCTCATTGGATCTTGTGCTTGATGTAGGGAACACCCGGACCAAGGCGGCCCTTTTTCGTGGGCATCGCATTCAGCGAACGGGAGCCATGGTATCCGGCAATAGCCTTGCCTTGGAAGGGTTCCTTGCCGGTGATCGTCCCGATCGGATCGCGCTGGGTTCGGTGGCGGCTCCCGATCCGTCGTGGGAAGAACACCTGCGGTCCTTGGCCGCCACCTTCCCGATCACCGGAAGCTCAAAAGCCCCGGTGCGCAGTGCTTACGCCACACCGCTGACGCTGGGCGTGGACCGGTTGGCCAATGCCGTTGGTGCCATGGGCATGTTCCCCGGGCGCCCGGTCCTGGCCATTGATCTGGGGACCTGCATCACTTATGACCTGATCACCTCTGATGGTGCCTACCGCGGAGGGGCGATCTCGCCGGGCTTGGTCATGCGTTCCCGTGCCATGAACGCCCATAGCGCCCGATTGCCTTTGGTTGATCGGCCGGCTGATACGGCCCTCATGGGCTCGGATACGGCAACTTCCCTTGCGTCCGGAGTGCACCATGGTATCGTGCATGAGATGGAGGGATATATCGGCCGACTTGCACACCAATACCCGGGCATCGCCGTTGTGCTCACGGGTGGCGATGGCCTGCGGTTCGCCCGCGCTCTGAAAAGTGGCATCTTTGCCCACCCTTTTCTGACCCTTGAAGGCCTTCACGCCATACTTCTTCATCAGAACGCTTAGTGCGCTCTGTCTCGTGTGGGCCATGGGTCCGCAACGGCTTCAGGCCCAGGGGCAGCAGGGAAGCGGGACACCCTATTCGGCCTATGGGTTCGGCACCCTGATCAATTCGCCCCAGGTGGAGCAGGCCATGATGGGGGGCACCGGTGTGGCGCTTTCAGACCCTTTCGCCCTGAACATAGCCAACCCGGCGTCGTACCCGGCCCTGGCCCTGACCGATCTGCAGACCGCAGTGGCCATCCGGTTCCTGCGTTTCGACAGCGATGACCGTACGGCCAAAGGCAATCGGATGGACCTGCTCGGGCTGGCCTTGGGCATACCGTTCGCCAGGGGGCGTTGGGGGTTGGCATTGGGTATTACGCCGGTGAGCGATGTGGGTTACCGCATAACGGACCAAGGGCAGGTCTCCGAAGGTGCTGTGACCTACGAGTACAGCGGCAATGGAGGGCTCAATCGAGGGTTCATTGGCCTGGGCCGTACGCTTTGGCAGAGCAACGATACTCTTGGTAAAGGCACCAAGGTGAGCTTGGGCGCCAATTTCAACTACCTGTTCGGTACCATCGAGGAGGGACGAAAGGCCTACTATCCGACCGGCCTGGGGTATTACAACACCAACGTGGTCTCCGAGCTCAACGTGTACGACCCCATGTTGGGTGTGGGTCTTCAATGGACCGGTGACCTACTGGGCAAGTTGCGCATGCAACAGCGGCGCGACGCCCGTCGAAAGCACCTGGCCGCGGTAGATGAGCGCAAGGAGCAGGAGTGGTTGGACCAGGGAAAGGACCCCGGCAAGCGTAAGGTTGTCCGTATGCCCAAGGCGGAGGCTGAAGCATGGCGGTTCCGGTTCGGGCTCACGGCCGACCTGCCCACCAACCTCAGGGCCAACTACGACCTCACGGCCACCAATTTCGTCTACACCAACGCTGGTGCAGAGGCCACGGTGGATACGGCCTTCCTTGTTGGCGGTTCCGTGGGCGAGGTACACCTTCCATTACAAGCGGGAGTTGGTCTCACAGTGTTCAATTCACGCTGGACCATGACCGCCGAGTACCGTGTGCGCGATTGGTCCGAGCTGCGCGTGAACGTGGAGGGTTACGAACAGCGCTCCACCCTGCGCACCAGCAGCACCACGGCCTTGGGTTTCTCCTTCCGCCCGGCCGGCGATGGCAATGGTTCGTTCGGCGAACGCATTATTTACCGCGCCGGGGTGCGTTACACGGATGATTACCTCGTGGTGGCCGGTGCGCCGCTGAGCGAGTTCGGCATGTCCTTTGGCTTTTCACTGCCGGTGATGATGAACACCACCCGTTCCCGGATCAACTTCGGCACGGAACTTGGCGAACGGGGTACAGGTACCAACGGCAATGTGCGCGAACGCTTCGCCGCAGTGTTCATCGGCATCAGTATCACGCCGGACCTCAGAGAGCAATGGTTCAAGAAACGACGGATCGAATGAAAACCCTGAAGCACACCCTCACGATCACACTGGCCGCACTGGCCATTGGTGCCGTGCAGGCACAAAGCAAATACGGCGCTACCAAGGAGGATAGCGTCACCTGTGTACAGAACCTGTCCATGTACCAGGAGTTCATGAAACAGGGCGCCTACACCGATGCCTACAACCCGTGGAAGGAGGTGGTCCGCGTTTGCCCAACCTCCAGTAAAGGTGTATACCAGAACGGGGTGAAGCTCATGTCCGAGTTCATCAGCAAGGAGAAGGATGCCGCCCGGAAGGCCCGGTTGATCGATTCGCTCTATCTCGTTTACGACCTGCGCATCACCCATTTCGGCGAACAGGCCTTCGTGCTGGGCCGCAAAGGGGTGGATATGCTGATCTACAGCCCCGACAAGTGCCAGGAAGCCTTCGATGTGTTGAAGCAGAGCGTTGACCTGGGCGGCGTGAAGAGCGAGGCCGGTACGCTGAGCGGGTACTACCAGGCGTTGAACTGCCTGTACAACAAAGGCGTTGTCACCAAGGACCAAATGCTCGCGGATTACGTGACCATCATGGGCCACATCGAGGCCAACCTGGCCAAGGAAGGGCTGAAGGAATCTGATAAGGAGTACTTCACCAAGGCCCGCGACCAGGTGAACGGACTGTTCTTCAAGGTGGCGGAGTGCGGTGACATTGGCCGTATCGTGGGTGACCTGATCCAGGCCAAGCCCGACGACATGGATATGAAAGTGCGCCTGTTGAAGGTGCTGAACGGCAAGGACTGCACGGAGGAAAAGGTGTACCGTACACTGGCCGAGGACGTGCACCGCGCCAGCCCCACCAGTGAAAGCGCATACAGCCTGGGCATGTATCTGG
>JBEICT010000059.1:0-14805 GCA_040383865.1 Flavobacteriales bacterium | reverse complement strand
GGATGCGGGCCGTTCGAGCCGCTGCCATGGCCAGGCCGCCGGGGGGCGCAAGTAACGGCAACCATGCACGGTCCATGGTCAGGAACCGTTCGCGTAGGCGCCAACGTTCCTCCATCAGCTTCTCCCATCGCACGCTCAACGCCTCACGCACGCGTATGTCGGACATCAACACAAGCAGGGGGGCCCACATCAACGGGTCCACGTTCATGCCGCCTTCCACGGGTCCACGGCCCGGTCGGTACAGCGGCACCACACGTCCTTCCGACCAGCGGTAGGCGAAGACGTCCTCCTCAAGGAACCCATCCTGCTCCAATACATGCATCAGCAGCCTGGCCACCGCAGCGTCACGGTCCACTACATGATACAGAGCACCGTTCTGACCATTGGTCATGTCGGTCCGTGCCGTGCGCATTGTGGCCCTTAACATAGCGGCCGCCACGGTATCCTCATCGAACGCAGGGTACAGGTGATCAGGTCGTCGTGCATCGTATCCCTGTTCGAACAAGGCGCCGTCGGCCATGCGCTGTTTCTCCAAAAGATCGGCATCGATCCGCTCCTCCTTGCGGAAGAGGCCCAGATCGCGACCACAGGCGATCACCCGTACAAAGGAGACCTCAGGAGTGACCAGCCCAAGCTCACCGGCAAGCACTTCCAAGTACTTGGCGCGCATGCTTTCCACCGATGCGGGCATGAGCACGATGTGGCGTTGAGCGCGGAACGGTTCATCGCGTTTGAACTTCACCACGAACCCACCGCTCACGGTGCGCAGTCGCCTTACTTCCACGGAATCACCGTAGCCATCGGCCTCGAACCAATGAGCGGTCCAACCCGGCCCGGTATGTTCCATCAGGCAGGGACCATCCTCCTTCGATCCTCCAAAGCGGTAGATCTCGGCCCGGCCCTCACCTCGTTCCTCCGGACGAACATCAAGCCACTTCGCATAGGCATCCACTTCAGCGGACGATATCCCCATTGGCCATTGCCCTGCCAACAGCCCATGATCGGCCACGGAGAACACCAGCATCAACAGGGCCAGCGGGAGCAGCAAACCGCTCACCAGGGGCCAGGGGCCGATCGCCGTGCGTTTAGCGGACCTCCTCATCGGTAATGGCATTGGTGATGCGCAGCGTGGCAGGAACACCATTCCCGAACCGGACCCAACAGTCCAACGGGGCCACATCGAAGTGGCGCTTGTCAGCGTAGGGATGATCCTCGGAACCCGCAGGTGCGACCAAGTTCCGGTGCACCACGAACGACCATTCGCCCTCCATGGCAACAGGATCGACCGGGCCACCATTCACATGAACGACATCCGGAAGGGCATCTGTTGCAGACCAGGACAACCGCAGCGGAGCGGATACCGAGGAAACGAGGTGCAGGCTGTCCGAGCGGGAGACCTCCACGGTATTCGCCTTTAATCGGTCCCGGGTGAGCTCCCACCAACGCCTTGTACCATCCCGCAATCCGGCCAGGGACGAGATGACATGCACCAGGGAGAACCGGTGCACATCCTCAGCGAAGAGCGTAACGTTGCCATACTTGTTCCCATCGGCCAGTACGGATGGACGAATGCGTTCCAACACACGGTCCAATTCCGCCTCGAACGCACCGCCGACATGCAACCGTTGCAGCGCCTGCCACGCATACCGATCACGTTGCAACCGCCATTCGGGTACCTGTAACATCCAATAGGCCAGTGCATCGTGCACGTAGTACAAAGGCTCCCCGGGTTGTGCGAACAACAACAACGCATCCCACAGCACCGGGTAGAACCGTTGCGTGCGTGGATCAAGCACCAGCCATTGGTTGTGGTACTGATCAATATGCCGCGTGTTCAACAGCAGAATGGCGGCCTGGTAACGCAGGAAGGCATCCACGTCGATCAATCGCGAGATCGAGTCCCTTCGAGCGCTCAACGGCCGGTCGTCGGGACGCAAGGCATCGACCAGCGATGTCAGACGGGCATGGGCCAACGTGCTATCCGCTTCGGATGCGTATTCCCAATGTGCAGCGTTGGTCCACAAACTGCGGCCCTTGGTAAGCGCACGACCCGTGATGGGCGGATAGTCGCCTTTGTACACAGGCACTTCGTGATCGACCAGGTGACGGTTGCGCTCGAAGTCGCCATCCACTTGCTCGAACAGCTCCATCACGCCATGGTCGCGATCGTTGATCCGGACGAAGACCAGTTCGTTCCAGGGCACTGCCACACCCACGGTGCCACCCACGAAAGCCGCCATGTGATCGTTCACCATGTTGAAGGCCTTGGGATTGATCACGTTCAACTTACGATACGGCGCAAAGGGATTGCTGCGCTTCATGGACAGACGGAACGACCGTTTCCCCCCGAGAAAGTGCGAAGTGGCATATACCCCTCGATACCGGAAGCGCACCTTGTGATCGATGCCGTTGTGGTGGAGGACCGCAGGCACATTGCGCCCACCGCTCCATGGAAGATCGGCGGAAAGGCTGTCCAGCTTCTCTTCATCAATGGAAATGTCGAGCACGGGAATGTGATGCGTTGTTGTTCCTTCGGCCAACCCATCGACCGCGACGGACAGGACGGACGATGCTGCGATGTGCACCGCACGCAGGGGCCCCAGTATGGCAGCGAACACGATCATCGACACAGCGACCGCACCGGCGAGCACGGCCCACACGATACCCTGTCGCTGTCGCTTGACCCTCATCGTGATCGGGCGCTGAACAACAGGACCAACACCAGTACGGCGCAAAGGACCAATGCGCTAAGCACCAACCCCAGACCGAGCAGGGCCGCTACCAACAACACGGGAACGATGAGCCCACGTGGTTCGATACCTCGGCCAAACAAACCGCCCATGACCAGACCACCGGCAATGATGAAGGCCGGCATGAGCCCATGATCGAAGTGGCGCAACACGAGCACGAGACCGAAAGCCGCCACCAACAATGACCACGACACCAGCGGACCACGGTCGGCCGGACGAAAGCCCCTGTTCCAGGCCCAGCCCACCAAGGCGAGCATCATCACCAACACCAGGAACAGCGTGAGCACTTCCACCCAACCATGGAGCAATGTCCCTACCCATCGATCGGCCTCGGTCCGCATATACGTTGCTTTGAGCCTCTAAATTGAGCCCGGATAAGGGTGAGTCAACATGGACCGTCGCGGAGTTTTCAAGATCGCTCTGGTGTTCACCGCTGCTGTGGTGGCATGGGCGGTCCTACGGCGCGAGCAGAGCCCCTACCTACAAGCCATTCCGGAAGTCGAAGTGCCAACCGAAGCCATAGCCGTGGCCACAGCACCTTACGAAGGCGCGGGAACCTTGCTATGGACGGACAGGGATTACCACACGACGACCACCGTTGATCGTTTGAAGGGCACCGTATTCACCCGCATCGGCAGGCGCGAACACAGCCCCTACTACCTACAGGTCAAAAATGCCACCCGCTTGCACACCCTGGCCAACAGCGACCGGCTGGAAGGCCTAGGCGAATGGACCTTGCTTGAGGACCGTGCGCTCGTGCCCGACGCCTATGCCCCACGCACCTTCGACCGTGTGTTGATGATGGACGTGAAGGCCGGAACCTACCGCATGAACAACCCCGCCAAAGGGCCGAGCCATCCCCTCTTCTTTGATCCCGCGGATGTGCAGGTGATCGGTGGTCGCTAAAGGAATCGCTCCATCCAACTGGCGCGCAAGGGGACCCGGAAACGTTCACGAAGCTCACCCACGGTGGATACCAGGTCATCGAAAATGATCGTATCACCCGTTATCGTCCCGCTCTTCAGCAACTCGGGCAATTCCTGCAACCGGCAACTGCGGATGTGACCATCCTGTTCATACACCACCACCATACGGTCTGTGAGCATCAGTTTCAGGTCATGCTCCAGGCGCTTGATGAAGGCCACGCTCTTGTCGATGCTGCAGCCACTGGCCAGGGCCTGCTCCTCATCCACGGAGATCACCACGAAGCGATCGTGCAGCACATCCACACAGGCGTCCAAGGGCGAACCGTGCGCGGCCCAGCCCTCGGTGAACTCGGCGCCACGCTCACGCACAAGGCGCTGTTCCGCCTGTCCCAAGGCTCGTGGTGCCTTATAGATCCACGCGCGGGCATGGGCGGGCATGGTGCCGAGGGTGCGGTTGGCGTGCTGCGTCTGCATGGTGCAAAGTTGGTGATCAATAGCATATGACCGAACGGTCCATCACGCCACGAAATGCCGATCCGATCCGCTTACTTCGCTGCATGACCCAACGTCCGCACCTTCTTCTAGCCACCTTCGCACTTTTCGGAGGACTTCAGGCCCAACAGGCCGACCGCTGGTTACGGCAGCCCGCCATTTCGCCGGACGGCAGCTCCATCGCCTTCTGCTACCAGGGCGATATCTGGCGCGTACCCACCGGCGGAGGCGAGGCCACCGTTCTCACCATCAACGATGCCTATGACCACACTCCGGTCTGGAGCCCCGATGGGAAGCAGATCGCCTTCGCGAGCACGCGGCATGGGAACAATGATGTATTCGTGATGCCATCCAGCGGTGGACCGGCCACACGGCTTACCTACCACAGCAGTTCCGAGACACCAAGCGGTTTCTCGCCCGATGGAGCCCATGTGCTTTTCTATGGCCACCGCCAGGATGAGGTCCGTCACCAGCAATTCCCGGTGGGCGGACTCGGCGAACTGTACAGCGTGCCCGCGAAAGGCGGCCGCCCAATGCAGGTGAGCACCATTGCCATGCAGAACGCACGATACAATGCGGCAGGCACCTTGGTCGTGTACCACGACCGCAAGGGTTACGAGGACAACTACCGCAAGCATCACACCAGCAGCGTAACGCGCGACATCTGGACCTTCGACCCGAAGACCAAGGAGTACAAGCAACTGACCATGTTCGCGGGCGAGGACCGCGACCCCGTATTCAACCTCGACGGGTCCACCATCTACTACCTCACGGAAGAGAAGGGATCATACAACGTGCACAAGATGCCCAGCATGGGCGGGGCCAGCACACAGGTGAGCTTCCTGAAAGACCATCCCGTGCGTTCACTCAGCATGAGCAACACCAGCACGCTCTGCTTCACTTACCGGGGCGACATCTACTCGCTCACCGACGGTGGAACACCCGTGAAAGTGGAGATCAGCACCCACAGCGATGGCCGCTATCTGCCCGAACGCACGGTGATGGTGAACGACGACATCTCGGAGGTGATGCCTTCGCCCAACGGCAAGGAAATGGCCTTCATCCATCGTGGGGAGGTCTTCGTGAGCTCGTTGGAGGGGACCACGCGCCGTGTGACGAATACACCCGAACAGGAACGCTCGGTGAACTGGAGCCCCGATGGACGCACCCTGTTGTACGCCACCGAACGCGGTGGCAGCTGGGACCTGTACATCACAAGCATCGTGCGCAAGGAGGAGCCCTACTTCTTCAATGCCACCCTGCTGAAGGAGGAAGCCCTGCTGGCCACGCCCGCCGAGGAATTCCAAGCCACCTACTCGCCCGATGGAAAGGAAGTGGCCTACCTCGAGGAGCGAACGACCCTGAAGGTGCTCAACATCGCCACCAAGCAGACACGGACCGTGCTGCCCGCCGTACGCAACTACAGCTACTCCGATGGCGACCAGTGGTACAGCTGGAGCCCGGACAGCAAGTGGTTCCTGGTGGAGTTCCTGAACAAGGAGCAATGGATCAATCAGGTGGGCATCATCAATGCCGATGGCGACCAGGACGTGATCGACCTGACACGCAGCGGCTATGGTGGCTACCACCCGGAATGGTCGGCCGATGGTTCCGCGGTCTACTTCTACAGCTCGCGTGATGGCATGAAGAACCACGCCAGCTGGGGCGGTCAGTCAAACGTGTACGCCCTCTTCCTGACGCGGCAGGCCTATGACCGGTACAAACTGAACAAGGAAGAGCTCGAACTGGTCAAAGAGGCCGAGAAGAAAACCGAGGAGACCGAGAAAGGCGAAAAGGACAAGAAGGAAGAGAAAGGCAAGAAGGATGAAAAGTCCGACAAGAAGGAGGAGGTGAAGCCCGTGAAGATCGAGATGGACGGCCTGTACGACCGCAAGGTCCGACTGACCGTGCACTCCAGCAACCTGAGCGCGGCCGTGCTGAGCAAGGATGCCGAGAAGCTCTACTACCTCACCCCCTTCGAGAAAGGCTTCGACCTGTGGCAGACCGAACTGCGCACCCGGGAGACCAAGATCATCAGCAAGCTGGGCGCAGGCTGGGCCGGCGACCTGAAGATCGACAAGGAGGGCAAGAACCTCTACTTCATCAACAATGGCAGCATTTCGCGCTACGACATCGAGAAGAGCGAAATGAAGGGCGTGAGCGTGAACGGGGAAATGACCCTGAACGAGAACGCCGAGCGGGCCTACCTCTTCGAGCACGTGTGGCGCCAGGTGAAGAAGAAGTTCTACCGTGTGGACCTCCAGGGGGTGGACTGGGACCTCTACAAGAAGGAATACCAGCGCTTCGTGCCGGACATCAACAACAACTACGACATGGCCGAACTGCTCAGCGAGATGCTGGGCGAACTGAACGCATCGCATACGGGGGCCGGCTACCGCCATTCGGAACCCACGGACGACCAGACCGCCGCCCTGGGCCTATTGTACGCGCCATATGATGGCCCCGGCCTGCTGGTGGCCGAACTGTTGCCGCGCAGCCCTGTGCTCAAGGAGGGCAGCAAAGTGCGACCCGGTATCGTGATCGAACAGATCGACGGACAAGCCCTTACGCCGGACATCGACCCGGCCCGTTTGCTGAACCGCAAGGCCGGAAAGCCGACCCTGCTCGCCCTGCACGACCCCAAGACCAACACCCGTTGGGAAGAGATCGTGAAGCCCATCGGTCTCGGCGCAGAGACGGACCTCCTCTACCAGCGTTGGGTGGAACGCAGCCGCCACATCGTGGACAGTCTGAGCAAGGGCCAGCTCGGCTACGTGCATGTGGAGGGCATGGACGACCAGAGCTTCCGTGTGGTGTACGAAGAGGCCCTGGGCCGCTACCATGATCGGAAAGGACTCGTGGTGGACACGCGGTTCAACGGTGGAGGATGGCTGCATGATGACCTGGCCACCTTCCTGAACGGCAAGACCTACATGCGCTTCGAGCCACGTGGCCAGCGGCTGGGCACCGAGCCCCAGTTCAAATGGCAGCGTCCCAGCGTGGTGGTGATGAGCGAAGGCAACTACAGCGATGCACACATGTTCCCGGTGACCTACCGCGCGCTCGGCATCGGCAAGCTGGTGGGCATGCCCGTGGCCGGCACCGGCACAGCCGTGTGGTGGGAGGGCCTGCAGAACGGCATGTGGTTCGGCATTCCCCAAGTGGGCATGATCGACAACAACGGCAACTACCTGGAGAACCAACAGCTCGACCCCGATGTGAAGCAGGCCCTCGACCCGGGTGCCGTGAGCACGGGTCGTGACCAGCAGTTGGAAGAGGCGGTGAAGGTGCTGCTTGGGCAATAGGCCATGATCATCCAGCGATGAATGCGACGCCCACCCATTCGGACCGCGGACCCGTGGACATCACGGGGCTCATCCTCACAGGGCAGCACTTCATGCTCCGCATCGGCACACACTTGGATCCTCTGAAGCCCTTCCTGCTGTGGCCCTCCGCGCAACATCATCCTAACGGGACGCCGATCGCAGGGGATGTTGAGTTCGATGGAATACGCTTCTGCATAGGTCTGGACGATAAGGCCTGCCTATCCTATTGGGTGCTGAAGCAGAGCCTTCAGGACCGTGCTCTGCTGTTCAGAACAGAGCACAAGGAGGTCCGTCTGGACGATGTGGATGCCTTCGGGTTCTTGCGGGAACTTGAAGTACTGCGAGTGCCCTATGCGCGGGAGATCTGGCAAAACGCTGTCTGTGTGGTCACCATCCTAAAGAGCGGCGTCACCATCTCCTTCGACCTTGAACCGGCAGGCATCAAGGGTTTCGCGGCCATTGAGCTTGGTGCGGAGCCTGTGTGCCTGGGCGGTGATGTGTTCAGGAGGACAGTGTACGATTGACCGTACACGCGGGAGATCATCAGAGCTCCCCCGCCTCCGCGATCAGCTCGGCCACATCCTTCACCACCACCTCGCCCTCCTTGTTGAAGTGTTTCACGCCGTCGGTGAGCATGGTGTTCGCAGCGGTGATCATATTCGGCATTCTGCCTAGTATGAGCCTCTAGTTACAGTGACCATTCTGCCGAAGTTGCTATATCCTCAGGACAGATCAGCACGACCGCCTCAGCGCAATCCATGTACTGAGGGCAGTTCGTTTCCACCGCGTTACGTGCTATATCGGAGAGATCTCCTTCGTTCCTAGGATGCTCCATGGAGAACCCAAAGTCTGGATCTTCGACAAGGCGACAAACACTCACTTCATTATTCTGAACCAGCAGGAACACGTGATCCTGCTCAACCGCTGGGATGGTTCCACCCGTTGCAAGTATGCGGACGAGGGTGAAAGGCTTAATGCCGGGGCGACCTGTGGACATCGTTCTCCTCTAAAGCTCCCCCGCCTCCGCGATCAGCTCGGCCACATCCTTCACCACCACCTCGCCCTCCTTGTTGAAGTGCTTCACACCATCGGTGAGCATGGTATTGCAGAAGGGGCAACCTGCGGCAATGATGTCGGGCTTCACGCCCAAGGCCTCCTCGCTGCGCTCGTGGTTCACCTCGCGCGTTCCGGGCTCGGCCTCCTTGAACATCTGCGCGCCGCCCGCTCCGCAGCATAGGCCGTTCTGCTTGCTGCGTTTCATCTCCACCAGGGCAGCATCCAGCTTCAGCAGCACTTCGCGCGGGGCCTCGTACTCGTTGTTGCCGCGGCCGAGGTAGCAGGGGTCGTGGAACGTGATCCGCTTACCCTTGAAGTCGCCGTCCTCCACTTTGATCCGGCCCTCCTTCAATAGCGCGTTGATGAACTGCGTATGATGCAGCACTTCGTAGATACCACCCAGCGCAGGGTACTCGTTCTTGAGGGTATTGAAGCAGTGCGGACAGGCGGTCACGATCCGCTTCACGCCATAGCCGTTGAGCACGGTGACGTTCTGCAACGCCTGCATCTGGAACAGGAACTCGTTGCCGGCACGTCGCGCGGGATCGCCGGTGCAGGTCTCCTCCTGCCCCAGTACCGCGAACTTCACGTTGGCCGCGTTCAGGATGCGGACGAAGGCCTTCGTGATCTTGCGGGCGCGGTCATCGAAACTACCGGCGCAGCCGACCCAGAAGAGAACCTCAGGGACCTCGCCTGTGGCGGCGAACTCGGCCATGGTGGGGACGTGGATCTGGGTATTCATCACGATTCCGTCCATTTCATGCGCTGATCGGGACCAAAAGCCCAAGGTGCGCCGTTGTTCTCCACGTTATTGAACATACCGGTGAGAGCAGGTCGCGTGCTGCTCTCCTCCATCACTTTGTAGCGGCGCATCTCCATGATGATGTTCACCGGATTGACATTCACAGGGCACGCCTGGGTACAGGCGTTGCAGGTGGTGCAGGCCCATAATTCCTCCTCGCTGATACGAGAGTGGAGGCTGTTGCCGTCGTCCTCCCACTTGCCTTTCGCATCGATCACCCTGCCCACTTCCTCGAGCCGGTCGCGTGTGTCCATCATGATCTTGCGCGGGCTCAGCAGCTTGCCGGTGAGGTTGGCGGGGCATTCGCTGGTGCATCGGCCGCATTCGGTGCAGCTATAAGCGTCCATCAGGCTCTTCCAGCTCAGATCGAACACGTCCTTGGCCCCGAAGCGCTCGGGCATTTCCACACCGGCCACCGTACGCGCCGGGGCTGGTTCCGGCGGGGCGACCGAAGGGTCGAGCATGCTCTTCACCTCGCCCGTGATGCGCGGCATGTTGCTCACCTGCGTGCGCGGCTCCAGTTTGCTGTACCACGTGTTGGGAAAGGCCAGGATGATGTGGAAATGCTTGCTGTACGGGAGGTAGTTCAGGAAGGCGAGGATCCCCAGGATGTGGAACCACCAGGCGGTGCGTTCGATCAGGACAAGCGTCGAGGGTTGTAGGTTGATGAGGTCGAGTGTTGCGGCGATCCCTGCGCTCACGGGGTAGGAACCGGCCGTTGGATAGTGTTCATCACCCAATTGCTGCAGCGTGTGGTCAGCGGCGTTCATCGTGAGGAAGGCCCCCATCAACAGGATCTCCACCACCAGGATGATCATGGCATCCTTCGAAGGCCAGCCCTTCATCTCGGGCTTGTGGAAGCGAGGCAGTTGCAGCACGGCACGACGGGCGATGAAGACCACACAGGCCAGCAGCACGCCCACCGCCAGGATCTCGAAGCTGCCGATCAGGAGGTCGTAGAAACCACCGAGGAAGGCGCCAATGCGGTGCGTGCCGAAGATGCCGTCGATGATGATCTCGAGGACCTCGATATTGATGATGATGAAGCCCACGTAGATGAGGACGTGCATGACGCCGGCCACCGGGCGCACGACCATCTTGCTCTGACCGAGCGCGACGCGGGCCATGACACCCCAGCGTTCGGCCTTGTGGTCGCTGATGTCCTGATCGCGGCCCAACCGGATGTTGCGGACCACCCGGCCCAGGTTGCGTGCGAACAGGGCCACGGCACCGGCGAGCAGCAGCAGGAAGAGGATGTTGGCGATGCTCATGGCTTGTTGGCTTCGCGCAAGGCCTTCGCGATGCGGTCGATGTCGCTATCGGTCAGCTTGGGCTGTTTGTCCTTCTTACCGAACAACGAAAAATGGACATATCTGTTCGGGTTCAACCGCATATCCTCCAACAACAGGTCCAGTTCATGCGTGGCCGCCTCGAGGTTGGCGTAGAGCGTATCGTTCTTCATCAGCTGGCCCAGCGAGCCCTGCCCGGCCTCAAGGCCTTCCATGAGGCCCTTCAACTTGGCGGTGCTGGCGTTGAGGTCGGCCACCATCTGCTTCACCTCGGCGCCGCTCAGGGTCCCGCTCAGGGTGTCCATGTTCTGCAGGATGCTGGCGATATGGGTATTGTACGCCACCAGGTTCTCCGACACTTTGCGCAGGTTCTCCAGGGTGGAATGCACGGCCTGCGACTCCACCGCGATCATGGCATCGAGCCTGCGGCTGGTGGCGTTGAAGGTCTCGAGCGTGTTGCGGATGCTGGAGAAGCTGGCATCAATATCGCCGATGGCCGAATCGTTCAGGACGCGGTTGAGGCCGGACAGGACCGAATCCACATTGGCCAGCATGTGCTCCGCCTTGCGCTTCAGGGGATCGATCTGTTCCCCCACGGCATCCGTCAAGCTCAGTTGCGCATCGCCCAAGAGCGTATCTCCCTTCGATGCCAGGTCGCTGCTGGTGCCCGGGATGATCTGCAAGGCGCGCGAGAAAAGATCGGCACTGTAGATCTGCACCTTCGAGTCACGCGGCACACGCAGGTCGTCGTTGTCTATCTGGAAGCTTACCGTGATGCGACCGCTTCCATCGGGTATGAGCTGGGTCCGAATGACCTGGCCTACCTTCAGGCCGCGGAAGAAGACCGGGCTGGAGCCGGTAACACCGGACACATCGCCGTACACGGCATGGTACACGTTGCGGCGCTCCAACAGGTCGATGCCCTTGAGGAAATTGATGCCGAAGATCAACAGTCCCAGACTTCCCAGGACCACCAAGGCAATGCTGTACTCGCGCTTGAGCTTCATCCAGTGAACGGCCGCTTTCAGCGAGCCCCGGCCAATTTAAGGGCTTCCTGCAGATCGATCCGTTGTCCGTCCTTGTATGCCACGATGAACGCCCCGTCGAAACCCTTGTCCCTGCAGTGTTTCTGCACTTCGCGCGCCCGTTCCAAGGTCGGCTCGTTACCCACCGTGTAGCGGTACATACCGGCTCCTTTTTGCTCCTCCACCCCCTCCAGGCCGTTGAAGTTGGCCGGTCTCGGCTCGATTCGCTTGTTGCTGGTGACCACCTGGACCTTGAAGACCACGGCGGGCGCGGCCGCAGGCTTGGTGCTGTTGTCCGGGAGCGCCACATGCGTGCTGTCCGGGCGGGCGGGCTTCGTCCCGGGCGCAGGCACCGCCCCCCCCTCCACAATGCCCTTGTACTCCTTGAAGGCCCGGTAGATGGCACTGGCCATGTAGTCCTGGCCCTCGGCCTCCTGAAGGAAATCCTCCTCCTTGGGGTTGGTGAGGAAGCCCAGCTCGATGAGCACGGCCGGCATGGTGGTGTAGCTGATCACCAGGAAACCCGCCTGTTTCACGCCCCTGTCCGGCCGGCCCACGCGCTCCCTGAACTGCTTCTGGATGAGCGAACTGAGCAACAGGCTCTGTTCCAGGTGCACGTTCTGGCGCAGGCTCAGTGCGATCTGGCTCTCGGGGTCCTTGGGGTCGTAGCCGTCGTACTTCAGCTCGTGGCCCTCCTCGAGCAGGATGGCCTCGTTCTCCTTCTGCGCCACCCGCATGTTCGCCTCGGTCTTATGCAGACCCATCACATAGGTCTCACACCCGTGGGGGTCCTTGCTGTCGTTGGCGTTGCAGTGAATGCTGATGAACACGTCCGCCTTGGCCCGATTGGCGATCTGTGTGCGCTCCATCAGTTCGATGAAGCGGTCATCCTCGCGGGTGTACACCACCTTGATGTCCGGATAGGCCTCGTTGAGGTACTTGCCCACCAGCTTGGCCACATTGAGCGAGACGTGCTTCTCCGTGGTCTTGTAGCGGCCGGTACCGAGGTTGCCGGGGTCCTTGCCACCATGACCGGCGTCGAGCACCACGGTGCGGATACGGTGCGGATCGCGCCCCTGCGTTTGTGCGGGCGCGCTGGAAGCGACCGTTAGGAGAACGGCCAGCAACAGGACATACTTCAGCACACGCGGTGTTCGTTCCATGGCACGCGGAACGCGATCCGTTAATTTCGGCCCGCTTTTCCGTGGGAAAGGCTGGACCATGACGTTACCGCCTCGCATCCGGCCTTTCAGGGGCGAAACTACCGGCCCGCTGCTGCGGACCCCTATGCGAACCAGTGCAGTTTTCATCACGGCTGTGTTGATGTGTGCGGCCCTACCGCTCAGCGCCCAGGTGCTGCAGAGCGAAGTGCGGTACGAGGCGCGGGACAGTATCCGCTACGACCTGAAGGAGCAAACCGTGTACCTCTTTGGTGCTGCAACGGTGAAATACCAGGGCATCCAGCTAACCGCGGAACGCATCTCCTTCAGCTTCAAGAACGAAGAGGCCAGTGCCTTTGGTGCACCGGACAGCACCGGATCGGTGGTGGGCAAGCCCCAGTTCGCACAGGACGGGCATACCATCGATGCCGACAGCATCCGGTACAACTTCCGCACGAAGACCGGACTGATACGCGAAGTGCGCACGGAGGAACAGACCGCCTGGCTGAGCGCCAGCCTGAGCAAGCGCCACCCCAACGGCGAGGTGCACGGCAAGGGAGGCATGCTCACCACCTGTGACCGTCCGAACCCGCACTACCATTTCAAGGTAAGCCGCATGCTCGTGGTGCCCGATGATAAGATCGTGGCCGGTCCGGCATACATGAAGGTGGGCAACATACCCACCCCGCTGGCCCTGCCCTTTGCCACCTTCCCCAACCGCAAAGGGGGCAGCGGCGGTGTGCTCATACCCACTTGGGGTGACAATGCGAACCTGGGCTTCTTCCTGCTCAACGGCGGCTATTATCTGCCCGTGAACGACCACTTTGACCTGCAGCTAACGGGTGACATCTACAGCAAAGGCAGCTGGGCTGCACGTGCACTGGCCAGGTACCGCACACGCTACCGTTACAGCGGCAACCTCAACCTCAGCCATAGCACCCTGCTCAACAGCGACCCGGACTTCCCCGATTTCAGCAAGCAGCAGAACTTCTTCGTGCGCTGGAACCACCTGATGGACACCAAGGCCAGCCTCACCGACCGCTTCAGTGCCAGCGTGAACGTGGGTACCAGCAACAACTTCACCAACAACTTCAACAGCAGTTTCAACGATTACCTGAGCAACACCTTCCAGAGCAACGTGCAGTGGACACACCTATGGACCGGCAAGCCCTACAACCTGGCGGTGAGCATGCGGCACAGCCAGAACACGTTGAACCAGACATTCGATATCACGCTACCATCGGCCACCTTCAACCTGCAACGCATCCTACCCATACAGATGCTGCGACCCGCAGGAGCGCCCAGCCGTTGGTACGACCAACTGGCCGTGAACTACACCGCCAACTTCGACAATCGGCTCAGCACCACCGAGGACCAGATCTACCTGGGGAACATTTCCCGCCTGGCGAAGCAGATGCAGAACGGTGTACGTCAGTCCACCTCGGTGACCACCACGTTCAAGAGCCGCTTCTTCACGCTCAATCCCGAGTTCCGCTTCATCGAGCGCTGGTACACCGAAACACTCCGCAAGACCTACTTTCCGGATGCGGACACCACGATCACGGACACCGTCCCAGGGTTCAGCCGCGTGGGTGAATGGGGCGCGGGTGCCACGCTCACCAGCAAGCTCTACGGCATGTACATTTTCCGCGGTGAACGCCTGAAGGCCATCCGCCACACGCTGACACCGAGCGTGGGCCTCACCTACCGGCCCGACCAGAGCACCGAAGTGTTCGGCCCTTACGGCCCCAATGGCGCCCCGGGAAGCTATTCCCCCTATGATATCGGCATCTATGGCAAGCCCGCTGCCGGCGAGAGCGGCACACTGAACCTGGGGCTGATCCAGAACGTGGAGGCCAAGGTGCGCGACGGAAACGCGAGCCGCGACAGCGTGAACACCCAGTTCAAGAAGATGAAGCTCATTGACTTCCTGGGCATCAACAGCAGCTACGACCTGTTGCGCGATTCAGTACGCTGGT
>JBEICT010000058.1:0-14809 GCA_040383865.1 Flavobacteriales bacterium | reverse complement strand
GTCGAATGGTCGAAGGCGGAAGTTTCGCTCAGCGCCGCGTCATGCGCAGTACCTGGCCGAACGGAACGGTGTCCTCAAGCACCAACGCATCGGGATGCACGATACGGAGGAGGAACTTGCTCTCGGGTCCACGCAACAGCACAGCCTTCTCCTCGCGCACCCATTGGCCACTGACGTCCGTACGGGAGCCATCGCCAGGTGCCACAGCGAAGCTGAAAGTGCCCGAAACATCAAGGTTGATCTTGGCCGCCAACTCACCGTCCATAGTGGCTTCCATGGCGTAGGTGCCGGGCAGGTCCACCAGACAGGGGCCGCGCTTTTGCACATCCATCACCGTGCCTGCCGAGAAGGAAGAGTCACTGGCCTGCAAGGTGATCCAAGGTCGTTGCCCCTCGGGAAGTCCAGCGGTGCCGCTGAACCGGAGCATCACTGAATCGCGCAAAGAGCCGGATAGGGAATAGGACCGTCGCTCGCAGTCCAGCAAGGCCACATTGCTCGTGGTCACGATCAGTTCGCCGGTCAGGACAACGGGCGGTCCGCTAGGGGCCTTGGGGGCCTGATCGCCGCAGGAAATGCAGGTCAGGGCCACAACGGACAAGGTCGAAAGGAGCAGGGAGAACGGTCGCATGGTCCTGGTTTTGAGGCGCGAATATCCGCGATCCGGACCGATTCCCGGAAAGGAGACGTACCTTCGCGGGCCTTTTCGGAAAATACCTCCCCCATACCCGCCGATATAAGGCGTGCAAGCCATGACCCCACTTCGCAACATCGCCATCATCGCCCACGTGGACCATGGCAAGACCACCTTGGTGGACAAGATCCTGCACCAATGCCAGTTGTTCCGCGTGAACGAGGAGGTGAAGGACCTATTGTTGGATAACAATGACCTTGAGCGGGAACGCGGCATCACGATCCTCAGCAAGAACGTGAGCGTGCGCTACAAAGGCACGAAGATCAACATCATCGATACCCCCGGCCACAGCGACTTTGGTGGCGAGGTGGAGCGTGTGCTCAACATGGCCGATGGCGTGATCCTGCTGGTGGATGCCTTCGAGGGTCCCATGCCTCAAACGCGCTTCGTGCTGGGCAAGGCCATCGAACTGGGCCTGAAGCCCGTGGTGGTGATCAACAAGGTGGACAAGCCCAACTGCACGCCCGAGGAAGTGCACGAGGCCGTGTTCGACCTCATGTTCGCTTTGGACGCATCAGAGGACCAATTGAACTTCCCCACCGTTTATGGCAGCAGCAAGAACGGATGGATGGGACCTGACTGGAAGACGCCCACGGAGGACGTGAGCCACCTGTTGGACGTGATCCTGGAGCACATTCCCGCACCTCGCCAAGTGGAGGGAAGCCTGCAGATGCGGATCACCAGCTTGGATTACAGCAGCTTCCAGGGCCGCATCGCCGTGGGGCGCATCACCCGCGGAAGCATCAAGCCCGGCCAGCAGGTCACCTTGGTGAAGAACGATGGTACCCTCCAGAAGGGCCATGTGAAGGAACTGATGGTGTTCGAGGGCCTTGGCAAGGAGAAGACCAAGCACGAGGTTGGCTGCGGCGAGATCGTGGCCCTGATGGGCCTGGAGAATTTCGATATCGGCGACACCGTGGCCGATGCCGAGAACCCCGAAGGCCTGCCCAAGTTCAAGGTGGACGAACCCACCATGAGCATGCTCTTCACCATCAACAACTCGCCCTTCTTCGGCAAGGAAGGCCAGTTCGTGACGAGCCGCCACGTGCGCGACCGCCTCTTCAAGGAGATCGAGAAGAACCTGGCGATGCGCATCAAGGAGACCGAAAGCCCCGACCGCCTGTTGGTCTTCGGTCGTGGTATCCTGCACCTCAGCATCCTGGTGGAGACCATGCGCCGCGAAGGCTATGAGTTCCAGCTCGGCCAGCCGCAGGTGCTGTACAAGGAGGTGGACGGCCAACGTCACGAGCCGATCGAACACCTCACCGTGCAGGTGCCCGAGCAGTTCAGCAGCCGTGTCATCGACCACGTAACGCGTCGCAAGGGCGAGATCCTCAACATCGAGCAGAAGAGCGATCGCACGGTGCTTGAGTTCAGCATTCCTGCGCGCGGCATCATCGGCCTGCGGAACACCCTGCTTACTGCCACGGAGGGCGAGGCCATCGTGGCCCACCGCTTCAAGGGATACGAGCCGTTCAAAGGCCAGATCCAGGCACCGCGTCCCGGTTGCATTGTCAGTGGAGAACTGGGTGCCGTGGTCCCTTACGCCATCGACAAGCTGCAGGATCGCGGCAAGTTCTTCGTGGACCCCGGTGAGGAGATCTACGTGGGCCAGGTGATCGGCGAAAGCCCCAAGCCCGGCGAAGAGCTCGTGGTGAACGTGGTGCGCACCAAGAAGCTCACCAACATGCGCGCCAGCGGCACCGACGAAAAGTTGAACATCGCGCCTGCCGTGAAGTTCAGCCTGGAGGAGTGCATGGAATACATCGCCGAGGACGAATACTTGGAGGTGACGCCCAAGAGCCTGCGTATCCGCAAGGTCCTGCTGGACGAGAACGAGCGGAAGCGCGCAGCGAAGAAGCTACAGGAGGCGTAGGGCATTTGACCATGCGGTCATGTGCGCATGATTCCGGCGTAAGACTTTATCGGATGATCCGTACGGACTTCGCGGATGCCTGCGTGCGGATCACGTAGGTGCCTTCGGAAAGGCTGTTCACCGATACGGTCGTGCTTCCGCCGCTGATCGTTGCCTGAAGCACCACACGCCCGGTCGTGTCCATCACCTGTACCGGCATCCCGGTCCATGCGGCATCGGTCAGCATGGTCAATACATCCGATGCCGGGTTGGGATAGGCGTGAAATCCCGAAGTGATCGAGGGGGCTGAAATGTCCGTGCTCCCTTCCAACAGCCACACGAGCGCATCCCGGATGTGCGCTCGGAACAGCAGGTCGCTCGTGAAGTTGCTCTGCGCATGTCCGAGAGCCGTGTAGAACACGCGTGATCCATTGGGCAGCGAACGGTGCCAGCTCATGGGCCGCGGCGCATCATAGCTGTTCACCTGTCCATTAGGCCCAACGGTCTCTTCCACGCGGAGCACCTCCATGTTATCCGGGCCGTAGTAGCCGTTCTCCCAGTAGTAGTACTCTTCGTTCTTCACCCAAGGTTCAGGTAGGTTGGCCGTGCTGGCGTGCACGCCGATATGGGACATGCTGTACTCCGGCGTGCCGTTCACGTGATTGGGGGCCTCCTGCACACTGGCTCCGATCAGCTCGGCGTAGAAATCCCATGTCCCTGTGTTGTTCCCGTTGGCCGTACTGTGTCGGTAGGTGTCGCTGGCCGCATGGATGCCCAGCACCTGGCCGCCGTTCGCCACCCACGCCTCGAAGTTGGCCTGCTGCTGCGGGTTAAGGATGGCGTTCCCGCTGGTGTTGCTGAAGATGATGACCGCGTACTGTGAGAGTGCGACCGGATCGCTGAAGGGGTCGCCGCTCTGGTCATCATCCACCGTGGCGCCCAGTTCCTGTGCGATACCCTGGAACATGGCGTACGAGACCGAGCGCGTGCCATGATCGAAGCCCGAGGTGCGGGTGAAGTGGAGCACGCGGGGTTGCGCCCATAGCATCGCGTTCAGTATGAAGGCGAACAAGGTGATCGTTGAACGCATGCCCGAAGTTAAGGTCGTTACGATCGAACCCCATCGAGGTCCGCGTGTACGGTAACGACGAACCGGTCATGCTCACCATGTGTGACCACAACATGAAACCCATGCGTTCCCGATCCTTCCTACTGCTTGCTATCCTCGCTGCTGGCGGCATCCTCGTGGTGCTTGCATCGTTCCGTGGACCATCGTCCTTGTTGGCATATCGTCCTGATGTGCATTGTCCAGTACCCCCTCCTGTAGCAGAGGAGCCGCCCAAATGCGTATTCATGACTGTCTATGAAGGAGTTGGGCTCGATAGCAGTTTCGTGCTGCGAACGCCGGAGAAAGTGCTGCTGGCCGAACAACGTGGACTGCAGTGGTTGGTGAAGGCGCAGGCCCAGGATGGTGGGTATGGCGCTGGAAGTCATGCGCGCCAGGATATCATGGACCCCCTCGCCGTGAGCACCGATCCGGCCACCACGGCCATGGTCGCGATGGCCCTGATGCGCATGGGGAACGGCCTTGAACAAGGGGCGTATAGCACACAGTTGAAGAAGGCGGTGGAGTACTTGTTGAAGCAGGTGGAAGCGGCGCCGAAGAACGCGGTGAACGTCACGGCCTTGCAGGGTACCCAGATCCAGTCCAAACTGGGCCAGAACATCGATGTGGCGCTCACGGCGCAGTGCTTGAGCAACCTGAGCGCCAAACTCGTCGAGGAGCACCCCATGAAGCTTCGGGTAATGCGCGCCTTGAACACATGCGTAGGAATGATCCAGCGTTCGCAGAACAGCGATGGTAGTGTGCAGGGCGATGGATGGGCCGGTGTGTTGCAGAGCTCGTTCGCAGCCAGTGCGCTGGAGTCTGCGAAAGCGCAGGGTGCCGAGGTGGATGCCGAAGCGCTGGACCTGGCCCGTAATTACCAGAAGGCCAATTTCGATGTGAACACCGGCAGCGTGGCCACGGAACGGGCAGCGGGCATCACGCTCTATGCGGTGAGCGGCAGTTCGAGGAACAGTGCTGTGGAGGCCCGCGAGGTGAACGAGCGTATGGCCAAGGCAAGGAAGGAAGGGAAGCTCTCCAACGATGCTCCCGTATCCGTGGATGCTCTGGAGGAGACCGGTATGTCACGTACCGAGGCGGAGAAGTACAACACCGCCTATCAGGTCTACAACGCGAGCAAACAGCAGGCCCAGGATGAACGGGTGATCAGTGGCTTCGGGAATAATGGCGGCGAGGAGTTCCTGAGCTTCCTGCAGACCGGTGAATCGCTGGTGATCGGCAAGGACCAGGGCTGGAAGAACTGGTACCAGCAGACGACCGGTCGATTGGTGAGCATCCAGAACAACGATGGCAGTTGGAACGGCCACCACTGCATCACCAGTCCGGTGTTCTGCACCGCCACCTCCCTGCTGATCCTCAGTATCAATAATGACATTGAGCATCTGCTGGCCCAGGGAGCGGTGAAATACCGCAACTGATCCACGAGCGGTAGGGTGTTGAATGGAAAGGTCCGGACCTTTGAGCCGGACCTTTCCATTTTGACCATTGAGACCCTTGCACATGTTGCTCTGGACCTTGTTAGGCCTCCTTTTGGCGCTGGGCGCCGCTTTGCTGCTGTACTTCCAGTTCGCGCCGCGCATTGGTAGCGACCCCTCTGGCGAGCGACTTGCCCGCATACAGGCTTCACCCAACTACCTCGATGGCAAGTTCCAGAACCGGATCGAGACCAACATGGACATGCCGGTCGGTACCCTGCTCGGCGTCATGTGGGAGTTCATCAAGGGCAGTGAGGGCCGTGAACCCAAGGATACCATCCCCGTTGTGGAGTTCGATGCTGCCGCTTGGGCCGCTGTTCCGGACACATCAATGGCTGTCTGCTGGTTCGGTCACTCCTCCCTGCTGATCAAGGTCGATGGCATCACCTTTCTCACTGATCCCGTGTTCGGCGAGCGAGCCAGTACGTTCAGTTTCGCGGGCCCCAAGCGGTTCAACTACGCACAGCATATGCGTGTGGACCTATTGCCTCAGGTGGATGTGGTCCTTCTTTCGCATGACCACTACGACCATCTTGATCATGAGACCATCCTACAATTGAAGGACAAGCGCTTCATCGTCCCATTGGGAGTTGGCGCGCATTTGGAGCATTGGGGCGTACCCGCCGGATCCATCACCGAGAAGGACCTATGGGAGAATATTGAGGTCGGCTCCGTGAAACTCACGCTCGCCCCTTCGCGCCATTTCAGTGGACGAGGCATGACCAACCGCTTCAGTACGCTTTGGGGATCCTGGGTGCTCGAAGGCCGAACAAAGAAGATCTACTTCGGCGCCGATTCGGGCTATTCACCCTCCTTCAAGGAAGTTGGCGAGCGCTATGGTCCTTTCGATCTGGCCTTGCTGGAATGTGGGGCCTACAATGAACGCTGGGCCGACATACACATGATGCCGGAGCAGACCGCGCAGGCCGCGGTCGATGTGAAAGCGAAGGTCCTGATGCCCATCCATTGGGGCAAGTTCAGCCTGGCCATGCATCCGTGGAAAGAGCCGGTGGAGCGCGTTGCCTTGGCGGCGAAGGAACTGGGTATCCCACTGCTCACCCCGCGCATTGGTCGCATTGTCAATGGACCGGACATGACCCTGAGCGAGGCCTGGTGGGATGCGTTGGAGTGAACACAGGAACGCCGCCCCGAGGAGCGGCGTTCGCTACAGTGAACGATCGGTTCAGCGAACGATCGACAGGCGTTCGCGAGCGCGAACGGTACCGGCGGTGTCCATCAACAGGGCCGTGTAGTTCCCCTCGCCGAGGTGCGATACACTGATGCGGTCATTGCCGCTCAACGGCGAACGAAGTGCTTCTCGTCCTTGGGCATCCATTAGAACAATGGATAGTTCGGATGCCGCCGCGGTGGTGATCACCAATTCGCTGCTGGTCGGGTTGGGGTAGAGCGCGAACGTCGGCGTGGGAATGGCCTGTGCGACCCCCGTGTTGGATTCCACAATGATGCGGCCTTTCATACCTGCGCTGGCATGGGGTACGCATACATAGTAGTACGTGCCCGGCAGGTCAAGAGTGAGCGTGTGGGTACCTCCGTCAAAGTTGAAACCGCCGTTCCATGTGTTGCCGTTGGCGTTCCAAGTGGCTTCATCCACCTCGGTCATGGTGTGTGCTCCGCCGATGTTCAGCGTGATGGAGGTCCCTGCGGTCACTGTGAGCACGCTGGGATTGAACGAGAATCCCTGCGTGGCAATGGATTGGGCGTTGACAGCAAAGGGAAGCGCAAGGAGCAATGCGGCGTAGGGTCGGATCATGGCCATAGGCATGTTATACGTCCAAGACACGACTTGCCGTTCATCCGTTGCCTGTGTGCCCGGGAACCTTTCAGTACATCATTTCGGGCCATATCGTGGATCCTGTTTCCAAGGAAGTTTTTCCATGTGCTGAACGTTCAGCGAACAATGCCCGAACTCTTCCTCCACGATGCCGGTGAGGCGGTACACCCCACGGCCTCGGAAGGGATACTTCGCCTCCACGCTGGGGAATTGTGTGCTATCCCAGAAGTCGCCTGCGGGATCGATGAAGCTGCCGAAGCTCATGCGCTCGCCGGTGCCGGTCTTGGTGGGTTTCACGTGTACTACGTACCCGAGCATGGAAGCGCGCTTGCCGATATGGCGGGGCATGTCGCGTGCGAGGATGTGGGAATACGCTTCCGGCTGCCCGCTGTCGGCCACTAGCTTGGTATCGCCATCGGCGACCGCTGTGCTTCCGCGAAGCGCTGAGGACCCGGTAACTGGAGGCTTGAAGCTGGAAGCGTATTCCACCAACAGGAACGGATCGCACAAGGGAAAGCCCAGCAACTCCAGCTCATCATAGGCATCGGCCAGGTCGAAGTGCTGCAGGTTGGGGAGCTTGGTCTCGGGTGCTTTGGTGATGAACAGATCGGGCGCACGCGCGGTGATCTTCGATCCGGGATGCAGTAGCGTGAGGTCCCATAGCAGTTGCGGCTTGCTCTTCCCGGTGAAGCGCAGGGCTCCCACACGGATGAGCGTGCGTGCCTGTTCCACGCCGATGGGCACACGCTTCAGCAGATCGGGGAGGCCGGTGAAGGGGCCATTGCGGCACCGTTCGGTGAGGATGCGCTCGGCGGTTGAACTGTCGAGGGACTTGATGTTCTGGAGACCGAGGAAGATGCTGGCCCTTGGCCTTGGGCTACTGGCTTCTGGCCGATCCTTCGGGCGGCCAGAAGCCAGCGGCCAAGGGCCAGCAGCATGCAACGTGCACAACTCATCGCTCCTGTTCACACACGGCGCCTCCACCAATGCCCCCGCCCGTTTCGCCTCGTGCAGGTAGAACTCCGTGTGGTAGAAGCCGCCGAAGTTGTTCGCCACGGCCACCATGAACTCCAGCGGGTGGTAGGCCTTCAGGTAGAGGCTCTGATAGCTCTCCACCGCGTAGCTGGCGCTGTGGCCCTTCGCGAAGCTGTAGCCGGCGAAGCTCTCGATCTGCCGCCAGATCTCGGCGCTCTCCTCCGCCGCGTAACCCTTCTTCAGGCAGTTCTCGAAGAAGCGATCCTTCACGCGTTGGAACTCCTCCCGGCTGCGGTACTTGCCGCTCATGCCGCGACGCAGGATGTCGGCATCGGCCAGCGTGAGCCCCGCGTACAAATGCGCCACCTTGATCACATCCTCTTGGTAAACCATCACGCCGTAGGTGTCGGGCATGATCTTCAGCATTGCGGGGTGCGCCTGTTGCCGCCGCTCGGGATCGCGGTGCCGCAGGATGTACTCGCGCATCATGCCGCTCTGCGACACGCCCGGACGGATGATGCTGCTCGCGGCCACCAGGGTCAGGTAGTCCTGCACGCCCAGCTTCTTCAGCAGCATCCTCATGGCCGGGCTCTCCACATAGAAGCAGCCGATGGTGTCGCCGGTGCGGAGGAGGGCGTTGATCTTCGGATCGTGCTTGAAGCGTTCGATGGCATGGATGTCGAGGGAGGGAGGGGAAGAAGGTGATGGAGGGGGCGAGAGTGCAAGAGTGCGAGGGGGAGAGAGCGGGTGAATGGGAGTTGGTGAATGGTGAATGGCGGTATCGGCGACCATGGATCGTGAGAGGCTGGAGGTGGGGGCATTTTCCCAGTCGCCATTCGCCATTGACCATTCACCATTTTCCTGTGCATTCCCATTTTCTGATCGTCTGATCATCTGATCATCTGATCCGCATTCCACCATCTCCACCGCATCCCGGATATGCCCCAACCCCCGCTGGCTCAGGATATCGAACTTGTAGAGGCCCAGGTCCTCGGCCTCCAGCATGCTGAACTGCGTGGTGGCGAAGCCCTTCGGAGGCAGGTGCAGCGCGGTGTAGTGGGTGAGGGGCTGCTCGCTGATCAGCACGCCGCCGACGTGGATGCTCAGGTGGTGCGGATGCTCATGGAAGTGCTCCGCGTAACGCAGGATGGTGCGGGCGATGCGTTCGTTGTCGATCTCTACGCTGCTGCCGTTCGAGGCCTTCGCGTTGTCGCTGCGCCCGATCCAGCGTGAGCGCCCGGCGTCGCCTTCGGCCAGTGCGTCGATGTCCGCCGGCGGAAGACCGAAGACCTTGCCCAGTTCGCGGACCACGGCGCGACGTTGATAGGTGCTGTAGGTGGCGAGCAGTGCGACGCGTCGTTGATCGCCGTAGGTGTCGAACAGGTACTGCGTCACCTGGTCGCGGTCCTTCCAGCTGAAGTCCAGGTCGAAGTCCGGCGGACTGCTGCGGCTGGGGTTGATGAAGCGCTCGAAGTAGAGGTCCAGTTCGATGGGGTCCACATCGGTGATGCCCAGGCAGTAGGCCACCAGGCTGTTGGCGCCGCTGCCGCGCCCCACATGGAAGAAGCCCTTGCGCTTCGCGAAGCGGATCAGGTCCCAGTTGATGAGGAAGTAGCTCACGAAGTCCTTTTGCGCGATCACCGTGAGCTCCCGCTCTACGCGGTCGATGACCTTCTGCAGGGGTGCTCCATAGCGCCGTAGAAGCCCGGTTTGTGTTTCGGTGCGCAGCAGTTCAAGGTCCGCACTGGCATCGTTGCTCCACGTCCTGCGGTTCTTGCTTTTGCCATGCGCGAAGTGTACCTCGCACTGCTCCATCAGGCGGCGCGTGTTCCACACCAGTTCGGGCACAGCGGCGAAGGCGTTGCACATCTGCTCCTCGCTCAGGAAGCGGTTCTCCGGTGCTGCGACATGCGCTGGCAATGTGGTGCTCAGCAGCGTGTTGGTATCCACCGCGCGCTTCAGGCGGTGCACGTTGAAGTCGCGCTTGGCGAGCGCGGGGTCACTGCGGAACGTGGCCGTGGCCATTGCCACCAAGCGGTCCTTCTGCTTCATCCAGGGCGTGAAGCGCAGCTTGTTCACATCGCCCGGTCGCACGCCGATGAACTCGTTCGGGCGAAGCTTCTGCGGAATATTCGGCGCACCGTGGAAGTAAATGATGAAGGTGTCTGGCAGCTCGGGTGCGCGCTGCGGAAGTAGCTCGCCATCCAGCAGCCGGTCCGTCAGCAGCGATGCCAGTTGGTGCACGCCTTGGTTGTTCCGCGCGATGCCGATGTACAGCGTGCGTGTCTCCACCTTGAACTCGATCCCCGCCAGCGGCCGCACCTTGTATTGCGCCGCCAGCCGGAAGAAGTCGCTCCAGCCCGCCGTGCAGTTGATGTCGGTGAGGGCCACCTGCTGCAAGCCCAACGCATGCGCCTCCTGCAGTACCTGCTCGGGCGAGAGCACGCCGTGGTTGAGGCTGAACCAGCTATGGGTGTTGAGGAGCACGGAACTCAGATCGACGTATTGTTCGTCGATCTTGTGCTCATAATGTAGTCGATCTGTCCCGTGCCCTTACAATACGTTCCGATCATTATCCGCCTCCTTGTCGAAGAACAGATGATCGGGGTCCACCACATCCGCCTTGCTTTGTACGCCAAGACCAGTCTGACCGTGCTCGTGCCGGAGCGAAGCCGGATACACAGTATGGGGAGAGTAACCGCCCCTCAATCCACCTTCTTCGTGTTGTCGTCCGGCACGCGGTCGAAGAAGAGGTGCATGGGGTCGATGGCCACGCGCACGGGCTTCTGCCGGCTCACCAGGGTGACGGTGTTAGCGCCGCTCTTCAGCCGCATGCGCTGCTGTGTCAGGATCGCACCTTCGTCCTCGTCATCGCCGGGTTCCGCCAGCAGCCCCACATCGATCCAGTCGTTCATCTGCACGGGTGTCTCGCGGCCCAGCGTGTCGGCGTGGTTCTTCTCGGCGTGCAGCTCGATGGTGACACGGTAGCTGCTGTCCGGCTGTTGCTGTGCGGTGGCGGAAAGCACGCGGTTGTTGTATAGCGTGATGGTCTTGAAGTGGTCCTCCAGCAGGTACGTGAGGCTGTCGGGCGTCACGCGGTCCAGTTCACGATACATGTCGAGCGCGGTGGGGTAGGGCGGTGGCCTGTAGGCGAAGGAATCCACCAGCGCCTTGAAGGCGGTGTTCAGCGTGTCCTCGCCGAGGAAGCTGCGCATGCAGTAGAGCACCACGCTGCCCTTGTTGTAGTGCACGTAGCCCTGGTTCTCCACTTCCAGGATGGGTAGTTCGCGCTGGCTCTCAAAGCCGCGTGCGCGCTGGTACTTGTCGCTTTCCAGCTTCAGGAACTTGCGCATGTGGTCCGCGCCGTACTCCTTCTCCATCACCATCAGCGCGCTGTACTGGCTCATGCTCTCGCTGAGCAGGGTGGCGCCCTGCATGTCGGCGCCGATCACCTGGTGGGCCCACCACTGGTGCCCCATCTCGTGCGCCACCACGTAAAATACCATGTCGATGTCCTCCTGCGCGCTCAGGTCGGTGATGAAGCCGATGGCCTCGCTGTAGGGCATGGTGCCCGGGAAGGCCTGTGCGAAGGTGAAGTAGCGCGGGAACTCCAGGATCCGCACCTGCCGGTGGCGGTAAGGACCGAAGTTGCGCGTGTAGTAGTCCAGCGCCTTCTTCATGCTGTTCACCATGCGTGGCACGTTCACGGCATGGGAGGGATCGTAGTACACCTCCACGTCCACGGGCTGGCCTCCGCCGGGAGGGTCCCACCGCTGGCGTTCCACCGCATAGCGGGCGCTCAGGAAGCTGTAGAAGTTCATGCTGGGGTGGTCCAGCTCATATTGGAAGTAGCGGCGCCCGTCGGCGGTCCACTGCTTGCGCAAGGACCCGGGTGCCACGGCGATCTGATCAGGCTCGGTACTGATGGTGGTGCGCACGTTCACCCAGTCGCTGTAGTGCAGCAGGTAGGTGTTCATGCGCTGGGCCGGGTCGTTGGTCAGTCGGGGCATACGTTCCTTCTCGGGCAGCCCCCGCTTCCGTCGTTCGTTGCGGTCGTTCAGCTCACCATCTGCCGAGTAGCCGATCTGCGGCAGCAGGTCCATGTTGTTGAAGAAGGTACCGTTCTCCACCAGCTGGATGAAGGAGACCTCGTTCTCGAAGCCCTTCTCCGCATAGCCGCCCTTCACGGTGAAGCGCAGTTCCTCACCCGGTTGTAGTGGTCGTGCCAAACGGTAAATGAGGTAGTCGAGCTTCTCATCATGCAGCACGCGTTCGGCGCCGGGTATCTCCAGTGTGATGCGTTCATCATCGGGCAGGATGAAGTGCACCGAGTCGATGGCCACATCGTACACGTTGCGGGTGATGACCTCCGCCTCGTAGTTCAGTCGGCGCTCACTCGGCCACAGGTCGATGTCGAACGAGATGTCCTGGTAATGGGGTTGGGGGATGTCCTCATACTTTTTGTACGTGCGCTCGTAGCGCTCGGCCTCATCCTCCAGCACATCACCGGTGGTATAGGTGTTCAGCACCTTGGTGTTGTAGTACCCCCAGGCACCGAGCAGCACCCAGCCGATGACCAGCGGCAGGGCGATGGCCTTGTTGGCGCTGAAACGCTTGCCGGCGGCGCTGAACCGCCATCGTGCTCCTTCTTCACGGCCGCGTACGGTGAAGAGGAAGGCCACGAACAGCAGGAGCAGACCGAAGACCCACCAATAGGTCTTGAAGAAGGTCCAGCTTGGGATGCTGGGGCCGTAACCCGCCATGTCGGAGTAGCGGATGCCGGGTGATCCGCCCATGATCACCAGGTTGCTCGCCACGTCGATGCCATTCCAGAGGAAGATGTTGAGCGTGACGATGAGGATGAACACGAAGAAGCCCAGATACTTGTTGTTCACCAGGGTGTGCACGCAGAGCGCGAGCATTGTGAGGAAGCCGAAGGACACCAGCGCCGGCCCGATGAGGTAGAACAGGTAGACCGAGGGCTGCAGGTGGGTCCATCCGTTGAGCAGCTGGGTGATCATGCCTGCGGTCGTGCTGAGCAGCATCACGATGGCCAGGAGCACCAGCATGGTGGTGAACTTGGCAAGCAGGCCCAGCCCGGTGGGCAGAGGCAGCGCATCATGAATGTCCTGCATGCCGGCATCCCGCTCGCGCCATACCAGCAGGCCACTATAGAAGGTGACGATGATGATGACGTAGAGGAAGAGGTTGCCCTCGATAAGGTCGATGACGTTGTAGGTGACCGGATAGGTCACGTTATCGTACATCTCGGTGACCACGCTGAGCGAGGTGAACAGCTGGATCACCCCGATCAGCATCACGATGATGAAGACAGGCCCCGTGACCACAGCGCGCAGGTCGCTGCGCACCTGCCGGAGGAACTGGTGCCAGCGGGCGAAGGCGTTGAAGTGGCGGCCGGCCTGGGGCAGCACGGTGGCCTTGGTCACCAGGCTCTCCTGTTCCACGGGAGCGGCGGCGGCCTTCTGCTTGCGGTCGTGGAAGCTGAAGCGCCAGTAAGCGAAGAGGAACACGCCGATGGAGATCGCGATCCAAAGCAGTCGGTTCCACAGCAGCACACCGTTCATGGGCAGCAGCAGGGCGTTCTTCTCGCTCACGGTCCAGTACTTCGTCACCTTGTCCGCGGCATTGCCGCCGAAGGGGTCGAGCAGGGCCCCGATCATCTCGTTGTCCAGGTCGCTCATCAGGCTTTGCGAGATGAGGTAGCCAACGATGAGCACGATGGCCGTGACGAAGCTGGCGATGGTGCTGCGGGAGAGGATGGCCACGGCGAAGATGACCGCCGCGGCGAAGAGCACATTGGGCGCGGCGATGAGCAGGAAGCCCTGCAGGTGTGGGCCGGCCATGTTGGGGCCGATGCGGACGGGGTCGAGCCAAGGCATCCAGCTGCCCACGATGATGCCCAAGCTGATGCCCAGCATGGGGATGAGCGCAATGAACGTGCTGCCCACGAACTTGCCCACGAGGTACTGGCGCTTGGTGACCTGTGTGCTGAAGACGATCTGCGCCGTGTGGTAGTGGAAGTCGCGGATGGCCGAGGCGTTCACGAAGGCCGTGACCATGAGCAGGCCGAGGAAGCTCATGATCGTGTAGAAGTTGTAGACCACGTTCGGGGCGTTGCGGTACACGTTTCCCGAGCTGCCGCCGATGACGATGTTCTCCGTGGCCGTGGCGCCGAAGGTCATCAAGGCCAGCAGCAGCAGGAAGATGTACACCATGGGCTGTCGCAGCGCATGGCGTACCTCGAAGGAGATGATCCGGTACAGCATCAGGCCACGGGTTGAAGTTCGGCGGTACGGATGGCGCTGAAGAACACGTCCTCCAGATTGGGCTCGGCTGCGCTGAAACCATCATCGGGTCGCGCATCGCTCAGCACATGGATGATGGGCCGGCCGGCCACCAGCTTGTTGCTGATGAGCATGTGCTGGCGGTCGTACGCTTCGAGCTCGCTCTTGGCAATGGCCTTCTCCCACACACGGCCGTTCAGTTCCTTCAGGGCATCCGACGGGGCGCCTGCGTACAGCAACCGGCCTTTGTTGATGATCGCCATCCGCGAGCAGAGCTCCTGCACGTCCTGCACGATGTGGGTGCTCAGGATCACCACCACGTTCTCCCCGATCTCCGTGAGCAGGTTGTAGAAGCGGTTGCGCTCGCCGGGGTCAAGGCCGGCGGTGGGCTCGTCCACGATGATGAGCTTCGGCTCACCGATGAGCGCCTGCGCGATGCCGAAGCGCTGCTTCATACCGCCGCTGAAGCCCGCGATCTTGCGCTTGCGGTGTTCCCACAGGTTCACCTTCTGGAGCAGTGCGTCCACTAGGGCCTTGCGCTCGCCGCTGTGCGTGATGCCCTTCAGCAGGGCGATGTGGTCCAGCATGTC
>JBEICT010000057.1:0-14850 GCA_040383865.1 Flavobacteriales bacterium | reverse complement strand
GTTGTTTCGCATACCATACCTGCACGGCACGATCATGAAGAAGAACATCAAGGCCCACGAAGAGAGCGAGCGCCGCATCATCAAAGCGTTCAAGCGCAGAGGGTGGAGCGAAGTGAAGACCAATGACAGCTGGGCCATTTTCAAGATCATGAGCGAGTTCGTGGAGGGCTTCGAGGCCATGCAGCGCATCAGGCCTTGCGTGAGCATCTTCGGTAGCGCCCGAACGAAGCCGGAGGCTGTGGAATACAAGCTGGCCGAAGAGATCGCCTTCCAGCTCACCGGGAACGGCTACGGCGTCATCACCGGTGGTGGGCCGGGGATCATGGAGGCCGCGAACAAAGGCGCGCAACGAGGAGGTGGCACCAGCGTGGGCCTCAACATCGACCTGCCCTTCGAGCAGCAACCGAACCCATATATAGACAAGGAGAAGAGCATCAACTTCGATTACTTCTTCGTGCGAAAGGTGATGTTCATCAAGTACAGCCAGGGCTTCATTGTCCTCCCTGGGGGCTTCGGCACGCTGGATGAGCTGTTCGAAGCGCTTACGCTCATACAGACCCAGAAGATCGGGCGCTTCCCGATCATCCTCGTGGGTAGCAAGTACTGGCAGGGTCTTCTGGACTGGATCAAGCATACCATGGGCGATCGCCACGCATACATCAATCCCGCCGACATGGACCTGATCAGCGTGGTGGACAAGCCGGAGGAGGCCGTCGCTGTGATCAATGCATTCTACAGCAAATACATGCTGAAGCCCAACTTCTAGGGCCATTTCCATCTGTTGAAAGAGCGACACATCATCACCGATGGGACGCCTCTCAACACCCGCCTGTTCGTATTGAACACAGTGCGCTGTCCATTCAGCGTAAAAGGCCCGGATACTTTTGGACGCAAGCCGTTGGCGCGCTTCCGTTCATTCAATCCTTCAGCTCATGATCTCTAAACTGGTGTTGCTCGCGAACCTATTCGGACTCTTTCTCATCAAGGCCTTCTTCCTCGCGGACCTCAGCATCACCCAGAACATCCCGGCCACCATGGCGCCCGGCAGTGAGGTGCGCGTAACGGTAACGGTGGACAAAGGCGAACTCGCCGGTTTTGCCAAGTTGCAGATCGACCTGCCGAACGGCATGAGCGCGACAGCCATCGAGACCAAGGGGGCTTCCTTCACCTTCGCCGAAGGCAAGGCCAAGTTCATCTGGATGTCATTGCCGGCAAGCCCCTCCTTCAAGGTCACCTATACCTTGAGCGCTGATGCAAGTGTGTCGGGCACCCAACAGATCCGTGGTCGCCTGAGCTATATCGAGAACAACGAACGGAAGACCCACGAGCTCGCGCCGGTCACCATTGACCTCGGTGTCGGCATAACCCCGGCGATCGTCACGACCGGGACCATCCAAGTAGAGACCGAGGAACCTGCGAACATGAACGACCTGGTAAGCGCCGCCGGTGGTGCGCCAGTGGGTCAAGTACCGGTGGTCGTGATCGATGATTTCGCCGGTACGCCAGCGATCCAAGGTACAGGTGGCGTAAGCGGTACGCGCGTGATCACGCCTGTAACGGAAAAGGAAATGCTCGTGGAGGTGACCGTGAAAAAGGGGGATATCCGCGGCTTCGGCAAATTACAGGAGACCATCCCCCCGGGTTTCACGGCACTCGAGAAAAGCAGCGACGAGGCGATCTTCACTGCACAGGACCGCATCGTGAAGTTCGTATGGCTGAACCTGCCTGCCCGTAATGAGGTTAAGGTGGTGTACAAGCTTCGTGCGAATGAGAAGCCTGATGGCGAGTACGTGATCGATGGCGAATTCGGCTACCTGCTGAACGACGAGACCCAGAAGGCCGTGGTCGGTTCGAGCCGCTTCTTCATTGGTGCGAAGGCCCTGGAGATGATGACCCAGGACCCTGTGAAAGTGGCCCCAGTGGAGAACGCGGATGCTGAACAGGCGCTGCGTATGAAACAAGAGGCGGAGCGTAAGGCACAGGAGCAGGCCAGTGCACAGGCCGCCCAGCGGGAACAGGAAGCCCAGCGTGAACGGGAAGCCCAGCGCAAACAGACCTCGGAAGCCAGTGCACAACGCACGGGTACCGCAACTCCGAAAGTGAGCGCTCCGGAAAAGGGGGTCACCTACAAAGTGCAGATCACCGCGGCTCATCGGGAAGTGGGCAAGGCCTACTTCAATGCCCGCCACCGCTATACCGGTGCATTCTCCATCGAGCGTCACCAAGGCTGGATCAAGTATGTGACCGGCAGCTTCGGCGAATACCGCGAGGCCCGCGACCAGCGTGTGCGCTACGTGGAGGCCGGACATGATTTCCCTGGTCCCTTCGTGACCGCCTACAATAACGGCGAACGGATCACCGTCCAGGAGGCCCTGCTCATCACCAAGCAGCAATGGGTGCAATGAGGTCCTGAACGAACCCGAAGCGCATGCACTTTCACAACGATCTTCAGCGCACTTTCCGCAGGTTCATCCTGTGCGCATTGGTCGTTGCCAAACAGCAGGGCATTTTCGCTCAATCAGATAGTGCAGCCATTGCACCGCCCTCTCCCACCCCGGCGCCCATTACCCAGTTGAAGCCCACTATCGGCCTCGGCACGGGCATGCTGGCGTTCTATGGTGACGTGGGCGGAAAACACGCGGTGTACAGCCCCCTCGTGACCCGTGTTGGCTTTGACCTGCGAGGTTCGTTACCCATTACTCCCTGGCTCGAAGGTGGTCTGTACGCACTGCACGGACGATTAGGTGTGAACGAACGGGGTACGACGCGCAACCTGAACTTCGAGTCGCGCATCACGGCAGGTGGACTGTATCTGCGCTATAATTTCCTGCAGGTGCTGAACCCCGACCGGATCGTGGAGCCCTATATCTCCGTGGGCTTCGGTTCCATGGAATTCCTTTCCAAGACGGACCTGCGCGATGCCAATGGCGCCACGTACCACTACTGGAGCGATGGCACCATCCGCGATATTGCCGAGGATGCGCCCAATGCCGGACAGGCACAGGAGATCCAACGCGACTATGTTTACGAGAGCGACGTGCGCGAGACCAACGCTGACGGGTTCGGGAAATACCCTGAGCGTACCTGGTCCATTCCCTTGGGGGTTGGTGCACGCATGGACCTGGGCGGTGGCTTCGATTTCCGCATCGGTGCCACCATGCACTACACGCTCACGGACCTGATCGATGGCGTGACACCTGAAAGCCGCGGCTCCCGTGCAGGAACTTCAGGGAACGACATGGTGCTCTACTCCTCCTTCTCGCTCGGCTGGGCCGTGCCCATGGCACCGAAGGGGAAAAAGCGCCGAATGACACCGTTGAGCGAGGAAGAGCTCGACCTTATTGTACTGAACGATGACGAGGACGGCGATGGTGTGAAGGACATGATGGACCGCTGCCCCGGCACGCCCACTGGTGTTCCGGTGGATGCGAACGGATGTCCACTGGATGGCGATGGTGATGGGGTTCCCGATCATGCGGACGATGAACTGAACAGCGCACCGGGTGCCCTGGTGGATATGCGGGGTGTTACTGTTGACGATGCCGCCTTCCTGAAGCGTCACCTGAACTATCTCGATTCGGGCAACATCAATACGGTCATCTCACGGGTCGAGTCGTTCGGTCCTGTAAGTCGCCCGGCCCCGGCCAAGCGCGTGTATGTGGTGAAGGTGGGCACACAGGTGGAAGGTATTAGCGAGGACCTCATCCAACGCATCCTCAGCATTCCCGAGGTGCGTACCATCGAGAAGGGCGACACCACCTTCTATGTGGTGGGTAATTACGACTCCATTCCCGAAGCGCTGCGTCGTGAACTGGAATTGCGGGGCATGGGGATCGAGAGCGTGGTGATGGCCGAAGAGAACGGCCGACTGATCGATGTGAGCAAGGAGCTTGCCGCGGACCGTGCCCGCATGCGGGGCATGGGGGCCGGTGATGACAGTCGCGACGTGATCGTGCGTGTTCAGTTGGGCGCCTTCAGGAAAAAACTTTCGGAGGACATCTTCCGATCGGTGTCCGATCTGGTGGTGATCAAAGGGGATGATGGCCTCACCCGCTATTATACAGGTGAGTTCACCGATGTGAACCAGGCCGCGGCGCACAAGGTGCAGATGCTGCTCAGTGGGTTCGAGGGCGCCTTCCTGGTGGCCTTCCGCGAGGGTAAACGCGTAAGCATGAAGGAGGCCGGTGCCCGCTTGTCAGGCCCCGAGGACCTGCGTACCCTGCCCAGTGGTTCGGTGAGCAAGGACAAGCTTCGCTACAAGGTGCAGGTGGGCACCTTCGCCGGCAACATCCCCATGGACACCATGGGCAAGCTGATCGAAATGGGCGACGTAAAGCCCGTGACCAGCGCTGATGCCGTGCGCTATTTCTACGGCAGCTTCAAGGACCGCGCTTCAGCAGAAGAAGCCAAGCAGACCATTCAGGCCAAAGGTTTCCCCGATGCCTTCGTGGTAGGCGAATTGGACGGGCACATCATCACCGCCGATGATGCGGACGGCCTGCTGGGCAAACCCTGATACCCTCCCTTTTCCTGTGCCGCGAGCCACAATAGGCGCGCCTTGACCTGCGTTTTCACAACGCCCGCCTACCTTTCCATTCCTTTTCACGCCAACATGACCCATTGGTCCCGCCTGACGAACGTCCTCGGCGCCGCGTTGCTCGTATGCACCTGCCTGATCACGTCCTGTAAACGAAGCTCATCGGTCAGACCCGATGCCGCGTTCACTCCCTACATTTCCGCCTTCACCACGGGTCATGTCTCCGCCACCTCGCCGATCCTGGTCCGCATAAGCGACGACCAGCAATGGCGGGATACTGCCACGATCGGTCTGCAGGACCTGTTCCATCTGGACCCTGTTGTGAAAGGGACCGTGACCTGGTACGATCGACAGACCCTGCAATTCCAGCCCAGTGAGCGACTGGCCCAGAACACGGAGTACACGGTACGATTCGAACTGGGCGAGCTGATCGCAGTACCGTCCGGGCTGGAGGTGTTCACCTTCCAGGTCACCACGTTCGCTCAGAGCATCGATGTGCGCGTGAGCGACCTGCAGCCCCTATCCACCACGGACCTGACGTGGTCACGTGCCATTGTGCAGGTCTATACCAGCGACGTGGCCGTAAGCAACGATCTGGAAGGTTGCTTCAAGGCCGTACAGAGCGGCAGGCAACTGAACCTGACCTGGGAGCACGAGCCCAATGGCCGCTACCATCGCTTTGTGGCCGACAGCGTACAGAGAGGTGACAGCCCATCGCTCGTGGAGTTCAGCTGGGACGGCAAGGTCATCGGCGCGGACGGCAGCGGAGGTCTGCCTTTTGACGTGCCGGCCATTGGCGACCTCGCGTTGATCAGCGCCACCACGTTCAGCGATGGCGAGCAATACGCCACCCTCCTCTTTTCCGACCCGCTCGATCCGGCCCAGGACCTTGTAGGACGGGCCGGGATCACTGGCGCGGACGATGTGCGGACGACCATTGATGGGAACAAGCTCGTTCTGTATCCGCAACAACGGTTGAGCGGTGACCAACAGGGATTCGTGTCGGCCAAACTGAGCAACGTGAACGGGCGCATCCTTGGCAAGGACATCGTGGTCGACCTCCTGTTCGAGGAGCTGAAGCCCTCTGTGCGCATGGTGGGCAAAGGCGTCGTGCTTCCTTCCACCGATGGGCTGGTGCTGCCCTTCGAGGCCGTGAACCTGAAAGCCGTGGAGGTGCGTGTGATCCGCATCAACGGTTCGAACGTGGGCCAATTCCTGCAGGTAAATGCACTGGACGGCCAACGCGAGCTGGCCCGTGTGGGGCGCCTCGTATCGCGCAAGACCATTTCGCTGAAGACCGCCGATGGACCCGACCTCGGCCGCTGGAACCGCTTCCACCTCGACCTCGAACAGCACATCAAGGCAGAGCCTGGCGCCATTTACCGCGTGCAGATCTCATTCGATCGGCAACATGCCGTTTATCCCTGTGAAGGTGTCACCGGTGATGAAGGTCCCGTTCACGAACGCTCCTGGGAGGATGAACAGGCCGAGTACGACCAGACCCACGACTACTGGTACGAGGATGAGTGGGACTACGGCTATGACGATGAGTATGTGCATTCGGAGCGCGAAGATCCCTGCAAACCCTCGTACTATGCCCGGAACAACACGGTAGCGCGTAACATCATCGCCTCAGACATCGGGTTGATCGCCAAGCGCGGCAATGATGGTTCGCTGCTCATTGCAGTGAGCGACCTGCGGACCACACTGCCCTTGAGCGGCGTGAAACTGGAGGTGCTCGACTTCCAGCGACAGAGCATGGTGAGCGCGATCAGCGACCGCGAGGGCCTGGTGCCTTTCCCGGCCACGGTGAACAAGCCCTTCCTGCTTTTGGCAAGCAAGGGCGAACAGCGCGGCTACCTGAAACTGGACGATGGCTCCTCCCTTTCGGTGAGCGAACTGGACGTGAACGGCCAGGCCGTGGATAAGGGCTTGAAGGGGTTCATCTACGGCGAACGCGGCGTATGGCGACCGGGCGATTCACTCTATATCGCCTTCATGTTACAGGACGCCGGCAAGCGCCTGCCCAAGGACCACCCGGTGGTGTTGGAGCTGACCGACCCGCGCGGCAGACTTCAGCAGAAACACGTACGCACCAATCCGGTGAACGGTGTATACTCCTTCCGGATGGCCACGGCCGACGATGCCCCCACCGGCATGTGGGGCGCACAGGTACATGTGGGTGGCACCACGTTCCATAAGTCCATCCGGATCGAAACGGTGAAACCCAATCGGCTGAAGATCGCGATGGACCTGCCCGAACGCCTTGAACGTGGCCAGGAGCGGGACATCGAGCTGCGTTCCAACTGGCTGCACGGCGCACCCGCGCGCAACCTGAAGACCCGCGTGACCGTGACCACCACGGCCGGCACTCCATCCTTCAAGGGGATGGAGAAGTATGCGTTCGACGACCTGCGGACCTGGTCCCCCGAAGAGGAGCAGGTGCTGTTCGAGGGCAACCTGAACGAGGCGGGCGTGGCGCGCTTCCCCATGGACCTGGAACTGGGGGCGAACGCACCGGCCGTGCTCAACACCAATATCGTTACCCGCGTGTTCGAGGCCGGCGGCGATGCCAGCATGGACCGCGTGACCGTGCCATACTATGCGTACTCGAGCTATGCGGGCATCAAGGCACCACCCACGCGCACCAGTTGGGGCACCCTGTTCACGGACACCACCTACCGCTTCGAGGTGGTATCCATGGAAGCCAGTGGCAAGACCATTGCAGGCCGCAAACTGAAGGCCCAGATCTATAAGTTGAACTGGAACTGGTGGTGGGACGGCAGCTTGAACGGCACCACCAACTACATCCGTTCGGCCAGCGTGGAACTGCGGTCGGAGCAGGAGATCACGACCGATTACCAGGGCAGGGCCGTGGTGAAGTTCCGTATCGACCGACCCGACTGGGGGCGATTCGCCGTACGCGTGACCGATCCGGCCAGTGGCCACAGCAGTGCTGCGCAGGTCTACATGGACTGGCCCGGGTGGGAAGGACGCTCACGCAGGGAGGATCCCGAGCAGGCCGCCATGCTGAGCTTCAACAGCGACAAGCGCAACTACAATGTGGGTGAAGAGGTGGTGCTCACCATTCCCAGTTCCGGAACAGGTCGTGCGCTGGTGAGCTTGGAGACCGGCAGCCGTGTGCTCGATGCCGTTTGGGTGGACCTGAAGGACAAGGAGACCAGGCACCGATTCCAGGTAACGGCGGACATGGTTCCGAACATCTATGCGCACGTGACCGTGGTTCAACCGCATGCCAATACGCGCAACGATCTGCCCATCCGCTTGTACGGAGCCATTCCCATCCTCGTGGAGGACCCTGCAACACACATCCATCCCGTGGTGAACCTCCCCAAGGAGCTGCGCACCGATGTGCCGTTTGAAGTGGAGGTGAGTGAGAAGAGCGGCCATGCCATGACCTACACCCTCGCCATTGTGGACGAGGGCCTGCTCGACCTCACCCGCTTCAAGACGCCCGACCCGTGGGCGCATTTCCATGCCCGAGAGGCCTTGGGTGTGCGCACTTGGGATCTCTACGACCAGGTCATCGGGGCGTTCGGCCGCCAGATGGAACGCGTGCTGGCCCTTGGCGGAAGCGATGATGCAGGACCGGCCGCCGGCGCCAAGGCGAACCGCTTCAAACCCGTGGTACGCTACGTGGGGCCGTTCAAACTGGAACCCGGCAAGAAGGCCGAACACGCGTTCACCATCAGCAACTACGTAGGCTCGGTACGCGTGATGGTAGTGGCCACCGATGGCGTGAAGGCCTACGGGAATGCAGAACGCACCGCACCAGTGAAAAAGCCGCTGATGCTGCTGGCCACGCTGCCGCGCGTGCTGGCCCCGGGAGAAGTGGCGGACCTGCCCGTGACCGTGTTCGCCATGGACCCGGCCGTGAAGAACGTTAGCGTAAAACTGGAACCGAATGCCTTGCTGGTCCCGGAAGGTCCCGCCGAACGCAGCATCCGCTTCAATACCACCGGCGACCAGGTGGTGACCTTCAAGGTGCGTGTGAAGGAGGCCATCGGTGTGGCCAAGGTGAAGATCACGGCCACCAGCGGTAAGGAAAGTGCGCAGGAACGCATCGAACTCCACGTGCGCCAACCCAATCTGCCACGTACCGAGGTGACCGAGATCGCCCTGCAACCCGGAGCGGAACAACGTCTGGTGGCAGCTCCCGTGGGCGTGTCCGGTACGAATAGTGCGTATGTGGAGATCAGCACCATTCCTCCGGTGGACCTCGGCCGCCGCTTGCAATACCTGATCGACTACCCGCACGGATGCCTGGAACAGACCACCTCCAAAGCGTTCCCGCAGCTCTTCCTCGCCCAGGTCATGGAGCTCCCAGACCGCACGGTGCATGCCATGCGCGCCAACGTGGAGACCGCGATCCAGCGCATGGTCCAGTTCCAGCGGAACGACGGAAGCTTCAACTACTGGCCCGGTGGTGACCACTACGACAACTGGACCTCGATCTATGCCGGCCACTTCCTGACGGAGGCCGAGCGACAAGGGTTCAAAGTGCCCTCCAGCCTTCGCAACAACTGGCTCGCCTTCCAGCGCAAGGCCGCACGTGAATGGAACGGAGTGGTGGCCACCGGCTGGAGCCGTGAGACCGTTCAGTTCGTACAGGCCTACCGACTGTATGTGCTGGGACTGGCCAAGCAACAAGAGCTCCCCTCCATGAACCGACTGCGCGATCAGCCCGACCTGTCTGTGCGCACGCGATGGGTGCTGGCCGCTGCCTATGCCCAGGTAGGCCGCACTGATGTGGCCCGGACACTGATAAAGGGCCAGGAAACGACCATCCGCCCGTACACGAACGACCACCGCACCTATGGCAGCGACCTGCGTGATGAGGCGCTCGTGATCGATGCCCTCTTGAAGATGGGCGACCTGCCCCAGGCCACCGGACTCGTGCAACGAATTGCCAAACGCCTGAGCTCCGATGACTGGTACAGCACACAGAGCACCGCCTTCGGTCTGCTTGCCGCAGCCCGACTGGCCGAACGTGCACCGGTGGGTAAAGGCATGGACCTGAGTTGGACCGAGGATGGCAAGGCCGCTCAACAACGCCACAGCGACAAGGCCATCATGCGCACCGACCTTGCCGCACCGGACGGTAAACGAGGATACACCTTGCGGAACACGGGGAAGGGTCTCCTTTATGTGCGCTTGGTGCGAACGGGGACCCCCTTGGCCGGTGAGGAAAGCGCCCATTCCAGCAACCTGTCCATGGATATCAAGTACGTTGGCCAGAATGGGAACCCCATCGATCCAACGACCTTGACGCAAGGTTCCGATCTCACGGCCGTGGTGACCATCAAACATCCGGGTACGGGACAAGCCTATGAGCAGCTTGCGCTCACCCAGATATTCCCTTCTGGCTGGGAGATCCGGAATACGCGCATGGAAGGCACCGAAGCCAATGTTCCCAATAGTCCGTTCACTTACCAGGACATCCGCGACGACCGGGTGTTGACCTACTTCAACCTGTGGAAGGGCAGCACAGTGACCTTTCGCGTGCGGTTGAACGCCGCCTACACCGGACGCTACTACCTACCCTCGCCCACCTGCGAGGCCATGTACGATAACCTCATCTACGCCCGTGGTAAAGGCCAGTGGGTACAGGTGGTCCCTGGTGATGATGTCGCCACCTCCGAACGTTGACCGCACCATGCGTTCGGTGAGTGTGAAGGTGCTCTCTACCCCAATGACCTGAACGGTCATGTTGCGGTGGTGCATTTCCTTCCTTTCACGGAACCATCGCATGCTGCATGCGACCGGTTTCTTCGTCGTGGTCGTTCTGGCCTGGGCCAGATGGTGGCCCATGCGTCCACTGTTCGATGTGCCGCACAGCACAGTGCTCATTGACCGCTATGGACAGTTGCTCGGTGCCACGGTGGCTGACGACGGCCAGTGGCGCATGCCGGACATCGAGCAGGTGCCCGAACGGTTCGAACAATGCCTGCTCACCTTCGAGGACCGCCACTTCAGGGAGCACTTCGGGATCCACCCGCCCTCGTTGGTGCGTGCCTTGGTGCAGAACCAACGCACCGGTCGCAGGGTGAGCGGTGGCAGCACTCTGACCATGCAACTGGCGCGGATGGCCCGGGGCAACAGACCGCGCACGTATTGGAACAAGCTGATCGAACTGCTCGATGCCTTGCGCCTGGAGATCCGTTTCAGCAAGGACGAGATCCTGAGGTCCTATGTGTCCAATGCGCCGTTCGGGGGGAACGTGGTGGGGGCCGAGGCAGCGGCCTGGCGTTGGTTCGGAAGACCGTTGGAGACATTGAGCTGGGGCGAGCACGCCTTATTGGCTGTGCTGCCCAATTCACCTGCGCGCATGCATCCCGTAAAGAACCGGGACGCTCTGCGAGACAAACGCGACCGGTTGCTGCAACGCCTGTTGGACGATGGTCACATCGACAGCCTGCAATGGTCGCTGGCACTCGATGAACCCCTGCCGGAAGCACCGATGGCAATGCCCCATCATGCCCCCCACCTCCTGGCCACACTTCAACTCGCAGGGTACGAAGGACAGCGGATACGCACCACCATTGATGCGGAGCTGCAACTGCGCGCCTCCACCATCATGGACAGGCATGGCAATAGCTTGCGGGCCAACGAAGTGCACAATGCCGCCGTGTTGATCATGGACGTGCCGACCGGTGCCGTTCTGGCCTACGTGGGCAATCTTCCTTCGGCCTCTGCCGCACATGCCGGCCATGTGGACATCGTGCGAGCGCCACGCAGCACCGGCAGCCTGCTGAAACCCATGCTGTACGCGGACATGTTACAGAGCGGAGAACGCACGCCCCGGCAGCTCGTGGCCGACATACCCACGCGGTATGATGGGTTCGTACCGGAGAACTTCGACCGGACATACAGCGGCGCCGTGCCGGCCGATGTGGCCCTGGCGCGTTCTCTGAACATCCCTGCTGTACGGGCGCTGCGCGAACATGGCGTGGAACGGACCCTTGCCACCCTCCGGTCCATGGGGTTGGCCCACATCGACCGAAGCGCCGACAACTATGGACTATCGCTGGTGGTGGGTGGCGCCGAAAGCACCCTTTGGGAGCTCACCGGGGCCTATGCCTCCATGGCCCGTATCCTTCAGGCAACACCGGCGGACACCTTGGGGCCTTTGGTCCATGAACCTTACGTGATCGCTGACCGTCCCATCGCAGGTCCCTATCGCACGCCCCCTTTGCGCCCGGCGGCCTTGTATCACATGATGGACGCGATCCGGACACTCAACCGGCCCGAAAGCGAGATCGGGTGGGAACACTTCAATGGTGCTGGCGCCATCGCATGGAAGACCGGTACCAGTTTCGGCCACCGCGATGCCTGGGCCATTGGTGTGACTCCCCGGTACGCGATCGGCATCTGGACCGGAAACGCAAGCGGTGAGGGACGTCCCGGGTTGACCGGTTCGCTGGCCGCGGCCCCGCTCCTCTTCGAATTGTTCCATGTGCTACCCGGATCCGCTCCGTTCGACCCACCTTTCGACCAACTGGATCCGATGGCCATTTGCCGCAGCAGTGGGCATCGCGCAAGCCCCGATTGCGATGTGGTCGATACGCTTTGGACGATCAAGGAGGCCGAACGCACGCCTCCCTGCCCCTACCATGTGTCCATCCTCACCGATGCCACCGGACGCCACCGCGTTCCGGCCGGGCCCGATGCTGTGCGCCGCAGCTGGTTCGTGCTCCCCCCGGCCATGGAGGTCTATCATGCGCAACGCCAGACCGGTCATCAGCCGCTACCATCTTGGGGCGATGGCCCCGGCACCGATCCGGACGACCAGGTGATGGAAATGCTCTATCCGGAGCGGCATGCCCGCATCATTGTTCCACGGACATTGGCCGGGACCTATGCGCAGGTGGTGCTGCATGTCGCCCATCGCGATCCCGGTGCCATGGTCCATTGGGACCTCGACGGGCTTCATGTGGGTACCACGGTCCGTGACCACCGCATGGCCATGGACCTCGGCGCTGGCACCCACGTGGTCACCCTTACCGATGCACATGGCAAACGCATTGCCGTGCCCTTTAGCGTTCAGCGAAGTGTTGCCGAACGCTAGTCCGGACATCATCCCATGCGCAGAGGCCTGTTCACCGATCTTAACGTTCGGCGGGTAACCTCTCTCGCTGGTCACCGTTACTTTGTAACACATTCCACTTGCCTGATGCGATCTCGTTCCCTTTCATTCCTTGGCATTCTCCTGATGGTCCCCGGCCTGTTGCGTGCGCAACAAGGTGCCGACCCCGCCACCACGGGCAAGATCGAATCGCTGCTCTACCACATCGACCGCCAATACGTGGACGAAGTGGACAAGAAGAAGCTGGTGGATGCGGCCATTGTGAGCATGCTGCAGGAACTGGACCCGCATTCGATCTACATCCCCAAGGAAGAGCTGGAAGAGGTGAACGAGCCCTTGAAGGGCAACTTCGAAGGTGTGGGCATCCAGTTCAATCTGGTGAAGGACACGATCTACGTGGTGGATGCCATCGCCGGTGGTCCCTCTGAACGCTTGGGCATCCGCTCGGGCGACAGGATCATTGGCATTGACGGGGAGAATTCTGCGGGGGTGGGCTTCAAGAACAGCGACGTGATGAAGCGACTGCGCGGCAAGAAGGGTACCAAGGTCAAGGTCGACATCATGCGCAAAGGAGAGGCCCAGCCCTTGGAATTCACCATCACGCGGGACAAGATCCCCATCTTCAGCGTGGAGGCGGCCTACATGGCAACGCCAACGGTGGGCTATATCAAGGTAAGCCGGTTCAGCGCCACCACCATGAAGGAATTCCGCGACAAGCTGGACGAACTGAAGGGGAAAGGCATGCAGGACCTGATCCTGGACCTGCAAGGCAATGGCGGCGGCTACCTGCGCACCGCGATCGAAATGGCCGATGAGTTCCTCATTGACCGACGTCTGATCGTGTATACGGAAGGACGCAATTCACCCCGCGAGGACACCTACGCCACGCGTGATGGACGCTTCGAAAAAGGGCGTCTGGCGGTCCTGGTGGACGAAGGTTCCGCAAGTGCCAGCGAGATCGTGAGCGGTGCTGTACAGGACTGGGACCGCGGGCTCATTGTTGGTCGCAGGAGCTTTGGTAAAGGATTGGTGCAGCGCCCGGTGATGTTGCCTGACGGCTCGGCCGTTCGATTGACGGTATCTCGGTACTACACACCATCGGGCCGTTCCATCCAGAAGCCTTACGCGGATGGAGTGGAGGCCTATCAACGCGAGAGGGTGGACCGGTTCGCGAAGGGTGAACTGACCTCTGCCGACAGTGTTCACCTGCAGGATACCGTGAAGTACTACACGGTGAACAAACGAGTGGTGCACGGCGGTGGAGGCATCATGCCCGATGTGTTCGTTCCCATTGATACCACCCAAAGCTCGGAGTACTTCAGTCGCTTGGTGCGCAATGGCATCCTGAACACCTTCGCGCTCACCCATGTGGATGCCAACCGCAACACCTTGCTCGCACAATACCCCGACCCCGAGACCTTTCGCCACAAGTTCGTGGTGGATGAAAAACTCCTGGGACGGTTGCAGCAGGCCGCTGAATTGGAAGGGATCGAATTCGACAGCGTCGGCGTGCAGCGCTCCAAGGACCTTATCTCCCTCAGGCTCAAGGCACTGATAGCCAGGGACCTGTGGGACACATCGGCCTATTGGCAGGTGATCAATGCGGAGAACAGTGTGGATAAGAGCTTCCAGAAAGCGCTGGAAGCCTTGCAGGACAACACCTTCCAGCGTCTCGGCATGGCCCGGTGAACAAGGCCTGTTAACGAGCCGTTAAATCAGCGGCCCATTGTGGCCGATCCCCCTATTTTCGCGTCCCGTTGAAGCAACCACTCCGAACAACAATACGACCATGAAAGACAAGATCCAGATCGCCCTGCTCGCCGTGATCGCCGTGGCCCTTTCCGCCCTGGCCGTGAAGCAGTTCAGCAGCAGCGAATCCACCACCGCTCCTGTGGTGGCGGCCACCAGCACCACTTCCACACCGGCCACTCCGGCCCCCACCACCTTCGACCCTCTGGCCCAGACCGGTGAAGTGGTGGACAACAAGCCCAAGACCACGATCAACTTCGGGAATTACGAACATGACTTCGGTAATGTGAAGCAGGACAGCGAGAACAAATACGTGTTCACCTTCACCAACACCGGAACCGAGCCCCTCATCATCGAGCAGGCCAATGGCAGCTGTGGTTGCACTGTGCCCAGCTACCCCAAGAGCCCCATCCCTCCCGGTGGTTCCGGCGAGATCGAGGTGGAATACAAGCCTGGC
>JBEICT010000056.1:0-14879 GCA_040383865.1 Flavobacteriales bacterium | reverse complement strand
CGTTGAATGGGGAGATGGAGGCCATTATCAAGGTCCGGTACAAGGACAAAGGCACGCCGGGCACCCTGCGCATGGAGGGTGATAGGGTACATGTTGAGTTGCATGCACCCGTGGCAGGCATCGCTCCAGGGCAGAGCGCCGTCTTCTATGATGGGGACGATGTGATCGGAGGAGGATTCATCGACCGCGAACGCAACTGACCATGAAACATCTGTTCAACATCGGTCTGGTCGCAGCCCTGTTGCTTGCAGGCTGTGCCAAGGAGGAGCAACCCGCACCTGTGGACTTGGGCTATGACTATTTTCCGGCCAAAGTGGGCGCTTGGGTGGTGTTCCAAGTGGACTCGCTCTGGCAGGACGATGTGGCCGGTGTGCTGGACAGCGTAAGCTACCTCCTGCGTGAGCAGGTGGTTGAACAATACACCGACCCGGAAGGTCGAAGTGCTTATCGGCTGGTACGTTCCGTGCAGGATGGCGAAGGCAATTGGGTGCCCCGGGATGTGTGGACGTTAACGGTGAACAGCACCGCAGCGGAGGTCACCGAGGAGAACAAGCGCAGGCTGAAGCTCTCCTTTCCGGTGCGCGAAGCCCGCAGTTGGGACCTGAACACGTTCAATACCGACGATGAACTGCTCGTGGCCCATCGGAACGTGGGTCAGCCGTGGGCGAGCGCTACCCATACGTATGGCGAGACAGTGCTGGTCCGCAATACCATGCCGCCCAATCTGGTGGTCACCCGCAACTTCGAGGAGCGGTACGCCAAAGGAGTGGGACTCGTGAGCAAGTACTGGGAGGAAATGAACCGCCAGACGACCTATCCGCCCAACCAGCCGCCTGTGGTGCGGGTGGTTGGCTTCCGATTGAACATGTTGGCCCTGGACCACGGCACAGAATGACCTTCGCTTCCGACATGCCTCGCTTTAAGCTGCTCCTGGCCCTGCTGGCCTTCACCTGTTCGTTGCTGTCGAACGCGCAAACAGCCCCGGACACCTACTGGGTGCAGTTCACCGACAAGTCGAACACCCCCTATTCCCTTGATGCGCCGGAGCAGTTCCTTGCGGCCCGGGCCATTGCGCGGCGCCAGGCACAGGGCATAGCGCTCGATGAACTCGACCTTCCTGTGGACCCTGCCTATATCGCTGGCGTGCTGGCCACGGGCGACGTGCAGTTGGTGAACCGCAGTAAATGGTTCAATGCCATCACCATCCGCACCACGGACCCTGATGCGTTGCTGGCCATCATGCAGTTGCCCTTTGTGCAGCAGGTCCGATCCACGCAACGGTTGCAGGGCGCCCCGGTGTCCCCGGACAAATTCGCGCTGCCCATGGCACCTGCCGAGCGTGGTGGTGGCAGCGGGGATTACGGTGCCTCCTTTACCCAGATCGCCATGCTCAACGGCCACCTGTTGCATGCCATGAACGCGCAAGGTCAGGGTATGCTCATCGGGGTGCTCGATTCGGGGTTCGATCAGGCCAACACGATCGCAGCCTTCGACGATCTGCGCGATCGTGAAGGCATTGTGTTCACACGCGATATGGTCAACCATGATGGCGATGTCTATGCGGACCACTGGCATGGCCGCAGTGTGCTCTCCTGTATGACCGCAGTGATGCCTGGTTATTTGATCGGAACGGCTCCCGCAGCGGATTATGTGCTGGTGCGCACGGAAGAGGCGGCCACGGAATACATCGTGGAAGAGGACAATTGGGTGGCCGGGGCCGAGCTCTGCGACAGCCTGGGTTGCGACGTGCTCAACACCTCGCTGGGCTATACCCGCTTCGACGATCCTGCACAGGACCACGCATATGCTGACATGAACGGCCTTACTGCCCGCATCAGCATTGCAGCAGGCATTGCGGCCATGAAAGGCATGGTGCCGGTGAACAGTGCCGGTAACTCCGGACAGAGCGAATGGTATTACATCAGCGCCCCGGCCGACGCCGTCAACATACTGGCCGTGGGTGCAGTGGGGGATCAGGAGCAGGTGGCCCCGTTCAGTTCGCGCGGTCCCAGTGCCGATGGTCGTGTGAAGCCCGATGTAATGGCCATGGGCTGGGGAGCCATCGGGCTCGATGCCGCCGGAGAGTTCGTGGTGCCTATCAGCGGTACGTCCTTCTCTTCGCCGATCCTCGCCGGATTGGTGGCGTGCCTCTGGCAATTGCATCCGGGTCGTACTTCCACGGAGATCATGGATGCCGTTCGTCGCAGCGCATCGCTCTGGACAGCCCCCAATGACTCCATGGGCTATGGCATCCCCGACTTCATGCAGGCCCATCTTTTCCTCGATGCCACCACCGGCATTTCCGAAGATGTTGCAAGCGCAGGAATGAAGGTTCATCCGGTCCCTTTCACCGATCGTCTGGAAGTACTGCTGCCTGCTGCCGTGAAGGGCACATGGACCGCCGAGGTGATCGATGCTTCGGGCCGCTTGCAATGGCGTACTTCCGGTCGGGGTGTGGGTTCCGAACGGTTGCTCGTTTCCGGCCTTCATCCCCTGGACCCGGGTGTATATGTGCTCCGGATCAGCTTCGGCGACATGGTGCTTTCCTCTCGTGTGGTAAAGGAATGAGCATCCACCGACCGGTCCCGACCATACCGGTGCAGGAGCTGGTGAATGGCTATTACCAAGGGCGATTCCCGATGGCCCATGAGGATGGCCATATTTATTGGCACGATCCCGATCCGCGGGCCGTTTTCGACCTGTCAACGATCGTGCCTGATCCACGTACGGCCAGGGTGATACGCTCAGGCCGCTTCCGCACCACGGTAGATCACGCTTTTGAGGCGGTGATACGGTCCTGTGCCGATCGGGAGGAAACCTGGTTGGACGAGCGGATGATCCGATCCTACCTCGCGCTTCACCGGGCCGGCCTTGCGTTCAGTGTGGAGTGTTGGGAAGGCGACCGGCTCGCTGGCGGCATTTATGGCGTCAAGTTGGGGCGTGCGTTCTTTGGGGAAAGCATGTTCGGAACGAACAATGCGGGTAAGGTGGCGTTCCATGCCTTGGTCTCACAGCTTCGCCAGCAGCAATTCATCCTGTTCGATACCCAGTACATCAACCCGTTCACGCAGCAATTGGGTGCCATGGAGATCCCCCGGATCATCTTCCGTGAGCAATTGAAGCGTGCCATCGGAACTCCTGTGAACAACCGATCTCTCATGCGGACCTCGCTCCTTCTCATCACCCTTCTTGCTGGTTCCATGTCATGGCACAACAGCAGCTCACCATCGAAGTGCAATTGAACAAGCCGGAAGCGGGAGGGATGCTGAACCTGGTGCTTTGCCCCACGGCTGGGTCCTATGAGAGCGAGAAAGGTTGTCGCCTGGCCCAGGTGAAGGCAGAGGGTGGTGTGGTGCGGTTGGTGCTCAAGGATGTTGTCCCCGGCACTTACGCCATCAAGGCATTCCACGATGTGGACCGCAACGGGAAGCTCGATACCAACTTCATGGGGATCCCGAAGGAACCCTATGGATTCAGCAACGATGCCATGGGCACCTTCGGTCCGCCTTCGTTCGAGCAGGCCTCCTTCAAGGTGGGAGCGGGAAGCACCACCGTGAGGTTCAAGATGAAAGGCTGATCACCGGGTGTTCCGCACGATCTCCGGCACCACGGCCTGCCGTTCGGCGAGGTAGCGCTGGTAGGTATCGGAGTAGCCGGCGCGGTGCGCGATCACGTCACGGCCTACACCAAGCAGGGCCATCACTACATCCGTGGCCTCGCGCAGACCGTTATTCCCGCCGCTGTTGGCCGTGACCAGGTCCACCTCGCCGCGTGCGATGGCCTGCTCCACGAGCCAGGCCGTCACCGGGCTGCCGATCATCACCCGCAGGCCGCAGCGCGCCGCCACGGGCAGGTCCAGCACATCGTCGAAGAAGAAGGCCACCTCATCGGCCTGCAGGCCATGCTTCGCGAGGAAGGCATCGAAGGCCTCGGGCTTGTTGGTGAAGCCCATGTACACGCCGTGCAGCCGCTCGCGCTGGGCGAAGCGCTCCGCATAGGGATTGTGCTGGCCGGTGATCACCGCGGCCTTGGGCAGGTGTCCGTTGCGCAGCCACAGGGCGAAGCGCAGCAGGTTCACGCCCATGCTGCCCACCTCGCTGAACGGACTGCCGCCCTCGGCATCCTTGAAGCCGTCGTTGAACACGCCGTCCCAGTCGAAGAGCACGGCCTTGGTGCGGGCCAGGCGGCGCAGCAGCTCGGGCTCCGGGGCGGTGGCGCGAAGGCCGTTGGCGGTGAAGGGCTGAAGGAGGGACACGTTAATGGGTTGCGTGTTACGTGTTGCGCATCCGATCATCGCACCCGCAACACGTAACGCGTCACTTACACAACACGCAACGCGCGCAGGCCGGCGGGCAGCCTACCCCGCGATCGCCTTCATCAGGTCCTGGATGTCGAGCATGCCGAGCTGCTTGCCGTTCTCGCTCACGCTCAACGTGTCCACCTTGTGCTCCTTGAATGCCTTCTGGGCTTCGTCCAGCAGGGCCTCCGGGCTGATGCTGAAGGGTGCGTTGAACTTCAGGGTGCTCAGCTTCTTCGCGAGGAATTTGTTGCCCTCCTTCTCGATGCCACGGCGCAGGCCGCCATCGGTGAAGACACCCAGGTTCTTGCCTTTGCCGTCCACGACCATCACCGCGCCGAAGCCGTGCTTGGTCATCTCCACGAGCGCTTCGCTCACGGTGGCGCTGTCCTTCACAGTGGGATTGCTGCGCGAGAGCACGTCCTTCACCTTCATGGTTATCAGGCGCGTGTCCACGTAGAACTGCTTGGTGCCGATGGCCGTGAAGTGGTTGTCGGTGAGCTGCTTCATCAGCTTCCAGGGCACGGTGATCGTGTGTACGCCCAGTTCAACGGCATTGCGCACGTGCTCCACGGTGCGTACGCTGCTGAACATGATCTTGGTGTCGTAGCCGTAGTAGTTCACGGCGCGCACGCACTGTTCCACGAGGGCGAGGGCGTCGTGGCCCTGGTCCTGCAGGCGACCCACGAGCGGGCACACGTAGCTGGCACCCGCCTGCATGGCCATGTAGGCCTGTTGGATGGTGTACACCAGGTGCACATTCACCATGATGCCTTCGTTGCGCAGCATGCGGCAAGCCCGAAGACCTTCGAGGCTCACGGGGATCTTGAAGACGGTGGTCTCTTTCTTGAGGCCCATCTTCAGCTGGCGCTTCGCCTCCTTCACCACCTCCTCGGCGGTCTCGCCCAGGGCCTCCACCTGCAGGATGGGGACCTTCTTGGCGAGGTCGAGGATCATCTTGTCGATGTTGGTGACCCCGCCCCGGTGCATGAAGGTGGGCGTGGTGGTGAGGCCGGTGAGGAAGCCGAGCTTGAAGGCTTCGTCGATCTCCTTGATGTCGGCGCTGTCGAGGTAGAGTTCCATGGTGCGGAGTGCTGTGTGGGTTGGTTCAGATGAGGTGGCTGATCGCACCCGTTGGGGCGACCCATTGGGTCGCGAGTACGGGTGCTTCGATCAGGCGTTGGCGAGTTGGTGGCGGTGCTTCACCTCCACGGCGTGAAGATCGAGCAGGGGTTTGAGGAATTCCTCCAGGTCGGTCACGCAGAGCTGGCTGGCGGCATCGCACTTGGCGGTGCTGGGGTCCGGGTGCGTTTCAATGAACACGCCATCCACACCTGCGGCCACACCGGCCCGGGCGATGGTGGGCATCACTTCGCGGTTGCCGCCGCGCGGATCGGCGCTGGGGATGCCGTACTTACGGATGCTGTGCGTGATGTCAAAGACCAGCGGATAGCCGGTATTGCGCAGGTGATAGAACGCACGCGGGTCCACCACCAGGTCGTTATAGCCGAAGGTGTAGCCGCGCTCCGTGAGGATGATCTTGCCGTTGCCGACGCTCTCGCACTTCTTCGCCGGGTTGATCATGTTCTCCGGAGCAAGGAACTGTCCATGCTTGATGTTCACCACGGCGCCGGTCTTCGCGGTGGTCGTCACCAATTCCGTCTGCATGCAGAGGTAGGCGGGGATCTGGATCACGTCACACACCTCGGCGATGGCCTTGGCCTGGCTGGGATAGTGGATGTCCGTGAGCAGGGGGAAGCCGAACTGCTTCTTCACCTTCTCCAGCATCTTCAGGCCCTCCTCAAGTCCCGGACCCTGGTAGTAATCGACGCTGCTGCGGTTGTCCTTGGTGAAGCTGCTCTTGTAGATCACGGGCACCTTCATGCGCTCGCTGACCTCCTTGAGCTTCTCGGCGGTGCGCATCATGATGTCCTCGGTCTCGATGACGCAGGGCCCGCTGATGAGGAACAGCTGGTCGCTGCCACAGGCGATGTTGCCGACTTGGACGATCTTGGTCATTCGTGTGCGCGTTCTCTAGGGAAGGGTGGTTCGCAAAGGTATCTCAACGGTGTGAAGGCGCTGCCTCAACAACGAGGTCAAAGACCAGGTCGCCCAGCAGAAAGCCTTCCAGATGGTCACCGGCCTTCAAGGCTCCTACACCGGCGGGCGTTCCGGTGAAGAGGAGGTCCCCGTTATCGAGCGTCATGTAACGTTCCACATGGGCAATGAGGGTGGCCACATCAAAGATCATCTGCCCATTGTGGCCGCTTTGTACCACATGGCCGTTCTTCTTCAGCAGGAAGTCGATGTGGTGGCCGGGAGGGAAGGAGTCCAGTGCGGTGAAGGTCTCCGCCACGTAAGCCGAGCCATCGAACGCTTTGGCCTTTTCCCACGGCAGGCCTTTTCGCTTCAGTTCGGTCTGGACATCGCGCGCAGTGAGGTCAAGGCCAACGGTGACCCGGTCTGCCTCGGCACGACCATTGTGGCGGCGGATGGAGTAGACCAGTTCGATCTCGTGATGCACGTCATTGCTGAAGGCCGGTAACTCGATCGGTCCATCCTTTGGGATCAGCGCGGATGTTGGCTTCAGGAACACCACCGGCTCATCCGGCTGTTCGTTTCCCAATTCCTTCGCGTGCTCGCCGTAGTTGCGTCCAATGCAAATGATCTTCATCGTTCACTTCAGGAATTAAGGTCGGCCAGTGCACTGCGCATGATGCCTAGGGTGCTGCCGGGCAGTTCGGCCTTGGTCATCAGCCACTGCAGGTAACCGGGGTCATTGCGGCCGATGTTCTCCAAGGTCCAGCCTTTGTATTTGCCAAAGGCAAGGCAGATGGTCCCTCGGTCGTCGAACATGAGCTTGCCGGCCGCATCCGGGCTTCGCTGCCGGTCACCACTGAGCTCTCCGAGGAAATCAACGGTCCCTTGCAGGGCATCGGAGTACCTGTCCAACTGGGCGATCAGTACATCTGCCGTGGCCTCCACATCGGCCATGGCATCGTGGGCGCCATCGTGTTCGCGACCACAATAGAACCGGAGCGCAGCGCTCAGGTTCCGGGGTTCCATTTGGTGGTAGATGCGTTGCACGTCCACAATGCGTAGGCTGGCGTGGTCCCAATCGAACCCTGCGCGGTAGAGCTCCTCGGCCAGGAAAGGCACATCGAAGCGGAGCAGGTTGAAGCCGGCCAGATCACAGCCGGCCAATTGATCGAGGATCTCCCGGGCCACTTCATCCAGGGCGGGGGCATCGGCCACATCCGCATCGGTGATGCCATGGACGGCGGTGGCCTCAGGCGGGATGGGCATGCCGGGGTTCACCAGGGTCTGGTACCGCTCACGCTCGCCATCGGGCTGAAGGCGTATTATGCCGATCTGTACGATGCGGTCGCGACCAATGCGTGTGCCGGTGGTCTCCAGGTCGAAGAAGGCGAGGGGCCGGTCGAGTGTCAGTCGCATGGCAAGGATTGAGTGGGAATGATCATTTCACGGCCTCCACGTAGAGGGATTCCCACTCGCGGTGTTCGCTGTCCCGGAGCAGGAAAGGGTCCTTCCCGGAACCGAATCGCTCCTTGCTGATCGCCGTGAAGCCGATCTCTTTCAGCATGTAGGCCAGTGTCTCAAAGTCGTATAGGAACTTGTGCGCATCATGTCCTACACGGTTGAGGCTGATCATGGGTGTGGCTTCCTTGTTCTGCTTGGCATAGGGCAGTTCAACAGGTCGGCCAGCCCTATGGGCGTTGTACCCATCAATGTAGATCTCGCCATCGGGTACGATGATGCGGATACGCCCGCCAGGTCTCAGTACGCGGTAGAGGTCGCCCAAACAGGCCCAGGCAGCGTTCAGGTCGATGTGCTCGAGGCAATGTTCGGTGTAGATGCCTTTGAAGTGATCGGCGGGGAAGGGGAGCGGCTCTTTATCCAACCGCGAAACGTCCCAACAGAGCACCCCCGGTTTCCAGATGTAGTCCAGGTTCACAAAGCCTTCGTAAAGTCCATACCCGCAACCAACGTTCAAGTATTCCTGTTCGGACCACCGCCTGTTCCGCACCAACCAACGCCGGTTGCGGATGAACGGCATGACGTATCTCGTGACCGCATCATGCACGCGGGTGTACGAGGTCAAGGGGCGCTTCCACGAGAACCGGCCGAGTTCTTCCGGTGGTATTGTCGCCATGGTCGGTGAGCGTTGGATGCTGATGGTACAGGGCTCCGGCCGCCGTTGTACAGTTATGTCCCGTTACAGGCCGAGACCTTCGATCAACGCACTTTCAGCTTCACGAACTGGAACTTGCCGTACTTATCGGTGTTCTGGTAATCGCTCTGGTAGCGAGGGCCCTGCACCAAGTTGTTGACGGCCTCCAATTTGAGCTTGCTGGCATCCACTCCACGGGCCTGCACGGCCTCGATGAGACGTTTGCGGGCATCCTCCATGCGCTGGCGGCTCAGGTTCTCGTTGGTGCCAAAGGTCTTGGTGGGCACCTTGGAGGCGCTGGCCTCGATCACCACACGGGCTTCACCGTTCTTGTTGATCAGGTCGACCACCACGTTCACGAATTGCTGCCAGCGATCTTCGTTCAGGTCGATGTCCTTCATGTTGTACGCGTAGTATTTCCCGTACTCATCGGCGTACTTGGCATCGGGGGCCACATGCTTCTCTGCCTTCTCCTTGATCTCGGCATCGGTCAAAGGCTTTTTAGCCTCCTTGCCTGCAGCGACGCCCGCTGCACCAGCCGCCCCGGTCACGGCCTTGCCGCTCTCTTTCTTACCGGGAGGCGATCCCTTGGGCAGGTCCACAATGCTTGCAGGTCCCACCAAAGAGACCGGATTCAGGTAGATCTCCTTGTTGATCTCCTGATAAGAGCTTTCGCATTCCACGAAGATATCCTCCGTGTGAACGGTCACGTCGTTCACACGATAGTCCAGGTTGTATTCCTTGCAGGGAGGGAGGATGGCTACATAAACACCATCACGCTGACGAGGCTTGTAGGCCTTCACCTCGCCGGTGCTCTTGTCGGTGACATACAGGATCGTGCTCGGCGGTAGTGTTTCTCCCTGGGCAGGGACGATGTAGCCCTTCAATACCGTGAGGCCCTCGCTCTCCATGTCGGAGGGCAGGTCCACGTAGTAGATGTCCTTCTCACCAAAGCCCTCGATCTTGTCTGAACTGAAGTAGCCCCGGCGACCATCGGCCGTGGTAACGAAGAACACATCATCATCGGGCGAATTCAACGGGTAACCGTAGTTCTTCGGCACGGTCCAGTTACCATCGTCCTGCAGTTCGGTGGTGAAGATGTCGAAGCCACCCATGGAGTTGTGTCCGGTGGACGAGAAGAACATCAACCGACCATTGGGATGCATGAACACGCCGTCCTCATCGTATGGCGTATTCACAATTGTACTCAGGTTCTGGGCCTTGCTCCACTGACCGTTAGGCAGGCGCACCACCCGGTAGATGTCCCTGCCGCCGATACCTCCCTTGCGGTCGCTGACGAAGTAAAAAGTATTGCCGTCGGCCGTGAGCGCGCCATGGGTCTCCCAAGCCTTGGTGTTGATGTCCGAGCCCATCAGCACGGGATCGCTCCACAATTCACCGACCAGCTTGCTTTCATACAGGTTGCCGTCGCCGCCGTCATCACGGTAGATCACCAAGGTCTGTCCGTCAGCTGAAACGTTCACCACGGCCATGTGTCCGGCACCGGGCGGGTTCACGTTCAGTAGTTCTGCAGGTTGCCAGTTGCCCTCGCGGTCCTTGAAGCTCACGTAGATGTTCTCATGAGGCATGCCTGCCAAGGGGTCCAGAATTCCGCGATTGGAACTATCGGGACGGATGCGGCGCGAAGTGAAGAACAGGGCATTGCCATCCACGGAAAGCACCGGGCTGAAGTCCGGGTACTCCCCGTTGATCTTCGGACCAACATTGAAAATGGCATAATTCAACGGGGTCGCCTGAAGCGCGCGTGCATTGGCCACTTGTTCCTTGCCACGCACGGCCAACGGGGCCATGGCATGTTTGCCTTGGGTCTCGTCCAGGAACTTCTGGTAATAGGCATCAGCCTTGGTCAGGTCGTTCTTCAGGTGATAGGAACGGGCCAGGTAATAGTCCACCTCCACAGGGGCATTGCGTTCCTTGGGTTCGAAAGGGTCGTATCCCGCAGAGTTGAACCCGCCCGTGTTCTTGGACTGACGTAGCTGTGAGGCCCGCTCCAAGTAGGGCAGTGCCTTTGCTTTCTGGTTGTAAGAACTGTAGTACGAAAGGCCCAGTTTATAATTGAGGTTTGCGTTCTCGCCATCGGCAGTCACCAGTTCCGCCCAGATCTCGGCCGCCTGGCTGAACAGCTTCTCCTCCATCAACTTGTTGGCCTCCTCGAACTTCCAGTTGAACGAGGTGTTCGTGGGCTGCGCGAACAGACCTGCAGAGCAAATGAGCAAGCAGATCAGCAACGCGGATGCGTGGCCGTACTTCATGGGGAATAGGTTCAAGGTCCGGAGGTCGAAAGGTGGCTAAATGTAGGATTTTCCTCTTGCGGGCGTCGATCAATAGGGTTGGTCGATGGACCAGGCCTCCAGGATATCGGCCACACGCCGCACGAAACGACCTCCGAGCGCGCCATCGACCACACGGTGGTCGTAGGAATGGGACAGGAACATCTGGTGCCGTATGCCGATGAGGTCGCCTTGCGGTGTCTCGATCACGGCCGGTTTCTTGCGGATGGCGCCAGTGGCCATGATGGCGACCTGCGGCTGGTTGATGACCGGCGTGCCCAGCACGTTGCCGAAGGTGCCTACGTTGGTCACGGTGTACGTGCCCCCACTGATCTCGTCGGGCAGCAATTTGCCTGTGCGGGCGCGATTGGCCAGGTCATTCACCTTTTTGGCCAGGCCCACCAGGTTCAATTGGTCGGCGTTCTTTATCACGGGCACGATGAGGTTGCCGTTCGGCATGGCGGCGGCCATACCGATGTTGATATCCTTTTTCTTGATGATGGTGTAGCCGTCCACCTGCACGTTCACCATCGGCATCTCCTTGATGGCCTGCACAATGGCCATGATGAACACTGGGGTGAAGGTGAGCTTCTCACCCTCCCGCTGTTCAAAGGCCTTCTTGACCCTGTCGCGCCAGTGTACCAGGTTGGTCACGTCGGCCTCCACGAAGCTGGTGACATGCGGACTGGTGCGCTTGCTCATCACCATGTGGTCGGCGATCAGTTTGCGCATGCGGTCCATTTCGATCAGCTCGTCGCCAGCCGCGGGTATCAAGGCTGGTGCTGGAGCCGGCGCTGGCGCTGCCGCCGGTGCCTGAACGGCAGCGGCTGTAACAGGGGTAGGTGCGGATCGGGCATTGCGGTTGGGCAGGTAATCCAGCACGTCCTTCTTCGTGACGCGTCCGCCTTGACCGCTCCCGGCAATGTTCTCCAATTCCTGCAAGGAGATCCCTTCGCTTTGGGCGATGTTCCGCACCAAGGGTGAATAGAACTTGCCACTGGGCCCGGTGCGTTCCACCGGTGCAGCGGCCACTGTGTCCGGCACAGCGGGTGCGGATGTGCCATTGGATGCAGGGGGAGCGGCCACGGCCTGGGGCTTGGCCGCAGGTGCCGCAGCAGCCTGAGGGGCCGAAGCACCTGCCGTACTGCCCACTTGGGCAATGGCCTGCCCCACTTTCACCACATCGCCCTCGTTCACCAATCGCTTCAGGAGGATGCCTGCCTCGGGGGCAGGAACCTCGCTGTCCACCTTGTCCGTGGCGATCTCCACAATGGGCTCGTCGGCCTCCACCCGGTCGCCTTCGTTCTTCAACCACTTGATGATGGTGGCCTCAGCCACGCTTTCGCCCATTTTGGGCAACAGGATCTCGATCTGGGACATGTTCGCTCAGGTCCGTTGCGGACCCGGCCAAAGGTAACGATGCCGCACAAAGCGAGGGTGCCCGCGATCACCGTTCGGAGCGCAGGCCGCGCCATACCAAGCGCAGGTCCTTCAGCGGTTCATAGTCCTTGGCGTACAAAGCGTTCATGCGCACCGAGACCCGTTCCGTGGGGGCGTTGGCCTGTTCGATGGCCAGGTTGAACACTCCTGGGAGGAGCGAAGGCAATCGCAGTGCCCTGCGGGAGGTCGGTAGGTAGCCTACCCAGCTACGTTTCCCCGCGAGCACTTCCACAGCGTCGCCCAATCGGTTTGCACCCTTGGGAAAGGTAAGCGCCACCAACGGGGCCAGGAGGAGCATTAGTGCCGATACCACCACGTCCAAGATGCGCTTGGCCCGGCGCCCACCGGGGGTGATCAACGCATGTTCTTGCAGTACGTAGAGGTCCGCGAGGCTTTCGATACTGCTGGGACCAATGATGAACTCCCGTGCCGGCTGCGCGATCTTGAACTCCGCACCGCTCTTCCGCAGCTGTTCCATCATGGTGATGATGCCCCCCCAGGAAAGGTCCTTCGCACAGAACACCACTTCGCCCACCCGATGCTTACGGATGGTGCGGGCCAGGGCCTCGGGCGTTGTGTTCGGTGTGCCGGGCGGGGTCGTGCTGGACCAGCCGAGGCCGAAATGGGTCTGCCAGAGCAATGCCAAGGCATGCCGGGCCTCCTCCTTGGACCCGATGGCCAGGATGCGCTCGCGTTCCTTACGACGAAGTCCGTATCCCCGGATGCGGAGGAGATGGAGCACCAGGCGGACGAACAGCATGGCGGCCGTGGCCCAGGTACAGAGCATTGCCGTCTCCAGAAGGTCTTTCATCGTACCGGACAATGACCACCAAAGCGAACCGCCAACAGCGAGCAATGCGAGCAAGGCTTTTACCGGAGGAATGAACCGCAATGGGCGGTCGTATCCACCGAACAGCGCGGTCCAGCCCACGACGCCCAGTCCGATCAACAGGTCGGTGCCCAGTTCCTGAATGAACGGCCACCGCTGTGGGACCACAGGCGACAAAGCGAGCACAAGCACAATGGCGAGCACGTCCAGGAAGGGGAGCAGTGTCCTGTTGATGAAACGTGTGGCAATGGCCGCCGCCGCGCTGAGGTAAATGCTGCCCTTGATGAGCGCAGGGAACACCCCGCCGCTGCGGGCAAAGTGTTTCTGAGCGAAGATGGCCATGGCGTTATAGAACACGAACACGTAGTTCACGCTGCTCTTCTTCGTGCTCTCACCCTTATAGTGGATGATATGGGCATCGGGGAAGTACCAGTTGTCGTACCCTCCCAGGGTAATGCGGTAGCTCAGGTCGATATCCTCGCCGTACATGAAGAAGCTCTCATCCAGCAGGCCCACCTCGTCCAAGGTCTTCTTACGCAGGAACATGCAGGCACCTGACAGGATCTCGATCGGGGCGGCCTCGTTCTCTGGCAGGTGGCCCAGATGGTAGCGGCCGAACAACCGGCTCTTCGGGAACAAACGGGACAATCCGATGATCTTGAAGAAGGCCACCTGTGGTGTTGGCAACCCTCGTTTCGATTCGGGCAGGAAATGCCCTGTGCCATCGATCATCTTCACGCCCAGGCCGCCTGACCTGGGGTGTGCGTCCATGAATCCCACCACCTTGTGGAACACATCCTCGCCCACTACGGTATCGGGGTTGAGCAGCAGCACATATTCCCCTTGTGCCACGCGAATGGCCTGGTTGTTCGCGCGGCTGAATCCCACGTTCTCGGTGTTGGCGATCAACTTCACCTGTGGGAATTTCTCCCGAACAAGCTCCACGCTTCCGTCCGTGCTCTGGTTGTCCACCACGAACACTTCACCTTCCAGCCCTTCAAGAGCGGTGAACACCGTGCGCAGGCATTGCTCCAGATAGGCGCGCACGTTATAGTTGACGATGATGACGGACAGTTTCATGAGGCGATGGAACGATGTGGAAGAGGGGGCGGATCGTCCCAGGCCGCCGGCTTATGCCATTGCAAGACTAACGGAACAGGCTCACATGGCCTTTGAAGGAACGTACCTCAGCGGTGTAGGGGTCCTTCACCGACACCCGCCATACATATTGCCCCTGCATGCAATCCGTTCCCCCGTAGCGCCCATCCCAAGGCTTCGTAAGGTCGTTGCTGGAATGGATCAGCTCGCCCCACCGATCGAAGATCAGGAGTTCGAAGTTCATGTTCAGGATGGGGTCGCCCACCACAAAGAACTCATCGTTGACACCATCCCCATCAGGGGTGAATGCGTTCGGAACGTACAGGGCGAAATCCAGCAGCACGATCAAGGCGGAGCAGTACCTGTCCGTGCAACCCTGGCTGTTGGTGGTGGTGAGGCAAACAGTGGTCTCACCGGGCGTTTCGGGCAGTGAAACGGCGATATCCACATCCGTGCTGGTGCCCAAGGGACCCAGGTCCCAAAGGTATTCCACACCATTCACGGAAGTGTTCGTGAGCTCGAAGTGCGGGTTCAGTGTGGTCGCTGCGGCAGGTGTGGCCGTGAACCCGGCCACCACGGGAAGCCCCGGGGCCACGTTCACGTCGGCCTGTGCAAAGCAACCGCTCGAATTGGCCGCGGTGACCTGCTGCGCACCGGGGCACACATTGGAGAAGACCGGGCCGATCTGGGGCAGGCCTCCATTCAGGGAGTAGGCCGTGGCGCCGGGTGCCG
>JBEICT010000055.1:0-15196 GCA_040383865.1 Flavobacteriales bacterium | reverse complement strand
GCACTGGTTTTTTTCGCCGCTGCATTGGCCACCGCCGGTACAGAGATCGACAAAGGGAAAGGAAGGCTCCGGGAGTACAATGCCCTATTGAGCCTGAGGTGGGGAAAATGGGAGAACCTGGGCCGGTTCGCGGCGATCTCCGTGCTGCGGACCAAGCGGGTAAGCACCATGTACTCCCGGAGCCAACGTTCACAGGACTTCGAGGAATGGAACTTCGATGTCGTGTTGCTTGACAAAACCCATCGAAAGAAACAAGTGGTGAAGGCCTGCGATGATCGTGAAGAAGCGTTCGCGCTCGCTGAACGCGTCGCAGCGTATGTGCAACTACCGGTTGAGGAGTATTCGCCTGAACCACTGCAGAACAGGCGTAGATGAACCTGGACCGAGTTCGATGTCACTCACGTTCATCCCCGCCTGCCTATCGAAAGGCAGGTCCATTCTCCGTTCTCTTCTATCCAGCCTGAACTTCGCCCCATGAACCTCGATCGCACCTTCTGGGAATGCCGCTACCACAACGGCGAGACCGGCTGGGACCTGGGCGGGCCCTCCACCCCACTGAAAGAATACCTCGACCAGCTGACCGACAAGGACCTGAATATCCTCATACCCGGTGGTGGGCGGGCATGGGAGGCGGAGTACGCGCATCGCCAAGGCTTCCGTAATGTGTTCGTGATCGACCTGACGGACGCGCCGTTCAAGGACCTCCGCTCCCGCTGTCCGGACTTCCCGAAGGACCATTTGATCGTGGGGGACTTCTTCGCCCACGAAGGCCAGTATGACCGCATCCTGGAGCAGACCTTCTTCTGCGCCCTTGATCCCACGTTGCGACAACGGTACGTCGCCCACATGCATACCCTGCTGAAGCCTGCCACGGCAGACAGGCCCGGCGGCAAGCTCGTGGGCGTGCTCTTCAACGACACGCTCAACGCGGACCGGCCACCCTTTGGAGGCTTCAAGGCGGACTACATGCCACTGTTCGCGAAGCACTTCACGCGGGTTTCCATGGAAGCGTGCCACAACTCCATCGCCCCGCGGGCAGGGCGCGAACTGTGGCTTGCTGCGGAAAAGGAGGCCGCCTACACGCCCATTGACTGCAACCTGTACGACCACTACGAAGCGGCCGCCACGCTGAAACAGCCGGTACACCTGATGCTATCGGACGGGCGATCGTTGAGCGGGCGCATTGTGGACCTGTTCCATCGCGATAAGGCCGAGTGGCTGCGACTGGACCATGGCGGGGAAGTGCGTTTGGACCGGATCACCAAATTGGAAGTGGACCTAGGCTAGGTATTGCCCGATCTTTCCGAACTTCACGGAGCCCAATGCCACACGCCTTGAAGATCGCCGCCGCCACCGTGCCGGAATATCTGGCCCAGCTGCCGGATGACCGACGCATGGCCTTGGATGCCATCCGCACCACGCTACTGGGGATCTGGCCGGCGATCAAGGAGGACATGGCCTACGGCATGCCCACCTTCCACCTCGATGGGCATGCCTTGGCCGCCCTGGCCAGCCAGAAGAGCTTCATGGCCGTGTACATCATGCCCTACGACCTGCTGGTGGCCTTCAAGAACGAACTGATGATATACGATACCGGTCGCTCATGCATCCGGTTCAAACGGCTGAACCCAGAACTATTGGAACTGCTGGACCGCGTGTTCAAGTACACCGGCACACGGCTTACCGAGAGCGAATACCTGGGCAGGCCAGGCAACGTAAAGAGCTATTCCAAAGTCATCCCAATAATGCGACCCCTTGTTTTCCTGTTGGGCTGCTGGTCCTTGGTGACCCATGCCCAGACCACCCGTGTGCTCTTCATCGGCAACAGCTACACCTACTCGAACGACCTCCCTGGCATGTTCACCCAATTGGCCGCCAGCATGGGCGAGACCGTGCAGACCGGCATGGTGGCACCGGGTGGGTACACCTTTCAGGGGCATACCACCTATGCGGCCTCACAAACGGCCATTGCCCAAGGTGATTGGGACTTCGTGGTCTTTCAGGAACAAAGCCAACGGCCTGCGTTCCCCCCATCCCAGGTGGCCGTGGAAGTGTACCCCTACGCCACCCAACTGGCACAGCAGGTAAGAGCGGCCAACCCCTGCACCGAGGTGGTCTACTTGATGACCTGGGGACGCGAGAACGGCGATGCCGCCAATTGCCCCAACTATCCACCGCTATGCACCTATGACGGCATGCAACAACGCCTGTACGAGAGCTATGTGGAAATGGCCGCGCAGAACAATGCCTGGTGCGCCCCGGCAGGAGAGGTCTGGCGCACGCACCGCAACGCCTTCCCGACCACCGGCCTGTACACCGATGGCAGCCACCCCAACGTGCTGGGCAGCTACATCGCCGCGTCCACCTTGGCCAGCACCTTGTTCCGTCGCTCGTGCGTGGAGGCCACCATGGTACCCGCAGGCATCACTGCGGAACAAGCCCTCGCCGTGCGCACCATGGCCAGCACCATTGTTGCGGATGCGACCCTGCCGTGGAACATCGGCGTGAACGACCCCGTGGCCGATGGGGATTGGACCCTGACCACCGGTACCACGGTGCAATTCGCGAACAACACGGTGGGTGGTGCCACACAGCTCTGGGACCTGGGCGACGGCACCACCAGCACCGATGCTGACCCTTTGCACACCTATGCCGGACCGGGCTCCTATACGGTTTCACTTTGGGCCGTGGATGGTTGTGGGCGCACGGACAGCACGACCTATGTCATCGAGCTGATCAGCGCAGGTGTGGGGGGCGAGGAAGCAGGCAACGCCATCCGTGTACTCGGAGGCGGCGGCCAGCTGCATGTGACCGGTCTGATCGGTAGAGCGGCCCTATCAATTCTGGACCCCGGCGGACGCGTCATCGGGCGGTATGAACTGAACGCCGGCCAACAGCATGTCATCCTTCCCGCACAGTATGCTGGCCCCCTGCTATGGCAGGTGAACTGGTCCGATGGGCGCATGCAGAGCGGGCGCATCATGGTCCACTAGAAGCCATCGCTTACTTTCGTCCGGACCATGAGCGAGCGCACGATCGTACTGGACCACGAGCATGTTCAGCGGAAGCTGCAGCGGATCGCCCACCAGTTGCACGAGGAGAACTACAGCGAAAAGAGCATTGTTGTGGTGGGTGTGGCACCTCGCGGTATGGCCTTGGCCAAGCGGTTACAGGGGTTGCTTTCGGCCATGGCCTCCTTTGAGGTGGAACTCGTGGAACTCGCCCTGGACAAGGACAAGCCCTTGGAGGCCCCGGTGAAGCTCAGCACCGAGCTGGCCTCGCTGCGGGGACGCACCGTGGTGCTGGTGGACGATGTGCTGATGAGCGGCCGCACGCTGATGTATGCCGCGGCACACTTGGTGACCGTGCCGTTGAAGCGATTGACCACCGTAGTGCTGGTGGACAGGCGCCACCGCTCCTACCCCATTCGTGCCGATATCGTTGGCCTGACATTGAGCACCACCACGCAAGAGCATATCAGCGTGGAACTGGGCCGCAAGGACACTGTTTACCTGGACTGAGGCAGGAGCAGCGCTTTGGCGATGCGATCGGCCACCACTTGTGGCGGAGCTGCGGCCTGCACAATGATGTCCGCTTGGGCGTAGACCGGTTCGCGGGGGGCGAGCAATTCCTCCACCCGGGCGCGAAGGGCATCCCCTTTCGATCCGAACAGCAAGGGACGATCGCCACCGGAACGTTCGATGCGGGGCATCAGCGCATCCAGCGGCACATCCAACCAGACCACGGTACCCGCCTGCTTCATGCGCTCCAGATTATCGAACAGGCAGGGCGTGCCACCACCCGTGGCGATCACCGAAGCAGGGCCTTGTAGCAGGTCGATCAACACCTCGTGCTCCTGTTGTCTGAACGCCTCCTCCCCATGGTGTTGGAAGTAAGGCACCAGTGGCCCCACGCGCTTCTCCACCACCCGGTCGATATCGACAAAAGGCAGTCCGAGCAGCGCGGACAACGCACGCCCCACGGTGCTTTTACCCGAACACATGAAGCCGATGAGCACGATGTGCATGATGAGAAGGTGGAAAGGAGCCGCTAAGATGGTGCAGACACGCTGCCGAAGATCACGACCTTCGCCACGCAAGACCCGACCCATGGAACTGAAGACCGTGACCGATGCCCGCACCCTGAACGATTGGATGCGGCTGCCATGGAGCATCTACAGCACCGACCCCAACTGGATACCGCACCTGAAGCAGGATGTGGAAAAGGTCTTCGACCCGGAAAGGAACAAGCTCTTGAAGGAAGGCGAAGCGGCGCGCTGGGTGTTGTATGGAGCGCAAGGCAGCTGTATCGGCCGGATCGCAGCTTTCGTCAATCCAAAGACCGCCTACACGGAGAAGCAGCCAACGGGTGGCATGGGATTCTTCGAGTGCATAGATGACCAACAGGCAGCGAACATGCTTCTGGATGCTGCACGCGAGTGGTTGAAAGGCAAAGGCATGCAGGCCATGGATGGCCCCATCAACCTCGGCGACCGCAACATGTTCTGGGGGCTGCTGATCGAGAATTTCACCGACGCGCCCATCTACGGCACCAACTACAACCCGGCCTACTATAAGCAACTGCTGGAGAACTACGGCTTCCAGGTCTACTTCAACCAATTGTTCTTCAAACGATCGGCGGAAGTACCGGCCCAGCCCATTTTCCACCGCAAATACAAGCAGCTTGCCGACGACCCGCGCATCCGCATGCACGACTCGGTGGGCCGCAGTGTCCAACAGATCGCCGAGGATTTCTGCACAGTGTACAACGACGCCTGGGTGGACCACGAGAACCACAAGCCCATGGAGCTCGCCACGGCGCTGAAGATCGTGAAGGCCATGAAGCCTGTGATGGATCCGCGGCTGCTCATCTTCGTCCGTTACGACGAACGCCCCATTGCCATGTACATCAGCCTGCCGGAACTGAACGAGATCTTCCGTTATGTGAACGGCGACCTCAACTGGATCGGCAAACTGAAGTTCCTGTATCACAAATGGCGGGGTACTGTAAAGACCATGACCGGCATCGTGTTCGGCGTGGCGAAGGAATGGCAGGGAAAAGGGATCGAGGGCGCATTGATCGTGATCGGCGAGAAGACCATCGTGGACAAGAAGCTTTACAAGGACACCATCCTGACCTGGATCGGCGACTTCAATCCGCGGATGATCAAGGTCTGCGAGAACCTGGGCGCCGCGAATTACCGCACGCTGGCCACCTACCGCTATCTCTTCGACCGCAGCGTTCCGTTCGAGCGGCACCCCATCCTCGAGAAGAAGTAATGTGCACACGTTTGCGCATTACTGATGGATCGTTACTTTTGCGCTCCCATTGCAACGCCCTAGTGGTGTTGCAGTAGGCGGAAGATCCTGTAGCTCAGCTGGTAGAGCACAACACTTTTAATGTTGGGGTCCTGGGTTCGAGCCCCAGCGGGATCACGAAAGCCTCTCGGAGACGAGGGGCTTTTTCTTTTCCGGCATTCTCGATCGAAGCTATCCGCTGGGGCGGGAAGTTCATCCCGAGCTAGGCGGAAGCCGCGTCGAGGGAAGCCCCAGCGGGCCTGCCTGCCGGAGCACTGTGGAGCAGGGCGAAGGCAGGATCACGAAAGCCTTACTGAACAGGGAGGCTCTCGTCGTTGAGGTAGATCCATCCGCCACCCATTTCATGTGATAACAAAGGTTGACAGGGCCATCCTTGGGATCGGTCCGCTCTGCCGCGACCTTTATGCCGGTTCCACGATCCGGCTTGGAGCGCGTGCCAATGAACACCAACCTACAGCACCATGACCACCAGGGACCGACGGTACCACGGGCAGCACCGAGTTCCGTTGAGACCCGGAAATGAAGTGCCCAGCGACCATGCCTTCCAACTGCTTTGCCTGCATCCCGAGACCCTGAAAGCGTGGGAGGAAGCCCAGGAAGCCGATGTCGACCTGGACCCTGAGCATGCCCGAAAGCTGGCTGCGGTGCGCACCGAACTCCTGCATCGCCGGATGCAACAGGGCAAGTCGGCAGAATGAATGACAGCGTATATATTTGCGGCCCCTTACCGCTCTGACCCGTTCAGGCCGGTGACCTGCCCAGGTGGTGAAATTGGTAGACACGCTACTTTGAGGGGGTAGTGCCTTAACCGGTGTGCGGGTTCGAGTCCAGTCCTGGGCACTTGATGATGAAGCCCTGACCGCGGAGCGGTCGGGGCTTTTTCGTGACCTGCCGAGCCGAACGCAGTTCGAGCGAGGATGGTCGCGAAAAAGCCCCAGGGACGCGCAGCGGACCCGGGCTTGATCCACTTCACGGCTAAACCTGGTCCGACCACGAAGTGGTCAATCCAGTCATTTACCCCATGAACTCGTGCGCATCGAGCCGAGCTTGCTCGAGCGAGAAAGCGCACGAAAAAGCCCCAGGGACGCGCAGCGGACCCGGGCTTGATCCACTTCACGGCTAAACCTGGTCCGACCACAACGTGGTCGATCCAGTTCATTACCCAGGAACGTTTGAACGGCCGAGCCGAGCTTGCTCGAGCGAGGACGGACACGAAAAAGAGACCTGCCGATCCCGATGCCTGGGTCCAAGTAGATCACTACCATTCCAAGCGCATACGAGCGGTTTTCAGGCCCTGCCTGGCACTCCCGCTACCTTCGCCCCATGTTCAAGGACCTCCTCGTGATCGAGACCGCAGGCGTGCTCGCCGGCCCCAGCGTGGGCATGTTCTTCGCCGAGCTCGGTGCCCGCGTGGTGAAGGTTGAGAACAAACGTGCCGGGGGCGATGTGACCAGGCAATGGAAGCTTACCAGTGAGGACCCGGCATCACCGGTAAGCGCCTACTTCAGCAGTGTGAACTGGGGCAAGGAGCACCTCTTCCTGGACCTCAAGGACCGCGAGGACCGCGAACGCTTCGATGCGTTGGTGAGCAAGGCCGATGTGCTGATCACCAACCACCTGGCGGCCGATGAGGAAAAGCTCGGCCTCACGCGCGAACGATTACGCATGCTCAACCCACGGTTGCTGCAAGGCCATATCAAGGGTTTCGCCGACCAACCGCACCGACCGGCCTTCGACGTGGTGCTGCAGGCAGAGACCGGCTATATAAGCATGACCGGTACGGATGCCGATCATCTGGCCAAGTTGCCCATCGCGCTGATCGACGTGCTGGCCGCTCACCAATTGAAGGAAGGGCTGTTGCTGGCCCTGCTGCAACGCGAGCGCAATGGTGGCGGGGCGTTCGTGGAGGTATCGCTCGAGGAGGCGGCGCTCACCGGACTGATCAACCAAGCCAGCAACAACCTGATGGCCGGTGCCGTCGCGGGGCCCTTGGGAACGCTGCACCCGAACATCGCGCCCTATGGGGAGACCTTCCGGTGTGCCGATGGCGGCCGCATCATACTAGCCGTAGGCAGTGATGCACAGTTCGCGGCGCTCTGCGGGGTGCTACAGCTTCATCACCTGCCCCATTCACCATCCTATGCACGCAACACGGACCGTGTTAGGAACCGGGCGGCGCTGGCCGCTGAACTGGCACCACCGATCGCCAGGCTCGAGCGGAGCGGACTTCTCACATCGCTGATCGAGGCCGGCGTACCCTCGGGGGCCGTGCTGCGCATGGATGAAGTGATGGCCTCAGCGGCAGCGGAGGCCATGGTCCTTGAAAGCACGATCGATGGTGTGCACACGCGCCGTATCCGCGGCAATGCCTTCCGTATTACGCCGCACTAGCAGAACTAATTCGCGGCCTTGCGCTCGTGCTTGAGCGCATCCTTCAGGATGGGCACCAATCGGCGGGCCTCCTCATCGGTAAGCCCCTTGCCGAAAATGATCTTCTTGCCCATGTGCTCGAAACCGAGGCGTTCACCGCCGATCACCCAGCCGCTCTGGTTCAACTGCCACTTCCAACTGCGTTGGTCCACGTTCAACAGCCCCAGTTTCTGGATGTTGTCCACGAAGTAGTTGTGTGCCTTGCCGTATCCCCACAGGCTGTTCTTCACGGTCAGCGTTCCATCCTTTATCCGCCAGAGCTCGAAGCCCTTCAACCGCCAGGCAACGGCCTTGCCCACCACGAGCGCGAAATAGGACCAGAAGGCCAGGAAACCGAGCAGGTACTGGCGCAGGGGATCACCGGCAGACAATTGGTAGCGCGCATGAATGACATAGGCGCCGCAGAGCAACCACGCTACAAGCCACGCAACAAGCACCGTTTCGCGCGAACGCGGCAGCCGAGCACTGATCACCACGCTGGTGCGACCATCCTTCCGGTCAATACTTACCCGATCACTGAGGTATTCCATCACCCACGCACTTCAGCGACCACCTGTTCATACAAGGCCTCGTAGCGGGGAAGTACGAGGTGAAGATCGAACCGCCGGGCCTGCTCCAGCGCTCCATCACGGAAACGCTGCAAGGTGGCATCGTCCTTCAGGATCGTGAACGCATTGTCCGCCATGGCCTTCGGATTCCCCACCGAGCTCAGCATGCCGCTCACCCCATGAATGTTCACCTCGGGAAGACCACCGGTGTCGGTACTGACAACGGGCACACCGCAGGCCATGGCCTCCAGTGCCGCAAGACCGAAACTTTCGCTCTCGCTGGTGAGGGCGAACAGATCGCAGCTGGCCATGACCTCCTCGGGCCTGGTCATCTTGCCGAGGAAATGGATCACGTTGCAGGTCCGGTGCTGTCGGCACATGGTCTCGATCCGTTGCCGCTCCGGCCCATCGCCGATCAACAGGAGCTTGGCGGGCAGATGATGGAGCAAATGCCTGAACATCAGCACCACGTCCTCCACACGTTTCACAGCGCGGAAGTTGGATACATGCACCAACAGGCGCTCTCCGTTGGGGGCATAGCGCGCCCTCACCGCCGGATCAGGCACATGCCGGTAAAGCTCGGTGCAAACGAAGTTGGGGATCACCACCACATCACGCTTCAGCGGGAAGTGCTCGTAGGTATCACGCTTCAGGCTTTCGGAGACCGCGGTCACGGCGTTGCTTCGCTCCATGCTGAACGTGATCACCGGTTCAAAGCTGGGATCACGACCGACCAGGGTGATGTCCGTACCGTGCAGGGTGGTGACGAAAGGGACGAAAATGCCCTGGGCCGCCAGGATCCGTTGGGCCATCCACGCCGCACTGGCATGGGGAATGGCATAATGTACATGCATCAAGTCCAGCCCCTCGAACTTGGCCACATCCACCAATTTGCTGGTCAGCACCAGCTCGTAGGGCTGGTAATCAAAGAGCGGGTAATCGCTTACGCGCACCTCGTGGTAGAACACGTTCGGGTGGTCCCGCAGGCGCACCGGTCTGTCGTACGTGATGAAATGGACGATGTGCCCCTTTTCGGCCAGGGCCATGCCCAATTCCGTGGCCACCACGCCACTACCTCCGAACGTGGGGTAACAAACGATCCCGATCCGCATGGTCCCAATTTGCGCGAGGAACAGGGTCCCGAAGGCGCTGTGCAAAGGTATCCTGTCAGTCCTGCATGGCCAGTGCGAAACAATCGCATCCCAGGGCCTCGTCCACAAAGACCTTCAGTGTCCGCATTTCCTCCCGCGAACGCCGCTTGCCCGCTTGGGCCATCAGCCACAGCCCCAGCGCGATGAACGGCGTGGGTGCCACCATCAGAAAGCCCCATGCATCGGCCCCAACGATCTGTTGCGAGACACCGATGGACAGGCCCAACAAGGCCAGTATCGTGGCCCCCATATACCCACCCACGAACAACATCCAGATGGTGGGGGAAGGACCGATGAGGCAACGTACCCGCGTGCTCCCTTCCACGTGCTCAATGTCCACATCCATCTGTGGCGTCCACGAACGCTGTGCATTACTGGGGAAGTCGAGCACCAAATGATGTCCTGTTCCACCGAGCTTCAAGCCATGAGGATTGTTTTTGCTGATGCGTTCCGCGATCCGGCGCTTCACCACATCGGGTGCCAAGGGGGTCTTGAACCGGAACCGAGGGCGGAACTCGAGATCGCTCATGGGTGGTGACTGGACCATGAAGATGCGCAATCCGTTCGATGTTAGGGTGACCCGGGCAAAAGGACACGACCTATGTACATTTGACGCCTATCACTGACCCTGATGTCGACCGTATTGATCACCATAGTGCTTGGCGTAGGCCTTTTGGGCCTGGCGTTCGCCGGTATCGCCGTGAAGATCTGGTTGAAAAAGGATGGTGAGTTCTCGGGCACCTGTGCCAGCAACAATCCGCTGGTGCAGGCCGAAGGCGGTGGATGCGGCTTCTGTGGCGCCAAGCCTGAAGAGAAGTGCCGTCGTGAAGAGGTGAGCGCGGCCTGATGGCAGCCACTCCCAGAGGAAGGGTGGGTGCTTCCGACCGGGATCCGATCGAAGGGACTGCCTTTCTCAGCGAGGAACGGTCCGAACTACCGGATAACGCGTCCGAGTTCGAGCGTTGCCGGTTTGCAGGCCTGGACCTGAAGGGCTTTCGATTCGCCGGCAGGACCTTTGTCGATAGCACGTTCCAGCATTGCGACCTCAGCTTGGTGGACCTGAACGGAACATCGCTCCGGAACGTGCGGTTCGTGGACTGCAAGCTGGTCGGCGCGCGGTTCGACCACTGCCATGCGTTCCTGCTCTCCTTCAGGTTCGAGCGCTGCAACCTGGAACTGGCCAGCTTCCATGGCCTTCGGGTGAAGGGTACACAATTCATGCAATGCAGGCTGCGCGAGGCCGACCTGTCAAGCGCCGACCTGAGCCATGCCAGCTTCGCAGAATGTGACCTTGGCGGGGCCATTTTCGAAGCCACCACCCTGGAAGGTGCCGACCTGAGGACCGCGGTCAATTACAGCATCGACCCAGGCACCAACCGATTGCGCAAGGCCCGGTTCTCCCGCGATGGACTGTACGGGTTGCTGAACCGCACCGGGATCATCGTATCGGACTAAAGAAACCCGGATCGCCCGATAGGCCCGGTCCGGGACGTTTCAGATCGCTTCAGCCCGAAGATCGTGCTCGTTGGCGGCGATGATGCCCACCTGAGCGAAATCGCCCACTCGGAGATGGGCTCCCTTGGTCGGGATCAGGACCTCATTGTCCACCTCCGGGCTGTCGAACTCGGTGCGGGCGATGTAATGCCCCCCTTCAGCCTTGTCCACCAGCACATTGAATACCCGACCCACCTTGGCCTGGTTCAGCTCCAGACTGATGCCTCCCTGAAGTTCCATGATCTCCTGGGCACGTTGCTCCTTCACCTCGGCGGGCACGTCATCCTCCATGGTGTGCGCATGGGTGTCCTCCTCATGACTGTAGGTGAACGCACCCAGCCGATCGAACCGCATACGCTCGATCCAGCGCATGTTGTCCTCGTGATCGGCCTGTGTTTCGCCGGGGAAACCGCTGATGAGCGTGGTCCGAATGGCGATACCCGGGACCTTGTCGCGGATGGTGTCCACGAGGGCCTCGGTCTTCTCCTGGGTAATACCGCGGCGCATGCGGGTGAGCATGCGGGTGCTGCCATGTTGCAAGGGCATGTCCAGGTAGTTGCACACATTGCTCCGCTCGCGCATCACGTCCAGCACCTCCATGGGGAATCCGCTGGGGAAGGCGTAGTGCAGGCGGATCCAGTCGATACCCTCCACATCGCTGAGCCGAGCCACCAGTTCATCGAGATTGCGCTTCTTGTACAGATCCAGGCCGTAGTATGTAAGGTCCTGTGCGATGAGGACCAGCTCCTTCACACCTTGGGCAGCGAGGCCTTTGGCGTTGGTAACAAGCTGCTCCATCGGCGTACTGACATGCTTGCCGCGCATGAGTGGAATGGCGCAGAACGAGCATTTCCGATCGCATCCCTCACTGATCTTGAAGTAGGCGAAGTGCGCCGGGGTGGTGAGCAGGCGCTCCCCCACCAGTTCGTGCTTGTAATCGGCCTTCAGGGTCTTGAGCAAACGGGGAAGATCACGTGTCCCGAACCAGGCATCCACCTGCGGTATACCGTCCATGAGCTCAGGAGCATACCGCTGGCTGAGGCAGCCCGTCACGTAAACCTTCTCCACCAGCCCCTGGTCCTTGGCCTTGGCCCAGCTGAGAATGGTATCAATGCTCTCCTGCTTGGCATTATCAATGAATCCACAGGTATTGATCACCACCACGTTGTGGTCTCCGCTCTCCGACTCGTGGTCAACAGCAATGCCATTGGCCTTCAATTGTGCCATCATTACTTCGCTGTCGAAGGTGTTCTTTGAACAGCCGAGGGTAACGACGTTGACCGCGGTGCGCTTGAGGGTACGGGCTTTCATGCCGGGGAGGGCCTTGCGAGGAATGGGTCGGCAAAGGTAGGTCCATCACCAGTGCTGACGTTCGTCAGGTGTAACGGAACCTCTTGGGCTGCAACTGCGTATGAGGCGACCGGACATGGGCTCAGCAAACACGAACACCGACCGATACATCGCACTACTGCGGTTGCGTGGAGAGCGTCGGATCTTCCTGACCATGGGTCTGGCGATGTCGGGCTGCGCCGCGCTCTGGGCCGTATGGTGCATCTGGGCAGGGGCCGAAGATGCGGCCATGGTACCAGCGCTTTATGTTGTACTGGCCTTGCTTTCGCTGCTGGGCCTCTGGCGCCAACGAACCGAGACCTTGGCCCGACACACGCTGCTCTCGGCAGGCATCCTGCTTCCCTTCGTGCTACAGATGCTGTTGGGTGGAGTGGAGGCCAGTGGTATGGTGATGCTCTGGTGCCTGCCTTCCCTGGTGGCCTCTGTGAACATTCAACGTGGGCGTTTTCGCTATGCCTACCTGCTCATCGCAGGCACCATGCTGACCGCCTTCGCAGCTTTCGATCCGGTCCTACCACATCCCATGTTGCTCTCGCAGATCCCCTCATCGGGTCTTCTGGCTTTCAATCTGGCCATCATCATGCCGTCGAACTTCCTATTGGCCGACCGCATGCTGGCCACCCAGCGCGAACTGCGTAAACAGATCTTCGCCATTAAGAACGCGGCCGAGAAGCGCATTCTCGAGACCTTGGAACAGCGCAATCTGGAAATGCAGCAGAGCCTGGATTACGCCGGACGGATCCAAATGGCCCTATGGCCTGGTAAAGAACGTATGCACGGACTGTTCCAAGATCTGCATATACACTACAGGCCGAAGGAGGCCGTGGGGGGCGACCTGATCTGGCATGCACGGGTGGAGGACCGCAGCTACTTCATGGTACTGGATTGCACGGGCCATGGGGTTCCAGGCAGCCTGATGAGCATGCTTATCCAAGGCCTGCTGAACGAAGTGGTGCATACCGGCCGCAACCTTTCGGCCCTTCAGGTGGTGCGCCGCACCCAGCAACTGTTGAGCGACCGCCTGGACCGCCAACGCACTGGGAACACGGACGGGGCGGAAATGGCCGTGCTCTGTTTCGACCATACCAATCGGCGGGTCACCTGTTGCAGCCTGGGCTGCGGCATACTCGTTCAACACGGCAATTCGGCCACTCACCTTCGCAGCCACAGCAGCAACAGCTCCTTGCTGACCGGAGAACGACTGAACGAACTGGCGGAGTTCCAAGTGACCATCACCGAGGACACACGGCTGTTCCTATACACCGATGGCGTTGCGGATCAGTTCTGTGCCAAGGACCAGCGCAAGTTCTCGCGCACCCGGCTGGAGAACACGCTGATGCAGGCTGCGGACCGCAGAGCATCGGAACAGATGGACCACTTCGTCAAGGCCTTCGATGAGTGGCGCGGAGAAACACCGCAAGTGGACGACCTGTTGCTTGTTTCCGTGGTCCCCCATGCTTGCTGGCGCACGGTAAGAGAGGCGGAGCAGGATGATGACGACCTTGCGATCGACGCGGCCTAATTTCCTCGGAACAAGGCCTCCACAAAGTCCTTCTTGTCGAACATCTGCAGGTGGTCGATCCCCTCACCCACCCCGAGGTACTTGATGGGAATGCTGAACTGATCACTGATGCCGATGGCCACCCCCCCCTTGGCCGTGCCGTCAAGCTTGGTAAGCGCAAGGGCCGTAACGTCGGTGGCCGCGGTGAACTGGCGGGCCTGTTCAATGGCATTCTGGCCGGTGCTGGCATCGAGCACGAGCAACACCTCATGGGGCGCATCGGGGATCACCTTCCGCATCACGTTGCGCACCTTGGTGAGCTCGTTCATGAGGCCGATCTTGTTGTGCAGGCGACCGGCCGTGTCGATGATGACCACATCGGCACCACGGGCCTTGGCACTTTCCACGGTATCGTAGGCCACGGCGGCCGGATCGGCGTTCATGCCCTGCTGCACCAAGGGCACGCCCACCCGCTCGCTCCAGATGCGCAACTGGTCCACTGCTGCGGCACGGAACGTATCCGCAGCACCCAGCACCACACTGCGCCCCTCCTTCTTGAACGCATGGGCCAGCTTGCCGATGGTGGTGGTCTTACCCACCCCGTTCACGCCCACCACCATGATCACGTAAGGCTTGATGGCCGGATCCACCGGCTCGGGGTCCTTCATGAGAGCGGCGATCTCGGCACGGAGCAGGGCGTTCAGTTCGCCAGTGCCCACGTACTTGTCGCGCTTCACACGCTCCTGGATGCGTTGAATGATCCGCAAAGTGGTCTCCACCCCCACATCGCTGCTCACCAGGATCTCCTCCAGCTCATCGAGGACCTCATCGTCGATGGTGCTTTTGCCAGCAATAGCGCGTGTAAGGCGCCCGAACAGCCCTGAACGCGAACGCTCAAGGCCAGCGTCGAGCGCCTGCTTCTCGGCCACTTCCTGTGAGGCCTCCTTCTTCCTTCCGAACAGCCCGAAAAACGCCATGGATGGTCATTATGCCGGAAAAGGCCATTCCCTGGAGGGAACAGCCTTTTCCGAAGGTCGGTCGGTAGTGATCACTTGCCGGACAGCAGCTTGTCGGCCTCATCGGAGGGCAACACCTGCTCCACGAACTGGTAACCACCAGTGGATTCCTTCTTCACCATACGGATGACCTTGGTAAAGGTCTTCGCATCGGCTTTCTTCAGGGTAGCAACGGTCTTCTTTGCCATGGCTTACTTGATCTCTTTGTGAACGGTCACTTTGCGGAGAATGGGGTTGTACTTCTTCAACTCCATCCGCTCGGTGGTGTTCTTGCGGTTCTTGTTGGTGATGTAACGGCTGGTGCCGGGCATGCCCGAGGTCTTATGCTCGGTGCACTCCAGGATCACCTGTACGCGGTTACCCTTCGCTTTCATACCAGCCAAGTTCT
>JBEICT010000054.1:0-15279 GCA_040383865.1 Flavobacteriales bacterium | reverse complement strand
GCACCAAGCGCAAACGCGGGCCGGCGAACTGCAGTCCGTTGCCCGAGGCCCAGAGCAATTGAACGCCCCAGCCCTCCACGAGCGCACGGGCATTGGTGGCCGAGTAGAACGAAACGAGGTCCGGCTGTTCCTTCAGTTGGTCCACATAGTACTGGTTGTACACGCCCATTTGCTCAAGGCCATCGAAGCCTCCCATGAACAACCAGGACATCAGCATGCCAGTGGCCACCAAACCGGCAGGAAGTATCCGTACAATGCGCTTCCACGGCGCATGCTGTTGCATGGCCACCAATGGGTGCGCTGCGATGAGGTAACAGCTGGAGTAATGTGAAAGCAATGCCAGCCCGGCGATGGTGCCATACAGGATCACCAAGCCCCATCCGGGTCGCTCTGCGCCGAGAAGGCGGAAAAGCAAGATCGTGGACAGCAAGGTCAGGAACAGGGCCTGCATGTAACTGCGGGCCTCGATCGCCATGGTGAACAGCAGAGGCGAAAAAGCCAACAGCAGCGCGGCCAGTGCACCTGTCCATCGCCCCGGAAAGAGCGTGTTGCCCAATCGGTATAGCATGTACACGGCAAGGAGAGCGAACAACATGGACCAGCTGCGCAAGGCCACAGTGCTGTTGCCGAGCAGCCCTGACCACACATGCAGACCGATCACATAGGCCGTTCCATTGCCACTGTCCATGAACACGCAGGCCCGGAGCACGCGCGAACAGGTGTTGTACTCGTCCAGGTCGCTGGCGATGAACCCTTGCGCGGGACCATCTGCGCCGAAGCCGATGCCGCGGGCCTCCAGGAGGGAGTACACCTCGTCGTGCCAAAGTTCACGCTCACCGATCCGCATTCCCCAGAGCAGCGCGGCCACCATGAGCGCGACCACCAGCAGCAGGCCGGGCCCCAAGGACCACCCACTTGCAATGGCCTTTGCTCCTTGTAGGGATGCGGTCTCGTGCTGGTGGGCTTGCTGCTTGTCCATGTAAGGACCTGTCCAGTGATAGGCCTCATTATTGACGCAGCACCACCGGATCGGTTGTGTAGCCGTGTGGGCTTCGTTAAGGCTTATTTGCTGAATGCCGGTGCCACCACCGAATCCTTGCTACCCGGTGTGTACACATAGAACCCCTCACCGCTCTTCACGCCCAGCTTACCGGCCGTGACCATCTGTACCAGCAGCGGGCAGGGGGCATACTTCGCTTCGCCCAAGCCTTCGTGCAGCACACGCATGATGGCCAGGCAGGTGTCCAGCCCAATGAAATCCGCCAATTGAAGAGGGCCCATGGGATGTGCCATGCCCAGCTTCATAATGGTGTCGATCTCGGCCACTCCGCCCACGCCTTGGAACAAGGTCTGGATGGCCTCATTGATCATGGGCATCAGGATGCGGTTGGCCACGAAGCCGGCGTAGTCGTTCACCGCAACGGGCACTTTGCCGATGGCCGTACTTAGTTCCACCACGGTGGCGGTCACCGCGTCGGTGGTATCATAGCCGCGGATCACTTCCACCAGCTTCATGACCGGAACGGGGTTCATGAAATGCATGCCGATCACCTGCCCCGGACGCTTGGTGGCTGCCGCTATGCGGGTGATGCTGATGCTGCTCGTGTTGGTGGCCAGGATGCACGAGGCTGGCGCGTTGGCATCCAGGTCCCGGAAGATCTTCATCTTCAGGTCCACGTTCTCGGTGGCCGCTTCCACCACGAGCTCCGCTTGCTTTACGCCGGCGGCCATGTCGGTGGTGGTGGCGATGTTCTTCAAGGTGGCCGCCTTCTGCTCTTCGGTGATGGAGCCTTTGGCCACCTGCCGGTCCAGGTTCTTGCCGATGGTGGCCAAGCCCTTGTCGAGGCCCGCCTGTGCAATATCGATCAACGTTACGCTGTGGCCGCTCTGGGCGAAGACATGGGCAATGCCATTGCCCATTTGGCCGGCACCGATCACTGAGATGTTCATGGGTTCACGGAATGGACGGCGAAGGTAACCCGCGGTCCCGTTCGACAAGGCGTTGCAGATGGGCGATACAAGGGCTAATTTGCCCTTCACCAAAACCCCTGCCATGCGCATTACGATACTCCTTGCCTCGCTTCTTGTTCCGGTGCTGCTGACCGCCCAACAGCAGGTCTTTTTCGAGGATTTCGAGGCACCCATGCCCGCGTTCGCTCCGAACACGCCCGATGTGGGTTCGGTCACCTCGGGGGACAATACCTGGTTGATCAATAACGCCTATTCCGGAGGCAATGGGACCATCACCTGCCTGGGCTTTCCGCTCTCCTTCACCGTGCCCACCACGGCAGCACAGCCGGGAGGCATCACTACGCCCAACGGACGTTACCTGCACACCACCAGCACGGCGGCCATCGCCAGTGGTGTGCAGAACTGCTGCTTCGTGGCCGCCGATGGCCTGTGTGCCCAACCGGCCAACCATTTCGCGCGGATGACACAGGACGTGAGCACCATCGGCGCCGCGAGCGCCACCCTCGCGTTCTGGTGGCTCTGCGGCGGGGGCACCAGCAACTACGGCGAAGTGTATTACAGCACGAACTCAGGCACCACCTGGAACCTGATCTCCACGCCCATTGCCCAATACCGGAACCAATCCACGTGGACACAGCAGACCATCACCCTTCCAGAGCTGGGTGGACAGGCCACCTTGCGTTTCGGGTTCCGGTTCGTGAACGGCACCACCCTCAGCGCACAGGACCCTGGCTTTGGCATCGATGATGTGCGTATCACCGTGCCCACTTCGGTCACCAACACCATCACTACTGGCGATCTGGCCACTTCGTTGATCTGCCAAGGGGCTTCGATCGGTGTGCCTTACACGGCAACAGGCACCTGGGGGGCGGGAAATGTCTTCACGCTCCAGCTCTCCGATGCCAGTGGCAGTTTCGCGGCTCCGGTCTCCATCGGCACCTTGGTGTCCAATACGTCCGGCACCGTTCCTGGCCTTGTTCCTGCGAACACCCCGCCGGGTGCGGGTTACCGTATGCGGGTCGTAGGTGGCGATCCGGTCACCGTGGGCACCGAAGGCAGTGTTACCTATGAAGTGGTGGCTGCTCCGTTCGCAGGTAGTGATGCCAGCATATCGCTCTGCAAGAACACGGGTACCTATGATCTGTTGTCCTTCCTTGGCGGAACACCGGCCACCTGTGGCTCCTGGTCGGGCCCCCAAGGGTCGGTCGCTTCCGGTGTGATCAATACGGCCACGGATGTGGGCGGTCAATATGTGTATACCACGGCATGTCCCGGTGGTTGCCCGCAGGATGAGGCCACCCTCGTTATTACGCTCTTCGATCCGGCGAACGCAGGGAACGACGTGGCCCTGTCCGAGTGCGACGATAATGTGCCAGCAACACTTTACGGCTATGTGAGCGGGGGCAGCCTCACCGGCATTTTCTTCCTGAACGAGCAGCCTGTCACCAACGCCATTCTTCAGGTCGCCGGTGTATACGCGATGCAATACGTGGTCTACGGCACGGGTCCCTGCGCGAACGACACTGCTTCGGTAACGATCACCGTGAACTCCGCGCCGAACGCGGGTGCGAGCACCACCTACACGGCTTGCGTGAACGGTAGCCCGGTCGAACTGATCAACCTGCTGGCCGGCGCCGATGAAGGAGGCACATGGGCAGCCCCCGGAGGGGGGGCGTTCGCAGGGACCTTGATACCTTCCTCTGGGTTATCAGGGCTTTACACGTACACCGTCCTGGGAACAGCACCCTGCATGGACTCGCAGGCCTTCGTTGCCGTGGTCATCGATCCCTGCTTGGGCATTGGCGATGCGGTCGAATTGCCCGCGATCCATTGGGGAGGCCAACAGACCGAAGGGCACCTGCTGATCATGCCGGATGATCATCGCGTGCTGGACGTGATCACTGCGAACGGTACCCGCGTGGACCATCGAAGGATCCCCTCGTCCCAGGGTCGCCAATGGCTTCAACTGGCAGAAGGTTCCAGCGGAGCCTATTGCGTTCGCATTTCGGGTCCGGAAGGCGTGCGTGTGCTTCGCTTGTTGCATATGGCCCAGTAGAAACGGGCGGTTCACAACTTGTGCAAAAGCCGGGGTCGAAAAACTTGATGCCCCCCCGCTCCTGAGGGTACTTTCGAACCACCAATGTTCTTTGTGTCATTCGATCGTGCTGTAACGCACAACGGGAAAGGGTTGAGGCATATCGTGAGCTATGGCTTACGGCGGGTTTGGTAAGAAACCCCGCAGCAACCTTGGGCGACATGCCAGACGTGTCCCCGCAACGGATCGCTCCTTGTGATGTATTCATCCAAGGTGGGCGCAGGGGATGAGGGCATACGATGGAGACCACGGTCAACATCGGATGGGAGCGGGGATCGCCAAAACGGTGGTCCCCGCTTCATTTTTCACCTACGCTCCACACTGCGCTGATGTTCCGGTGATGAACACGATCGATCGTGGATAAGTGCGATCCACCTGGACCCCGCTTCCGGAAATGGTGCGGATAGCTTTGATGCACACCGTTCCTTGATCGAATGAAGAAAAAAGACCGGAAGATCTTCGTACTGGATACATCCGTGATCCTCTACGACCACTCGGCCATCGAGAATTTCGAAGAGCACGACGTGGCCATCCCCATACAAGTCCTGGAAGAGCTCGATACGTTCAAGAAAGGAAATGACACCATCAACTTCGAAGCGCGGGAGTTCATCCGCCATCTGGACGACATCGCCAAGACCGATGTGCTGACCGATTGGATACCGCTGAACGGGCCAACGCACGGCAAGTTCAAGGTGGTGGCCAAGCATGACCTGAACGGGGTGGATGCCACCAAGGTCTTTGCCGATGCCAAGAACGATCACCAGATCCTGAACGCCACCCTCACCCTGCAACGCCAGAACCCCGGCCGCAAGGTGGTGCTGGTCACCAAGGACATCGCGCTCCGCCTGAAGGCCAAGAGCCTGAACCTGCTGTCCGAGGATTACCTCACGGGCAAGGTTCGCGATGTGCGCGAGAAGCTGTACACCGGCCGCACCGTGGTGGACGATTACTCCGAGGAACAGATCGATCGGTTGTTCTCCGAAGGCAGTATCGAGGTCTCGGAGCTGGGCGTGGAGAAGCCCAAGGGCAACCACTTTTTCATCCTGAAGCACAAGAAGAAGAGCATCCTTGCGAAGTTCGACCCGCGCACCGGACGCGTGGACCGGGTGGAGAAGCAGAGCGTGTTCGGTATCGGTCCCAAGAACGCGGAGCAGGCCTTGGCCATGAGCGCCTTGCTGGATCCGGAGATCAAGCTGGTGACCCTGCAGGGTGCGGCCGGCACGGGCAAGACCCTGCTCGCTTTGGCCTGTGCCTTGGAGCAACGCCGGGAATATCGACAGATCTACGTGACGCGTCCCGTGGTGCCCTTGAGCAACAAGGATATCGGATACCTGCCGGGCGATATCCAGAGCAAGCTGGACCCGTACATGCAACCCTTGTGGGACAACCTCAAGTTGATCAAGGGCCAGTTCGAGAAGCACGACAGTACGCCGAAACGCATCGACGAGATGCTCGAGAACGAGAAGATCGCCATCGCGCCACTGGCCTATATCCGAGGTCGCAGCCTGGCCAACATCTTCTTTATCGTGGATGAGGCCCAGAACCTGACGCCGCTTGAGGTGAAGACCGTGATCAGCCGCGCCGGCGAAGGCACCAAGATCGTGTTCACTGGCGATGTGCACCAGATAGACACTCCGTTCCTGGACACGGAGAGCAATGGCCTGAGCTACTTGATCGACAAGGCCAAGGGCGATCCGCTGTTCGCGCACATCACCTTGGAGAAAGGCGAACGCAGTCCGCTGGCCAACCTGGCGAATGATCTGCTCTGAACGTTTCGACCTTACCCCATCAGCACCCAACGAAAGAAGCCCGCGATCGCGGGCTTCTTTCGTTCATGGAGGGGAGATGATCAGAACAGGTCCTTCACCTCAATGAAGTTGAAGTCCAGATTGAAGAAGCTTTGATAATCCTTGCCGGTCTCTGCCATTTCCTCATCACCGGTCTCGTAGTGCCAGTTCACCTGAACGCGTTGTCCCCGTTCGCTCACGGCATCGAGCTTTTGGAAGATGTTATAGAGGTGCTTGGAGGAGCTGGTGTCCAGGTAGTCCAACCGCATGTTCACCGTGGTTTCCACCTTGGGGGCGCGCAGGTACTCATCAAGCCAGTTGTACACGCGGTGGTAGAACTGCTCGGAGTTGTGCGGCAATGAACGCCCGATGAACTCCAGCAGTCCTTGGTCGAGATCAAGGTCCACCTCAGGCGAGGTCTCCGTACGTTCAATGTGGAATCGCTTCATGTCCTCGGGCATTACAACACCTCAAAGGTGCTGTCACGTGGCCGAGGGATACGGTAGGAAAAGGTCCTTGGACGAACACCCGGATGTTGATCGGGACGGTCGGCCTATCGGCTGCGGTACTCCGTAACGATCTCGTGGTCCGAGGGAAGAATGATCTCCGTGTCATTCACACGACGCACCCAGTAGAGGTATTTGCCGGTGCCCTGACAGGCGAACACGGTCAGCACTTCATTGCCGGAAAGCGTGCGCACCGGGAAGATCCGCCATGTACCGTTCTTTTCCTGAACGGCCACTTTCACCTCCACGAGGTCCGTACAGGTGTTCTTGAGGTCCACGCTGTAGGTGCCGCTGAAATCACGTTTGTATCCGTCCTTGTAGATCTCGCACTTCTCACAGGGCGCACCCCAACGGCTTGCGGTCTTGATCAGGCAATCCGCCGGATCGCGGTCCTGGGCACCTGCCCAGAATGCCATCAGCACACCAAGGATGAGCAGAAGGGTCTTCTTCACGGTCATTTGCAGCGGTTGTTGTTCAGGATGATCTTGGCTTCCGCATTGCCCATGCGCTGGCTGCTTCGCCACGCCTTGCAAGCACTGTCCATGTCGGCCTTTGCTTTGTAGGCCCAGCCTTTGTTGTTCCAAGCCTCCTCATTCCGGGGGTCAAGGCTAATCACCATTTCAAGGTCCGCCAAGGCCTTGTCGGGCTCTCCGGACCTGAGATATGAACTGCCGCGTGTGGTATACGCCAGGGCATGGGTGGGCTCCCGTTCGATCACCAGGGTGAGGTCCTTGATCGCATCGGCGTATTGCTTCAGCATCACAAAACAAAAGGCCCTGTTCAAATAAGCGTTGAGGTGCGCCGGGTCCAAAGCGATCGCTTCCGTGAAGTACACCACGGCTTCGGCATGGTCACCACGACGGTAGGCTTGTTCGCCATGCTGATATGCGTCCTTGTTCGTGGTCGGTGAACGAGCCTCGGCCATGTATTGGGCCCTGCCCGTGAATATGGCAAGGAGCAGGAAGGCCAGAACAAGGGATGATCTCATGATGGCGTTTATCGGATAAGGCCCTGTTACGCTGTCGACCGGCCTCAAGGTTTCGATACGGGCATGTAGGTGAGAGAACGATGCTCTTCGATGAGCACAACGAATGCCCGTTGGACGCGCTGCAGCTGAGAGGCCGTAAGTGGTGCTGGAAGTGCCGTGCACCCCGACCTGATGGTGGATGCCGTGCTGAACTGCTCTTTGGCAATGCACCTTCCCGAAGCCCCTGTGCAACCGAACACCAATTGCCCGGATAGCGTGTCCGATCGCACCAAAGCCGGATCAAGGTCGGCAAGGGAAACCACATACTGAGCACTCCTGCGACCATCCTTGACGTGGTCCATGATCAACCGGTGATGTTGGTCAATACGAAAGGTCGTGCTGCCGGCAAGGAGCACGTTCAGTGTATCCAGTGCGGGTTGTGCCCGGCCTGCGAGCACTTGAATGAGCAATGGCAGCAGTATGGTCCGTAGTGGCATGGGAGAACCCTTGGGGCCGTTGCTACGTAAACCCGCGTCGCAGGTTCAACCTGTGGTATACCGATGGCCTACCGAACGCATCAATTCAGGGCACTTTTCACCTGCTTCCTCTTTCTGGCCGGCACGTTGGTGCTAGGGCAGGGCAAGTTCACCGTGAACGGCCGATTGAAGATCGAAGGAAGTGACCTGTCCGGGGCCCGTGCCGTCATCTACAAGAACGGTGAGAAGGACCGCACGGTGACGACCAACCTGAACAAGTTCTCGCTGGAGCTCGACCTGAACGAGAACTATGTCATCTCGTTCGAGAAGCCGGGTTTCGTGGCCAAGAAGCTCTCGTTCAACACACGCGTACCCGCCGATGCGGTCACCAAGGGTTTCACGCCGTTCGAGTTCGCTGTTTCCCTGTTCAAACAGTACGACGACATCAATATCGTGGTCTTCAACCAACCCGTGGGGGTGATCCGCTATGAGAGCGGACTGGGCGATTTCGATTACGATACGGACTACACGAAGTCGATCCAATCGCAACTACAACAGGTGTTGGCAGAGGTGGAGAAACGGCAGAAGGAGGAGGCCCAGCAAGCCAAGGCCCAGGCCGCGGCCGATGCCAAGGCCCAGGCCGAAGCGAAGAAACAGGCGGATGCCCAGGCCGCAGCCGATGCCAAGGCCCAGGCCGAAGCGAAGAAACAGGCGGATGTCGCAGCCAAAGCCGAACGTGAAAGCCAGGAGGCCGTGCAAAAAGCAGAGGAGGCCCGCCTTGCGGAAGCTGAACGTGCCGAGGCGGAGAAGCCCAGGTCGCTGGCCGCAAAACCCAAGGAGGAAGCTCGACCCGTGCCGCCACCGGTGAAGGCCACACCAGCCCCGGTGCCGGTCGCCACCAAGCCAGCACCGGTAGTGCCTCAGCGCAACCATGCCATGGCCAAGGCCCACGAGGATGCCGACACCCGCCGCACCACGGCCCCGATCGAAGCAGGAGAGGCTTCGCCAGTGGCACTGGCCCGGCCGGTCGCAGCAGAGGAGGTTCAGCCCGTGGAGGTGAATGAGGAGGCGGTCACCGTGCGGAATGAAGAGCTCGTGGTTGAACCCAACAAAGTGATGACCATCATCCGGCTGGAGACCAACGGGGTTACGACAGAGTATCGCAAGGTGATCCACAAGTGGGGCACCACCTACTACTTCCGCAATGGTCAACCCTGCACGCAGCTTGCCTATGAGCAGGAGGTCTTGACCGAGGACCGTCTGGCCGGTGCAATGCCGCGGGCCAAACTGCCCTGATCCGTTCCCGACCTTTGGGACATGCGCCCGCGCAGCTACCTACGCGATGGCCGTGCCCCGGTGCCTGCCGATGAGCGCGTAAGCGCGGTCATGAGCCGCATCCGGCACAAGCACACCACACCCGAACTGATGGTGCGTAAAGCGCTAAGGTCGATCGGGTTGACCGGTTATCGCCTTCATTACACGAAGGTGCCCGGCAAGCCGGACATTGCATTCGTAGGGCGGAAGGTGGCGGTGTTCGTGAACGGTTGTTTCTGGCACGGATGCCCCCATTGCCGACCACGGCGACCGCGAACGCACCAAGGCTTCTGGAACGCCAAGCTGGACCGTAACATGGAGCGCGATGCGGAGAAGACCAAGGCGCTGAAACGGTCCGGATGGAAGGTGGTCACGCTATGGGAATGCCGCGTGAAGCAGAATGCCGACCGGGAGGCCGCACGGGTGGTTCGCTTATTGGCCTGATGCCTTGCGCTTGCCGAACAAGCGGCCGAAGAACCGCTTCTCGAAGGCCCAGAAAAAGCTGAACTGGCCGAACAGCGCTCCATAGATCAGGAGCACCACATTGTACAACGGAAGGATGAGCACGTAGTAAAGCACTGAGAAGATCAGGGGCGCATCACCCTCTCCGGTCACCCAGGCGACAATGGGCTTTTTCAGGAACATGACCGTGAAGCCCGTGCAGGCGAACACCAGCAGGATCACCAGCACACGCGAAGGAGCAACGCCCCAGCGCTCACCCAAACGGGCCATCCAACCCTTGTTGCCTCCCTTCGCTTGGTCCATCGGCATTCGGCTGGCGAAGTTCGCGGTTCCGCTATGATCACTCATGGTAATTACGGAACAACCATGTTCCCTGTTCGTTCGGTCCGCCTCCGGAACGCAGCCGATCGGCACAGGCTCAGTCCTGCCATTCAGCCAGGAACAGGTTGGTCTCGCGTGTGCCGTTGTTGTTCCGGTTGCTGCTGAACACCAGGTAACGGCCATCGGGGCTGAACACGGGGAACGCATCGAAGGTGTCCCCGAAACTGACCTGCTCAAGCCCGGTGCCGTCGATGTTGATCATGAACAGCGTGAACGGGAATCCGCGCTGGCTCTTGTGGTTGCTGGCGAAGATGATCTTCTGTCCGCTGGGATGCCAGAAAGGCGCCCAGTTGGCCTGGCCCAGTCCGGTCACCTTGCGCATGTCGCTGCCATCGGCATTGGCCACGTAAAGCTCCATGTCGGTGGGTTTCACCAGACCTTCCTTCAGCAAGGATTTGTATTCGGCCAGTTCCTCCTTCGTACTGGGACGGCTTGCACGCCACAACAGCTTGGTGCCATCGGGGCTGAAGAAGGCGCCACCGTCGTAGCCCGGAGCATTGGTGATCCGCTTTACGTCGCTGCCATCGATGTTCATGGTGTAGAGTTCCATGTCGCCATCACGCATGCTGGTGAACACGATGCGATCGCCCTTGGGCGAAACGGTGGCCTCGGCATCATAGCCTGCGGTCTTCGTGAGCTGTTTGCGGATGTTGCCGTTGAGGTCGCTCACGTAAATATCGAAGCTGGGATAAATGGGCCACACATACTTGCCGTCGGCCCTGCGCTCCGGCACGGCGGGGCAGGTGGCACCGGCCTCGTGGGTGCTGGCGAACAGGACCAGGCTGTCGCCCGGCAGGAAGTAGCTGCAGGTGGTCCGGCCACCTTTGATGCTGATATGCGTCGGCTTGCCGCTGCGGAGTTCATCGGTGAACGGGTTGAACACATGGATCTGGTCGCAGGTCTCCTCCCAGGCCGGGTTCGAGGATTGGAAGACGAGCTTGCTGCCATCGAAGCTCCAATAGGCCTCGGCATTGTCGCCACCGAAGGTGAGCTGCTTCAAGCTCTTGAAATGCTTCTCATCAGGATGGATGAGGGAGTCCTTCACGGCCACCGTATCCATGGCGGCCGAGGTGGGTTCAGCGGGTGCGGGGGTCTCCTGGCAGCCGGTGGTGAGCAGGAACGCGAGCGAAAGAGCGGGCAACAGTCGGTACATGTTCATTCTTGAAGGGCGCGAAACTAAGCCAACGTATTCGCACCGACTGTCATCGCACCGCCATAGCGGGACCTGCGGCGACTATCTTGTTCGCAGCATGATCGATGGAAAACCCATCAAGGGCAGAGGGGCCGGAGGCCAGGTGCGGAACCGCTTCGCGCAGCGCCATTATGCGGACGTGCACTGGGAGGCCATTGACGAGCCGATCGACGAGCATGGGCAGGCCACGAAGTACATGGAGACCCATGCGCGGACCATCGTGAACCGTGTGGATTCGTCGGACCTGCCGTTCCGATGGAGCCTCAATCCGTACCAAGGCTGCGAACACGGTTGCAGTTACTGTTATGCCCGGCCTACCCACGAGTATTGGGGCTATGGTGCCGGTCTCGATTTTGAGCGGGTGGTGCTGCTGAAGCGCAATGCGCCAGAGTTATTGGAAAAGACCCTGCGTGGCCCCAAATGGGAGGTGGATCCCATTGTGCTCTCTGGTGCCACTGACCCGTATCAGCCCATTGAGCGGAAGGAGAGGCTGACACGTGCCCTGCTCGATGTGCTTTGGCGTTACAGGCATCCGGCCGGGCTGATCACCAAGAACGCATTGGTGCTGCGTGACCTCGACCTACTGCGCGAAATGGCGGCCGAGAACCTGGTCTCGGTGGCCATCAGCCTTACCACGTTGAACGAGGACCTGCGTCTGCGCCTGGAGCCACGCACCAGCAGCGGACTGAACCGGTTGAGGACGATCGAGGCCCTTCGCCAGGCCGGAGTGCCGGTATTCGTGATGATCGCCCCCATCATTCCCGCGCTGAACGAGCCCGAAGTACCGCTGTTGTTGCGGTCCGCGGCGGATGCCGGTGCACTGGGCGCGGGCTACACCGTATTGCGCACCAATGGCGCGGTGGGCGAGGTGTTCGAGGCCTGGTTGCACACCCATTATCCGGACCGTGCAGCCAAGATCATGGCCCAGACAAAGGCCTTGCATGGTGGTCGCATGAGCGATACCGAGGCCGGGAGACGCATGCGTGGTGAAGGCGTGTTCGCCACCAACATCGCGAGGCTGTTCGAGGTGATGAAGCGGCGCTATTTCGCTGGCCGATCGATACCCGAACTGGACCGCACGTCCTTCAATCCTCCGCCTCAGGGGCAGTTGGACCTGTTCGGCCCAGCGGCCAGGTGATCAGCGGTGTGTGTATGGTGCCCGTGGGTCCCGGCTCCGAGCGGAACAAGGTCAGTTCGTCTAGCGGTAGTTCCTTTAGTACGACCCGTTCGTTCAGTAAAGCGGGAACCTTGCCTCGCGACCGGGCCAGCGTAATGTGCGGCCAGTAGGGCACATGATGCGATGGCGACATGGCCAGCGCCTTTGCCAGCCGGTGATGCAGCCGCGTCAGATCGGAGTTCGGTATGAAACGGATCCAGAGCATCGTGGGGCTCTCTTCGGGCATCGTCATGAGGTTCCCGTTCTCCAAGTTGATCACGGGTGTATCCTGGCTGATGCGTTCCACGCCCGCCTGGATACCGGGTAGGTCCTTGGCAGGCCGTTCACCTATGAACAGGGCCGTTACATGCCATTGCTGTTCCGGTGCCACCCGCCAGGAGGCATGTTCCAAGTGCTGCCCCGCCGCGCTGCGGATCAGCGGCACTACGTTCCCTGGCACACGGGCGCCAATGAACAAGCGGATGCGGTCCAAGTTGGACATATGCCGCTAAGATCGTACCAGCCAGCCTTCAACGTCCCGTTCTTCCCTTCTTATCCAATTGCATGGCCCTTAGATATGCGTCAAGGCATTGGCCCCGTTCAGCTTGAAGCACGGAGTTCAGGATGGTCCGCGTGCGTGAGTCAAGGATCCGGCCCTGTTGTTCGGGATGGTTGGTGCGTTGCAGATAGCGCTTGCCGATGGTGGTCATGGTCGTTCGTTTTGATGTAGGCAAAACTCCATGCACATACGGTCGTACCCAATACCGGGATCGTGGTATCCGCATGCAAAATGCTCCACCATCGATCGTTAGCGATCGAGCAGCGAAGCGTGACATCGGTCAGGTGGCCGTGCGTGCGGATCGTTAGCGCTTAGCTTCGCCGGATGTCCCGCGATCGCGTCGTGTTACTCTTCCTGGCAGTGGCCATGATGTTCGCTGTCCCGGCATTATGCGCGGTCCTGCTCACCGATCAATTGGAACTTCACAGTGCCATCAATCGGTACCATGCGGGGTGGGCCGATCTGTTCTTCCGCTTCATCACGCATTTGGCCGACGGCCTGGTCCCGACCGCATTGGCCCTCCTCTTTCTGTGCTTCGGAACCCTCCGCTCGTTCATGATGATGGGGCTGAGCTGTGGTCTCAGCGCCATCGTGGCACAACTGCTCAAGCGACAAGTGTTCGATCACGTGCATCGTCCCTTCATGTTCCGTGAGCAGTTGAACGATATGCACTGGGTGCAAGGCGTTGAGCTTCACCACCACTTCAGCTTCCCGAGCGGTCATTCCACGGCAGCCTTCAGCATGTGCCTGGCGCTTGCGGTGATCGCTGCAAGACCGAGGTGGGCGTTCCTGCTGGCCATCACAGCTTCCCTGATGGCCTTTTCAAGGGTTTACCTATCACAGCATTTCACAGAGGATATTCTTGCCGGTGCGACGCTCGGCACGCTCACGGCATTGATGGTTTACCGTTGGTTGTACGTGAGCATGTTCAGTAAGCGGCCTTTCCTTGAACTGCGCGTGGGCTTTAACCGTGCGGATTGAGCGGACCAACCGGAGAATACAAGTGATCGCTTACCGGCCTGGTCATTTGGCCAAGGTGGATCGTACTGGTGGTTCCTGAAGAAATGTGTGCCGGTTCCTGGTGTTCTTATGCACACCCACGGCATCGGCCCTCCAGCTCAATACGGCTGCTGGTCACCACGAAGCCTGTTGGAACTGTCACTTCGGGTAAGGTCACGCGTTCAAGGCAGAACACACTACTGCACCTGTTGCACCTGAAATGTGCATGAACATCGTGGTGCGCGTGAGCGTTGCATTCCTTGGAACAGGAGGCGTAGTGAGATGTCCCCTGCACGTCCATCACCCGGTGGGCCAGTCCGGCCTCTTCGAACGATTGCAACACGCGGAACAGCGTTACACGGTCGGCCCGGTCGGGAAGGGCCCGCTCCACATCGGCCTGGGACAGCGCGCGGTCACTGCGTTGCAACAGGTCCAGCACATCCTTCCGGATGCTCGTTACCCGCAGGCCATGCGAACGAAGATGTTCTTCGACGGACATGCGACAAAGCTAATTCATGCAATAGAGTTGCATAAATGAAGTTTCATGTCCATATTTGCAACCCGATTGCATTAACGAACGCCCCCCCCTTCACCTGCACGAACACACATGAAACACACTTGGAAGAACCTGCTGATCATGGCAGCCATGGGCATGTCGATCAGCGCCTGCAAGAAGGACGAGACCAACAGCCCCACACCGACCCCGCCGAACGAGGAGGAGGTGATCACCACGCTCGTCCTTACGTTCACGGACCAGGAGACGCCCGCCGAGGTCTTTGAGGTGCGCTTCACGGATATCGACGGTGATGGAGGCAATGCGCCGGTGATCACAGGCGACACCATTCCCGCCAACCGGGCCTTCAACCTGACCTTACAAGTGCTGAACGAGAGCGGTGCAACACCCGAGGATAAGACGCCTGAGATCCTTGCTGAAGGAGTGGACCATCAGTTCTTCTTCCAGCCGGTGGGCACCACGCTCCTGGTGGCCTACAACGATGCCGATTCGAACGGGCGACCCATTGGCCTGACCAACCTGGCCACCACTGCTGCTCCGGGCGAAGGCACGTTGATCGTTACGTTGCGCCACGAGCCCAACAAGACGGCCCCCGGGGTCATCACCGGTGACATCACCAACGCAGGTGGCGAAACGGATATCGAGGTGGCCTTCCCGGTCATCGTCGATTGAGCGTGGACCTACCCGGACCCCTTACGACCGGCAAGTGCACGGCCCGCATCCATTCATGCCAAAGCGCAAGAAGCTGCTTATACCCTTTTCCTGAATGATGCGCAGTTTGAGCCAGGACCACCTGGGGATGTTGAACTCAGGGCTCTGCCTGGTGCATTGCTTGGCCATGCCCTTGTTCATTTCGCTGGGAGCCACATTTGTTGCACACCCGGCGCTCGAAGGGGTGTT
>JBEICT010000053.1:0-15313 GCA_040383865.1 Flavobacteriales bacterium | reverse complement strand
TTCATCACCGAGGGTGACAGCGCCAGTGGCAGCATCACGAAGAGCCGCGATGTGAACACCCAGGCCGTGTTCAGCCTGAAGGGGAAGCCGCTGAACTGCTTCGGGTTGACCAAGAAAGTAGTGTACGAGAACGAAGAGTTCAACCTGATCCAGGCCGCACTCAATATCGAGGACGGCATGGACGGTCTGCGATATAACAGGATCGTGATCGCCACCGATGCCGATGTGGACGGCATGCACATCCGGTTGTTGCTCATGACCTTCTTCCTGCAGTTCTTCCCTGATCTCATCAAGAACGATCACCTGTACATCCTGCAAACGCCGCTGTTCCGCGTGCGCAATAAGAAGGAGACGATCTATTGTTACAGCGACGAGGAGCGGCAGCGCGCATTGATGAAGCTGGGCAAGAGCGCTGAGATCACCCGGTTCAAGGGATTGGGCGAGATCAGTCCCGATGAGTTCAAGCATTTCATCGGGCCCGATATCCGATTGGAGCCGGTGATGATCACCAAGGATGCAGCCGTTCACGACCTGCTGGAGTTCTACATGGGCAAGAACACACCCAAACGACAGGACTTCATCATCGATAACCTGAAGGTGGAGAAGGACCTGGTCGAGGAGGAGGCCGCAGCCACGGCCAAGGCCAGCGTAATGCGGGACATTGCACGTAAGCTCGACGAAGTGGAAGAGGAGGTATGAAGAACTGCCCAGCCATATTGAGGTCCTTGATGCCGGCGGTCCTGCTGTTGACAGGCACGTTGTCCATGGCGCAGTCCACCGGCAGGCTGCGGTTGATCATGGAGCCTGCCGGACAGACCGAATATGTACTTGATGGCCAGTTCCGCATGCGCGATCGTGAAGTGAGCCTGATGGAGGGCACGCATCGGTTCGTCTTCTGGGCACCGGAGCGCAGGATGCTGGATACCGTGCTGACCGTAGTGGCCGGCGGCACCAGTGATGTGCGCATCAGTTTGCGCTACTCGGAGGAATACATTCAATGGCGGAAGCAAGCGCAGCAGTACGAAACACAACGACGGTGGGGCCTTTACGCCCCGCCGGTGGTCGCTGCCGGTGCCGCGGCATGGATGGTGGTGAGCTACATGAACTATTCGCAGGCCCACCGGGAACTGGACGACCTGGAGGAAGCCTATGCCGCATCCACCGACCCGGGCGAGATCAGCAGTATCAAGAACGAGGACATCCCTGCTGCGAAGGATGACTTTGCAAAGGCCCGCACTCAGACCATCGTTGCTTCGGGCCTGTTCCTGGTATCGGCAGGGGCCACCTGGTACCTGCGCCGCAAGCTCTCATCGCGCACCGCACCGGTTTTCGAGGACAAAGAGCGTACACGGTTTGAAGGAATGGTATGGGTGCCGGGCGGAACGGGAGGAACATGGATGGCCGGACTATCTATCCCTTTGGCGCGATGAAGCTCAAGCCTCTCTTTCTACTGTTGGCGCTTTTGCCCTTGCTGGCAGGTTGCTACAAGGATGATGTGGACCCAGCGAAGCTCACGAACAACCCCTTCGACCCGGAGTATGTGGGCGAGAACATCTTCGTGAGCGATGGCACCTTTACCGAGACCGTGTTCATTCCTGGTGTGGGCAACGTGGTACGGCAGGTGATCGCCTTCCATGTACGCAGCGAATTGTTCCTCTCTTCGGGAGCCAGCTATTCGGTGCAGGTGCACGACCTGCAGAACGGGCAGACCGTGCTGTTGAACCCCGACCCCCCGGGCGGGAACGCCTTCAAGTATTACAAGCAGAACCTGGTACAAGGCTCGCCCGTGTGCCTTGAGCTGCGTTTGTCGAACAACCTTTCCGTTGCACGCGCGGAGACCATCTGCGTGACCCTGTAATGAGCGACCTGAACGACGAGCCGATCGGGATCCCCGGAACGAACGATGATGACCATGGCGCTGTGGGCGCTGACAAGGGTGTGCCCGGTGCTGGCGGGTCGGGCACCTTCTCAGTGAGCGGTATGTACCGCAACTGGTTCCTGGACTATGCCAGCTATGTGATCCTGGAACGCGCGGTACCCGCCCTGTACGATGGCCTGAAGCCTGTGCAGCGCCGGATCCTGCACAGTATGAAGGACCTGGACGATGGGCGCTACAACAAGGTGGCCAACATCATAGGTCACACCATGCAATACCATCCGCATGGCGACGCCAGCATCGGTGATGCACTGGTGCAGCTCGGACAGAAGGACCTGCTGATCGATTGCCAGGGGAACTGGGGGAACACGCTTACCGGTGATAGTGCGGCCGCTCCGCGATACATCGAGGCACGTCTCAGCAAGTTCGCCCACGATGTGGTCTTCAACCCGAAGACCACCGATTGGCAGCTCAGCTACGATGGCCGCAATAAGGAACCGGTCTTCCTGCCGGTGAAGTTCCCGCTATTGCTGGCCCAGGGTGGTGAAGGCATTGCCGTGGGTCTGAGCTGCAAGGTGCTGCCCCACAACTTCAACGAGCTGATCGATGGCAGCATTGCTGTGTTGCGCAAGCGCTCGTTCGAACTGGTGCCCGACTTCCCCACCGGTGGTCTGGCCGATGTGAGCAACTACAACGAAGGGGAGCGCGGTGGACGCATCCGTTGCAGGGCGCGCATCCGAAAGGAGGACAACAAGACCCTGGTGATCCACGAGATCCCCTTTGGTACCACCACCACCTCGCTCATCGAGAGCATCATCAAGGCGAACGAGAAGGGCAAGATCAAGGTCCGGCACATCGAGGACAACACCGCCGAGAATGCCGAGATCCTCATTCACCTTGCTGCCGGTGTGAGCCCCGATAACACCATAGATGCGCTCTTCGCCTTCACTGATTGCGAAGTGAGCATCGCTCCCAACGCCGTGGTGATCGAGAACGACAAGCCGCGCTTCGTGGGGGTGAAGGAGCTGCTGCGCATCAGCACCGAGAACACCTTGCGCCTGCTGGAGCTGGAGCTGAGGATCAAGCTGGGAGAGCTGGCGGAACAATGGCACTTCGCTTCGTTGGAGCGCATCTTCATCGAGAAGAAGGTGTACCGAAGGATCGAGGAGGCCGAGACCTGGGAACAAGTGCTGGAGTTCATCGACAAAGGCCTGAAACCCTACGTGAAGGAGCTGAAACGCGCGGTGACCCAGGAGGACATCATTCGGCTCACCGAGATCAAGATCAAGCGCATCTCCAAGTTCGACAGCTTCAAAGCCGATGAGCACATCAAGCAGCTGGACAACCAGATCACCGAGGTGCAGCACAAGCTGGACCACCTGGTGGACCATGCGGTGGACTATTTCAAGGAACTGAAGAAGAAGTACGGTTCCGGACGCGAGCGCCGCACCGAGTTGCGCGCCTTCGACACCATCGTCGCCGCGAAAGTGGCCGTCGCCAACAAGAAGCTCTACCTCGATCGCGAGGAGGGATTCATGGGCTGGAGCCTGCGCAACAACGAGTTCGTGGACGAGTGCTCCGAGATCGACGACATCATCGTGTTCCGTGTGAACGGCACCATGTTGGTGACCAAGGTGGCGGACAAGAAGTTCATCGGCAAGGGCATCCTCCACGTGGGCGTGTTCAAGAAGAACGACGAGCGCACCATCTATCACATGGTCTATCAGGATGGTGTGAAGGGACCGTTCTACATGAAGCGCTTCGCCGTGACAGGCGTAACACGTGACAAGGAGTACGACCTTACCGGTGGCGCACCCGGCAGCAGCGTCGAGTACTTCACCTGCAACCCGGATGGGGCCAGCGAGACCGTGAGCGTGGTGCTCCGCCCCAAACCGAACATCCGCAAGAACAAGTTCGACATCGACTTCGCACAGTTGGCCGTAAAGGGGCGAGGCAGCAAGGGCACCTGCTCACACGTTATGCCGTGCAGAAGATCACCCAGAAGGAGCGCGGTGCCAGCACGCTGGGCGCCATTCCCATCTGGTTCGATGAGACCGTGCGTCGCCTCAATGATACCGGTCATGGCAGGTACCTGGGCCGCTTCTCCGGCGAGGACCGTATTCTGGCGATCATGGCCAACGGTTCTTATCAATTGTTCCCCTTTGTGCTCAGTACCCACTTCCCCGATGATGCATTGACCGTGGTGAAGTGGGACCCGAGGACGGCCATCAGCGCCGTGTATTGGGAGGGGGAGAAACAGCAGTACCAGGTGAAGCGCTTCCTGGCCGAGCCGGCAAAGGATGCTGTATCGTTCATCACCGAACACCCCGACAGTAAGTTGGTGGTGCACAGTCTGGTGCCGCATGCCCGTGTGAAGATGAGCTTTGACAAGCGAAGCAATCCACGGGAGGATGAGGAAGTGGACCTGGATGACTTCATCGCGGTCAAGGGGGTGAAGGCCCTGGGGAACCGCTTGACGCCGTTCAAGGTGAAGGACCTCGATCTGCTGGACCCCGTATTCGTGCCCATGACCCCTGAGTTGGAGGAGACGCAGGGCATGTTGATCAGCGATGATGAGGTGGGGAACATGGAGGCGCCTGAGGAGGAAGGTCTTGAAGAGAGCCCGATGAAGCAGTTCAAGCGCCAGCAGGCCACAGGCGAAGTGGAGCGTTCACCGGAAGATCCGTTGATCGGCTACGAACCGGGCAAGCAGATCACGTTGGGGCTCGATTGATGCGTCTCCCATGGGCCATAGCGGTCTGTGGCCTTTGCTGTTCCGCATGGGCCCAGCCCGTGGTGCAGGTGGATACGATACGGGCCGTGCAACCGGGGGCGCCTTTCGAAGAGTACTCGTTCCCACGGTTGGTCGTTGCAGAGAGAGCTGTGCAGACCTCGCGCATCAACCGACATATGGCCTTACGCCTCCTCGATGTTGACATCGATAGTGTGGCCCAAGACCATTTGTTCGATGAGGTATGGGGCGACCCCGAGGGCAAATGGATGCCCCGACTGAACTACCTATCCTGGCAAGTGCGTAGGCCTTTGGCCGAAGTGGTTGAGGTTGAGTTCAGTGCCGAAGCATGTGGTGCATACTGCGAGGGTTTCACTGACTACTTGCTATACGACCTGCGTGACGGAACCTATATCGGTGACGACTCACTGTTCACGGCAGCGGGTCGCGCCATGCTGGCGGATACATTAAAGGCCGTGTGGTTCCAACGTGTGTCTGGTCACCTGGTACGATTGATGGTCGAGTCTGCCGCACTGCTGGATAAGGGTGTTGAGGATACGGCCGCGGTTGGGGAAGAGCGGCAGATGATGGATAGCCAGATCGAGCTATATCAGCGGTGTCTCGATGAACGAGCCGATCGCGGTCCTTACATCCTTGGGATGACCATTGAGCCGGGCCTGCTGCGCTTTCACGTCGCGCGTTGTTCGAACCATGTTGAACAGGCGCTCGACGAGCTCGACCCGATGAGCATTGCCCTGCCGATCAATGCCGTGTTTCCGCTCATCAGGCCGGACCGCCAGTCGTTGTTCCGCTAAGCAGGAACGCGGCGGTCGCGGGTCGCGACGCGTATCAATCCACTTTCACGGCACGGATCACCTCCACGCCGTTCGCCGTGCCAATGCGGATGAGGTATGTGCCATTGGCCCGATCCTGTAGATCGATGTTCATGGCGTTCGCTCCAACGCCGGTGCGGAATTCCTGCACCTTGCGACCTGTGGCATCGATGATCTCCACGGTAGCATTACCAGGGGTGTTCAGTAACAATGTGGCCTGTCCGTTGAAGGGGTTCGGCATCAACAGTGCTTGTGTCGCTGGAGTTCCCTCCTCCATGTCGGTGCAGATCTCCACCACGATGGTGCTCGATGCGCTTCCCGGGCAGAGCCCTGCATCCTCCGCCGTAAGCGTCACGACCCAATTGCCCACACCGAACGCAGATGGGTCGAAGAGGACGCTCTCACCCTCTCCGTTCAAAGCGCCTGACCAGATGCCGGGTAGTGATCCGGTGATCGCAACAGCACTGCCGTTATCGCAAAGCACGCCCACATCGTTGATGCTGACCTGGGTCTCGGGCAGTACTTCGAAGGTGAGCGGTGCATTCTCAAGCACGCAGCCGTTCGGGCCGTTCCATGTGTACAGGATGGGATAGAAGCCTTCCGAGAGCATTGCAGGCTCCATGATGCCGTCCTCCCCAATGGGTGCATTCCAGGATCCACCTGCAGGAAAGGCCGTGAACTGGACACCTCCATCCACGGTGCAGAACTGGAGGTCGGGGGCGTTGGAATCCAGTACCACCGTATCCAACAATTGAATGAAGGCGAAGGCTGTCGTGCTGCATCCTTCAGGTGCACGGTAGCTGTAGGCCACCGGACTGGTGCCTGGCAATATCGTGTTCGGGTCCAGGAACCCGTTCGCAATACCGGGACCGCTCCAGATACCTCCTTCAGGGAAGCCGCCGCTCAGTTGGAAGGAAGCCCCTTCCGCGCAGATCGAGGGAAGCGGGTCGATGCTCACTTCAGGGATATTGTCGCTTACTGAAATGAGAAGTGTGTCACTTCCAGCACATTGTTGCGGGCCTGTGGGTTCTGCGATGAGGACCACTTCATAGGTGCCTGCTCCCTGGGATGGAACGAAGTTGGCACCTGCAGAGTTGTAGCCCTCAATATCGCCGCTCCACACCAGTCCAATAGGAGGGCCCTCGGCGGCGGTGATCAGTTGGGTGCCGTCCGTAACGCAATAGGGACCAGCGGCGGCGATCTGTGCAGGAAGCGTGGTCCACACCGTGGCATTGAAGACGGACACGCATTCCGCGCCCGTGCCGTCCACGAACAGGCAAACGATCGAATTCCCGGTGTAGGTGGCAGGGTCGAGGATATTGCCGGATTGCAGCCCTGACCATGTTGTGTTCGACGGTTCCGAGGTCAGTACAACCGGTCCGTCACCCGAGCAAATGGGTTCGCCGACTGCGGGAAAAATGGTGGGCTCTGCGATCACCCTTACGACCGTGCTTGCGGCGGAAGGGCAGCCTTCAGGTCCGTAGAGCGTATTGCCAAGCGTGAAATTGCCACCATTGAACAGATTGGTCCTGTATAAGACATTGTCGATCACCCATTGTCCGCTCCAGCGTCCACCGGCAGGGGATGCTTCCGGCAACGGGAACGGATCGCCATAGAGGCACAGCGTATCGATCGCTGGGATCTCCATGACCGTGGTGGATGGTTGTGTAAGGTTCGGGAACCAGAACAGTCCCTCTGGGAGCTGAAGGAGAAGGTCGTCGCGGTCATCCCCATCCACGTCCATGAGCAGCGGCGACGTACCACGTGGCACATCAGGCAGGTCGGCACTGAAGGCCATGTTGCCCAGAACGGGCATCCAGGTGGTCCAACGCACTGGCAATGCTGGGTTGTTCGGCACGAAAACGACCGCACCACCTGTCCCGCAACCCATGCGTCCGAAGCTCGCAGGACCACCAGTAAGCCAAGGCTCCAGCACCTGGTCACTGAACGGGTTCCAGGTCCCGCCCTCACCCACTGTGTTCCGGGCCCAATGCACTGCGGTCGGACCACTGCCCACTACGTCCAGGAGGCCATCCACGTTCACATCGAACAGATGCGGGTCGTTGTAATCGTATTGTGGGAAGCTTAGCAGAAACTGGGTATTCCAGACCGATGCATCGCCAGCATCGTTCAGCAGGGCGTAAAGCCAGCCGTCCGCATCGCGCACCACCAGGTCCACACCACCCACCAGGTCCATGTCCCCTGCAAGGATGAAAGGCGATGGAACGCCTGGGTACAAGCCTTGCACAACCGTGGCATTCCCGAACGTACCTGCCGTGTTCGCCAGCCAGGTGATACCCGGGCCTTCGACTGAACCCGTGGTAAATAGGAGTTCCGGGTAGCCGTCACCTGTGATGTCACCATTTGTAAGTGTACCGACCTCGTCGGCCATGGTGTGGATGGCGATCGGTGGATCGAACTGTCCACTAATGGTGGCCACACATAGCTTCACGTCTTGGTCATCCACTTCCATGAACACCACGTCGAGGTCGCCGTCCAGGTCCTTATCACAAAGGGTGTAGAAGCGAATGTCGTTCTGAGCGTTCACGATCTGTTGCGCTGAACCGAAAGCGCCGCTACCGTTGTTGGACAACCATTTCAGGTGATGGCCATTGGTGATCATGACCAGGTCCAGGTCGCCATCACCGTCAATGTCAGCTTGTTCCACAGGCCCGGTGTCGGGCAGGTCATGAATGAGCTGGCCCGACCCGAACTGCCCCTTCAGACCGAAAAGGGCGAAACAAGCGGGGAGAACGCAAAGGAGCCTTGGACTGGTCAGCATATGCACATCGGACGGGCCCGATCATGGGTCGGTCGGCCCGGCGAAGATACGATGTCCAATCCCCTCAATTTCAGCGGCTCGCAACAATTATTGTCCGCCAGCTTGCCGTTGTTTCAGCAGCACAGAACGGGGATCTTGGCCGCGTTGGTCAGCATTCGTTCCTTTTCCGCATCGGCCATGTACCTGTATTCGTCTGATGCATGGGACATAATGGCGATGCAACCGGCTTCGATCTTTTCCGCATAGCGTATGGTTGGTTCGGCGAACCCAATGCTGAAAACGGTGCTGGGTTCGTTCGCCTCAATGTGGCGTATGCCTTCACGCTCAAGACGTTGCAGCATGATGAGCTTGTTCGAAAGCAGTTCCTCGGAAGGTTCCTCGTTCGGACGCATGAGCTGGAACACATGTACTTCCGAGGCATATAGTCTGGCCATCATACACACTGCATCCAACATCCGGCCGATGTCCGCATGGCCGGCAACGGGCATCACGATCCTGCCCAAGGTATTGCCAAGCGGACTGTTCTCCTGCACCACCAGCGTAGGCACCGCTGACCGGCGGACCATTTTCAGGATATCGGCGCCGAACAAGGTCTGGCGAAGGCCATGTGGGCCATGCGTGCCCACTACCATGTACGAATGCCCTCGAGCGCTTTCCTGTTCGACCACTGCGGCCAGGTCGCCTTCGATCAATAGCACACGTACGCGGTCCATCCCTCCGGCGTTGGCCACCTGATCGTCCATCCGGGCAGCGATCTGCTCACGGGTATGGCCATCCCGCTCCCCGCGTCCAAGCACATGAAGCAAGCTGACCTGCGTACCGGCGTGTTCGGCAAGGCCCATTGCATAATTCAGCGCAGTGTTCGACACCTGTGTGAGGTCCGTTGCGCAGAGGATGTCCAAGGTCTTCATTGGAAGTAGGGGAACGGTGGACGAATGTAGGTGATGCCAGGGCCAACTTGCTCGGTGATCACACCGGGGCATACCATGAAGCCGTCCAAGGGTGAGCAAAGGAAGTGGATGATGCACCTGGATCACCACCCCGAACTGGTTACCTTGCCGGCATGTTGTCCCGAAAACTTCCCGCAGTAGTTCTTGCAGCTGCTTTTTGCGTGCAGGCTGCCGCTCAATTGAACCTCCAGTTCGTGGGTCAATTGAATTACCAGACCACCCGGTCCAGCAACCTCAGCAACCTGTGGGGCTACACGGACGAGCTCGGCAACGAGTATGCGCTGATCGGTGTCTGTGGTGTGGACGAGCAGAACCCCGGCGGCATTGCTGTTGTGGACCTGAGCGACCCGGCGGACCCACAGGAGATCTTTTTCTTTCCCGGCCCTGCCTCCATCTGGCGCGAGATCAAGGTGTGGAACGATCATGCCTACATCACCACGGAGGCTGAAAGCGGGGGCATTACCATCGTGGACCTGAGCCCCCTTCCGCAAAACACTGACCTAACGGCCATTGTCTGGGATGCCCCGGATTGGCAGACCTCGCATTCCTTGTTCATCGATGAGAACGGTCGCCTTTACCTCCATGGTGCCGATCGTGGTAATGGGGGCGTGATCATGTACGACCTGACCCAGGACCCCATGGCCCCGGTGGAGGTGGGGGAATTCGACAATTGGTACTGCCACGACAGCTTTGCCCGTGGTGACACCCTTTATGGTGCCCATATCTACGATGGTTTCTTCTCCATCGTGGACGTGTCGGACCCGTCGGCCCCCGTGCTGTTGGGTACCCGCTCAACGCCCAATGATTTCACGCACAATGTGTGGCTGGATGATAGTGGCGACCACATTTTCACCACGGATGAGCGGACCGACTCATACGTGGGTTCATACAACATCAGTGATCCCTCTGACATCGAATACCTGGACCAGCTGCAGAGCGATGCAGGGTCAGGCGCCATTCCGCACAATACCTACTGGCTGAATGATTACCTCGTGACCTCGTACTACACGTATGGTGTTGTGATCTACGATGCCTCTAGACCGGATAACCTGGTCGAAGTGGGACATTACGATACGTCCCCGTTCAGTGGTGATGGGTTCCGCGGCGCATGGGGCGTGTACCCGTTCTTCGGATCCGAGCGCTTGATCATTTCGGACATGGAGCAGGGGCTGTTCGTACTGGACCCCACCTACGTGCGGGCCTGTTGGTTGGAGGGTCTCATTACCAATGCACAGACCACGGTGCCCGTGGCTGGCGCGAGCATCGTGATAACCGGAACGGGGAATAGTGACCTTACGGCGATCGGAGGCACGTATGCCACAGGTTATCATACGGCAGGTGCCTACGAGGTCACGATCTCGGCGCCCGGTTATTTCCCACAGACCATCACGGGTGTTCAGTTGGTGAACGGGCAGGTGACCGTGCTGAACGTGGCGTTGGTACCAATGCCCTCGTTCACCCTCCAGGGTATCGTGGTCGAACAGGGTAGTGCTGCGCCTGTTGGAAGCGCGCGTGTGCTGGTCCGCAACGATATGTTCGACCTCGCCACAACGACACTGGCCGATGGTACGTTCGGTATCGCGAACGTGTATGAGGACACCTATGACATCAAGGCTGGGCGCTGGGGATGGAATACCGTCTGCACCAGCAATGTGCTCTTGGACCAGAACAGTTCACCGCTGACCATCGAACTTCCTGGCGGTTATCGCGATGAGTTCACGCTCGACCTGGGTTGGACCGTGACCTCCACGGCTCCAAGAGGTGATTGGGAACGTGGTGCCCCGGTCGGTACAACCTTCAACAACCTCGCAGCAAACCCCGGTGCCGATCTGGCGGGCGATTGCGGCACTGAGGCTTTCGTGACCGGCAACGGCGGAGGTGCCCCCGGTGATGATGACGTGGATGATGGGGCCACCACGCTCGTTTCCCCGGTGTTCGATGTAAGCCTGATGCTCGATGCCCACGTGCGCTATCATCGTTGGTTCTTCAATGCTGGCGGATCGGGTTCCCCCAACGATCGCCTTGTTGTCCAATTGAGCAATGGCGCCCAGACCGTGACCGTGGAGACCGTTACACCGGCCACTCCGGGGATGGGTTCCTGGCAATCGGTGGATCTGCGGATCGCCGACTACTTGGCGCCATCGGACAACATGACCATCCGGTTCATCGCCCAGGACGACCTTCCGGGTCACTTGGTGGAGGCCGGTATTGATGGGTTCGAGGTCGTGGACCTCGGATCGACCGAGGCAACTCCCGATCGAACCATCGGAACGCTTCGGGTTTGGCCCGTTCCCAGCAATGGCGAGTTCAACGTCCAATTGGAAGGTTCGGGGAACGCTCTACTGACCCTGCACGATGCCTTGGGCCGACAGGTCTGGCAGGGTAACACGGCAGGCCGGTCGATCGTAACGGTGAACGCAGGACTTCCGGATGGACCTTACCGGCTAACGGTGGTCCGCGATGGGGTATCCGTATCGCGTTCGGTGCTGATCATCCGCTGATCGCGGTCGGTCGGCTTAGGACGCTCTGCCTCAGCGTTTTTTCTGGCTGGGTGCGGAGGAGCAATGCTCCTTGATCAGCTGGTCCACTTCGGGTGCACCACCCAATGCCCGCGACAAGGTGAGGTCCTCGCAGGCTTTCTCCCGCTCGCCCTTGTGCAGACGAAGAATGGCACGGGTGCGTAGCGCGTGGGGATTGGCGGGGTAGGCGCGAAGGCTGCGTTCCACATCGGACCACGCTTCCTCCTCCTTTCCCATTTTGAGATGGATGTATGCCCTGTTGCTGAGGGCCACCGGCTCATCCTTGTCGATCAACAACGCCCGCTCGATCACTGGGAGTGCTTCGTCCGCACGGTCAAGCAGAATGAGCTCGTATGCCCGGTTGCTCCAGTTGCCGACATCCGTTGGCTGGATGTCGCATAGTCGTTCGAGCACGGCCAACGCATCGACATGTCGACCGGTACTATCGTACAGTCTGGCCAATGTGCGCATGGCTTCCGGGTCCTCCGATCCACCGCCGAGACCACGCTCCAGGTCCTCGATCGCTTGAGCGGTACGGCCAAGGTCGGCCCTGGACTCGCCACGCAGCAGGTAGGCCTGTGCCGTCAATTTGGGGTTCTTGCTGTGCGCCACTGCTTTGCCTGAATGGTATTCGGCTTTCTCCGGATCGGCAGCGCGCATGGCATACAAGGCACGTTGGTAGTGCGCTTCCGCCATGGTGGAATCCAGTTTCAACGCCTTTTCCACATCCATGACATAGCGGTCCATGCGTTCCATGGCGTACCAGGCCCGTGCGCGGCCGGCATAGGCTGCCGCATTGTCCCCTAGCGCAACGGCCTTATCATAAAAATCCATGGCCCGTTGGGGCTTTCCCAGCGCAAGGAGCGAGTCACCCTTGGCGATGAGCTCCGCCACGTCCTGTGCCGCCATGGTGGAGGTGCAGCACAGGAACAACAAATGGAACAGCAGGTGCCGCAAGGGAAGGTTTCGGGTCTGCAGGGGGCGATACATCCGCATCAAAGGTAACGGGCTGGCCGCACTGCGAAGGTCATGCCGGATCCGATCGTCCTTCACGCCCGAGGGAACGGAACAGCATCGAGGTCCACATGGTGCCCTTCGGCGTGCAGGAAATGACCGGCCATGGCGATCATGGCCGCATTGTCCGTGCAATAAGCGAACGGAGGAATGAACACCTCCCACCGCTCGCGTTGGCCCAGTTCCAATGTGCCTTTCCGCAGCGCGCTGTTGGCACTTACCCCGCCGGCCAAGGCGATCCGGGGTATGCCCTGTTCGCGTGCGGCCTTGGCCAGCTTACGCAGCAGAATGTCCACAATGGACCGCTGCAGGCTGGCGCACAAGTGGTGTAGCTCCCGTTCCACGAACTGCGGGTCCTTGGTCATGCCCTTTTGCACGAGGTCCTTGAATGCGGTCTTCAACCCACTGAAGCTCATGTCATAGCCTTGCATGGCGGGCAATGGCAGCGGGTAACGCATGGCATCGCCCTGCCTGGCGTGCTGGTCGATGAGCGGGCCACCGGGGTAGGGCAGGCCCAACACCTTGGCTCCTTTGTCAAAGGCCTCGCCGGCCGCATCATCGAGGGTGGTGCCCAGCACGGTCATGCGCAGCGGACCATCCATACGTACGATTCGGGTGTGGCCCCCGCTCACTGTAAGGTTCAAGAACGGGAAAGTGGGGGCAGGCCTGGGTTCGCCATCCATGATGAAGTGTGCCAGTGCATGGGCCTGCACGTGGTCCACGGCCACCAAGGGTATATGGAGGGCCTGCGCCATGGAACGAGCGAAGCAGGTGCCGACCAACAATGCGCCGATGAGCCCCGGTCCTTGCGTGAACGCGATCGCGCTCAGGTCGGTCGGCCGGATGTTCGCCACCCGCAAGGCTTCGTGCACCACCGGCACGATGTGTTCCTGGTGCGCCCGGCTGGCCAGCTCGGGTACCACACCGCCCCATTGACGGTGCACCTCCTGTCCGGCGATCACATTACTGCGTACCACCCCATCAACAAGCACGGCGGCCGCGGTCTCATCGCATGAGCTCTCGATGCCGAGAATGACCGTGCCGGTAAGGGATGACATGCAGGGCGGGCTACTTTTGGAACTTGGGCCCGGACTTTGCCGGGCTGCGACAAAACTAAGGTGCGCACTGGCAGAGGGTGGCAAATACCGATGGTTGCGAAGGCTGGCCCTGTGGATGGGCATAGTCTCGCTTTTCCTCGCAACAGTGGTGGTTACGCTGTGTGCCTTGTTGTTGGTGCCTGCTGTTCAGAACATGGTGGTACACCGCCTGGCCGCATATGCGAGCGAGAAGGTGGGTGCCGAGGTGCGTATCGGTCACGCATCCATTGATCCCTGGGGGAGGATCGAACTGGAAGAGGTCCTGATCCGTGACCTGCGTGGTGATACCCTGTTCATGATCGGGGCGCTCCAAGTGGACCGTCCGCGCATACTATTCGCCCGCCATACCGTGAAGGTGGCCGCGCTGGGTGTTCAACACATGCGGTTCGCCTTGGACCGGCCTGCGGGCGAGGCCCACACCAATTTCACCGACCTGCTGGACCGGCTTTCATCCGGTGATACCACCAGCACTGGACCCGATTGGACCATCCAGTGCAACTCGTTCTTCATTGACGATCTGCATTTTTCGCACCACGACCACGTTTATGAACAGTTGCCGTTCGGGGTGGACCTGGACCACGTGGATGCACGTGAAGTGATCGTCCGCGGCAGCGGCCTGAAGATCATCGGAGACTCGATCATGGCCCATTTGGACCAGTTGTCGCTCCGTGAGCGAAGCGGTTTTGTGGTGGATCGGCTCGGTGGAACGGCCACGGTCTCGGCGCTGGGAATTTCCGTGGAGCACATGGTGGTGCGCACACCGAACAGCGATCTGCGGGGTGAGCTTTCCATGAGCACCACCGGCTGGGATGACCATTCGGACTTCATCCATAAGGTGATGATGCGGCTCTCCCTCGATAGTTCGCTCCTGGACCTCGCGGATGTGGCCTATTTCGCGCCCGATCTCGAAGGGATCTCCTTCCCGATGCGTGTTAAAGGGCGTTTCCGGGGTACCGTTGAGGAGCTGAAGGGGCGCGATATGGACCTTCGGTTCGGGAGCCATTCCCGCTTCATGGGCAGTGCTGAACTGAGCGGCCTGCCCGATATCGACAACACGTTCATGATCGTGGACGTGGGTCGTTTTTCAACCGACCTGCAAGACCTCGCTCAAGTGCCCGTGCCGCCCTTCGTTGAAGGACGGTCCCTGGAACTGCCGGCCGAGCTGGACCGACTTGGGCGAATGAGCTTTAGCGGGAATTTCACAGGGTTCACCCGTTCGTTCACGGCCTATGGCACTGCCCGAACGGACCTGGGCGAAGTACGGAGCGACATCAGCTACCAGCGTGATACCGTCAGTGAGACCTTCGGCTTCAAGGGTCGTTTGGCTACGACCTCCTTCGAGCTCGGAAAGCTGGTGGGTGTTGATCTGCTGGGTCCTCTTGGAGCGAAGGTCCGTGTGGATGCCAAAGGCCATTCATTGGCCACCCTGCAGGCGGATCTCGATGGTGAGGTGCCCCTTTTCACCATTGGAGGCACTCCGGTAAGGGATATCATGGTAAAGGGCCGCTTGG
>JBEICT010000052.1:0-15328 GCA_040383865.1 Flavobacteriales bacterium | reverse complement strand
ATCGGGCAGCCCGAGCACATCCACGGCGGTCTCCCACTGGGTGCAGATGTTGTGTTCAACGAACCCTTCTCCGTCGAACGAGCTGTCCGCCGTGGCCGTGGGGAGGGCGCGCATGTAGAAGATGCGACTGTCGTACGGGATGCCCGCGTCCTTCTCCCCGAAGATCACCACGTTGCCGGCGGCATCCAGCGTGAGCCGCTTCGCATAGTGGGCGGCGAATTGTGAGGGATCCATGTTGAACACGTGCGCGGCGGATGGGCCGGGTTGTCCGAGAACGATGCAGGGCAACAGGCCGACGAGGAGCAGGGGAGCACGCATGGTGCGAAAGTACTGCATGGCGCCACCGGCCAGCGCATGGCCACATGGGCACATGGCCCAATGATGCACTTCACACGTACCGCCGCACCCCCGCATCCACCTGCTGCGCATAGGTGCCTCCGAAGAGCAGTGTATGCACCAGCAGCGGGTACAGGTTGCACAGGTCCACGCGTTCGGCCCAGCCGCTCTCCAACGGATGGTCGGCGTGGTAGGCCTCGAAGAAGGCGGGCTCGAAGCCACCGAAGAGGCGCGCCATGGCGAGGTCCATCTCGCGGTGGCCGTAGTACACGGCGGGATCGATCAGTACGGGCCGGCCATCGGTATCACAGAGGAAGTTGCCGCTCCACAGGTCGCCATGCAACAAGGCGGGAGGCTCCTTTTGGGGGGGGGCTGTCCAGTTGGTGAAAGAGCCGCTCGAAGCGAAGGACCATGCCTGCCTCCACGCGCGCACGGTCTGAGAATTAGCGTATCGTCACCGGCCCCTTTCCCAACGTATTCGGTCGGATGAAATTCGTCCAACAGAAAAGGCGGCCTTTGCGGGCCGCCTTCTTGTGGAGAATACCGGAGTCGAACCGGTGACCTCTTGCATGCCATGCAAGCGCTCTAGCCAGCTGAGCTAATTCCCCAAAATGTCACCCTATCCGTGGATGGGGACGCAAAAGTATACAAATGTCCCATATCAACGATCAGCCCTCAGAACTCCTCAGGGTGTTCGGGTAAATGTGAAAGAACGTTGATCCCGCAATGATCCGCGGTCTTCGCGGTTGTGAACCTATGGGAGACCGGCCGGGAGGCCGGGAGACTTGGTTAGAGGGGGTGGGGATGGGCTGGTTTTGGAGCACAAGGGACTGTCGCACACAATGTGGTCGGCAGGTGGATAGGGTGCTCGTCCCCCCCTTTCTACTTTAGGCCTCAGCGGACCCTTTTAATGAAGCGATAGGTGGCCTCCTGTGATCGCAAGGGTGCCGAACCGCGTGAGGCCTTTCGATGCATGTTCTTCTGGTCGCGGTCAATGGTCCGCGCTTTGGCCGTATCCTGCCATTGGAGATCAAGCAGGTGTCGCACCTGGCGCTGGAGCTGTGGGTCCAGGACGGGGAAGGCCACCTCCACACGGCGGTCAAGGTTCCGGCCCATCCAGTCGGCGCTGGCCAGGTATACCAGCGGGGTGCCCTTGTTCTCGAACACGAAGCACCGGGCATGTTCCAGATAGCGATCGATAATGCTAATGGCCTCGATGTTGGCGCTCATGTTCCGTACGCCCGGTACCAGACAGCAGATCCCGCGTACGATCAGGCGCACCTGCACCCCGGCATTACTGGCATCATACAATTTGCTGATCAGGGCATGGTCCTCCAGGCTGTTGGTCTTCAGTGTGATGCCTGCTGAAAGTCCCCGTTGCGCGTGTTCGATCTCCTTGTCTACCAAGGCCTCCAGTCGCGTCCGAAGGTCCATGGGAGCCACCAACAGGTGTTCCATCCGGGGTCGCAGACGTCGGTCCTGTAAGTGAGCGAACACACCGGCCACATCGGAAGTGATGCCTGTGTTCGCGGTGAGCAGACCGAGGTCCGAATACAAACGCGAGGTGCGTTCGTTGAAATTGCCTGTGCCGAGATAGGCGAAGCGCTTCAAGGTGCCGCGTTCGCGCCGTTCGATCAGGCACAATTTGCAATGCACCTTCAATCCTTCATAGCTGTAAAGCACCCGTGCACCCGCCTTTTCCAAGGCGGCACCCCAGAACAGGTTGGAGCCCTCATCGAAACGCGCCTGCACTTCAACGAACACCGTTACACGTTTGCCATTGCGCAGGGCCTGCATAAGTGCTTCGCAGATCTGTGAGCCTGAGGCCACCCGATACAGGGTGATGGAGATCTGCTCCACGCCCCGGTCCTTGGCCGCGTACTGCAGCAGTTCAACGAACTGACCGAAGTCGTGGTAGGGGAAGTGCAGAAGGATATCCCTCGACGCAATGGACTTGAACGGGTCACTGGTCTGCAAGGCGGGGTGGTGTGCGGCGGGCCATGGTTTATCCCGCAATTCCGCGTGCCCCTTGACGGGTAGTGCGAACAGGTCGCTGAAGTTGTGGTATCGACCACCGGCCACCGTGTCCTGCTTGGTGAGCCCGAGCAAGGTGCGCAATGCACGCAGCAGGCCCTTGGGCATGGCACTGTCGTACAGGAACCGCGATGGAACCCCTGTGCGCCGCTTGCGCAGGCTTTTCTGCACCTTGTCCTTCACGCTCATCGCGAACTCCTCGTCCAGATGGAGGTCGGCATCCCGTGTAAGTTTCACGGCGTAGCAGCCCAGTACGGTGTGTCCTGTAAAGAGCTCCTTGATGCAGAGGCGTATCACATCATCAAGGAAGAGCATGTCCTGCTTGCCCTTGGCGGCGGGAAGGGTGACGAAGCGGCCCAGCTCATCGCTGGGGATGTTGAGCAACACCAGCCTGATGCGGCCTTTGGTCCGCAGGCGACAGGCGAAATAGAGCTTGCGGTCCTCGATGAAGGGGGCATTGCCCGCGCGAATGGCGGCAGTGCTCAACAGCGGGGCGATATGCTCGCGGAAATAGGTGGAGAGGTAGGCCCGTTGCTGTTTGTTCAGGTCATCCTCGCGCAGCAAACGGATCCCGGCCCTGGCCAGTGCGGGCAACAACACGTTCCGGTACAATGCGCCGAATTCCTGCTGTTGCCTGAGCGCCTTGCGGTTCAATTGGTCCACCAATTTCTCGGGCGGCACTTCCAAGGCTGTTCGGTAGGTCTTCCTGAGCTTGGCCAGACTGCGCAATGAAGCCACCCGGACACGATAGAACTCATCCAGGTTGCTCGAGTAAATGGCCATGAACTTGATCCGCTCCAACAAGGGATTGGAGGCATCCTTGGCCTCTTGGAGCACCCGTTCATTGAAGCTGAGCCAGCTGAGGTCGCGATCGTAGAACAGTTCCTTGGTGCGGATGCGTGGCTTCTTCTTGGCCGCCATCCGCGCACGGCTGTGGAGCGCTTCCAGGTTGATGCGCTTCTGTGCGCCATAGCGCTCCTCGGCCTGCGGCGTATGGAACCGATGGCTCTCGAGGTATGTCAGGTTCTCCTGGAGCCACTGCGGAACGGTGGACTTTTTGCCGTGTACGGAACCAAGCTCTGTTCGCAGGCGTTCGCTCTTCTGCTCAAAGTCCACCTGCCCGGCCTTGGATGAATCGGCATCGCGGATGATCTGCTGCAGCACCCCCCGCGGTACAGACCCGATCCGGGTGGCCATGATCAGTTCCTTCACCAGCCGTATGTCACGTTCAGGCACTCCCTGTTTCATCAGGAAGTTCCCGGCCAGTTCAGCGCTCTTCTCCTCGTGCCCCGCATAGGCAAGGGCATACCCCGAGTCGTGGAACAGGGCGGCCAGTTCAAGAAGGTGCAATTGCCGGGAGGTTAGCCCCATGGACCGGCCTATGCCCATGGCAGCGCGTGTGACCGAAAGGGTGTGCTCCAGGTCGTGGAACACCATGTGGCGTGGCATCCGTGCCGCGAACCACCGCTTCACGTACAGACGGGCCTTCTCCAGCAAGCGCTCATTGATCATGGGCGTCGGCGAAGATAACCGGACCCGGCGGGGCAATGCGCCAGCTATATTTGGTCATTGGGCCTTGTATGGACGCAGCCAACGCGCATAGCCTCTGGCAGACCCTCGGTACAGGGCGGGCAGCATTCCTTTATAGCGGCCGCTTCGACGATGGCCTTTCCAGCAGCCTTGTCGCATTGGGAGAAGCATTGTTCGGCCGGGACGACGAACGGACCCTCCGCAACAGGCTCACGTTCATCATGGTGGAGGCCTATCAGAACATCATCCGCCACCGTGCGCTTCTGCCCAAGGACCTGGAACAGGGAGCTGGACGCAGCCTGTTCTGGGTACAGCAATATAATGAGGGCCAGCAGGTCATGGCCATCAATCCTGTTCCTTGTGGAGAGGCGGTGGAACTGCTCGCATTGCTCCATCAGCTCAAGGGGCTCAACATCGTACAATTGAAGGACCTTTTCCTGCGAGGCCTTCAGGGTGTTTCGCGGTCGGGAAGAGGAGGCGCGGGTCTGGGACTGATCGAAATGGCCAGGCGGTCCGGCCATGAGCTCGGGCATGTCTTGACGGAACTGGATGCCGACCACCAACTGTTCCTTCTGTCGATCATGGTTGGCGCCACCAGCGCGGCAACGAACCTCTCCGTCAAGGCCTTGGAGGTGCACGATATCGTGGCCCGTCAGGATATCGTCATGGCCTTTCAGGGCAGGCTCACTTCGGCCTTGAAGCAGTTCTTGTTACGCGTAGTTCCCGCCGAGCTCGAAGCAGGGGTCGTGGTCCGGGAGAGAGCACAGGCCTTGTTACTGGCCGCGTTCGAATTGTTGCACGACCTGGGCGTTCAGGATGGTCCCACACTGTTCGCGGTATCGCGATCCAACGGAATGCCGGTGTTGGTGCTGGGTTTGCCTGTGGGCGGGTCCACCCGTGACCAGGTGATGGCCATTGCGGCCAAGGTCCGTGATGCGAACCCAGTAGAAAGACAGAAGCTCTACCGGGATACGGTACTGGGCCGTGAACAGGGCGTTTCACGGAGGTTCCTGGGCCTGTTGGACATGGCACGCCTTTGTCCCGATCCATTGGTGTTGGAAGCAGTTCCTTCAGGGAACGATGCGTGGCTGATGGTCCGGAGCTGCCTTTAGTTCACAAGGTGACGTTGCCTTGCGCTCAACGACCGTTCCTCGCTCGGTTCATCAACCCACATACGGATCGGCATGGCATTGGAGTTGATAGGACGTAACCAACCTAAAGGCTCATGTTCATCCTGCTCCATCAGATCCTCCTTGGCCTGGGCCGCTTTGAACGTTGGTTCGATGCGCACTTCGGCTGGTTCTTCACCAATGGAATGAAGGCTCCGGACCGCGCGGGAGCGGAAGGCGTCAGAGCTTGATGCAGATGTTCTTCGCTTCGGTGAAGAAGCGGAGCGCCTCTACACCCCCCTCCCGGCCCACGCCGCTCTGCTTCATACCCCCGAACGGTGTGCGCAGGTCGCGGACCATCCAACAGTTCACCCAAACGATCCCCGATTCCAGGCGGTGAGCCATACGGTGTGCTCGTTTCACATCGCTGGTCCAAAGTACCGATGCGAGTCCGTACGGGGTGCCATTGGCCCATCCTAGCGCTTCCTCCTCGGTGTCAAAGGGCGCTATGGTCACCACCGGTCCGAATATTTCCTCCTGGTTCGTGCGGCATGCCGGCCCCAATCCCTCAATGACCGTGGGGGCGATGTACCAGCCTTCCTTCAGTGCGCCATCCAGCTGAACACGCTGGCCCCCGCAAAGCACGCGACCACCCTCTTCGCGTGCGAGGTCGATGTAGGCCAGCACCTTCTCCATGTGCCCCTCTGACACCACTGCGCCGAGGTCGCTCTGTGCATCGCGTGGGTCGCCCACACGAAGGGCCTTCACCCGATCCACGAAGGCATCACGGAAACGTTCGTAAAGGGGGCGCTCCACCAGTATGCGTGAGCCGCACAGACAGATCTGTCCCTGGTTGCGGAAGGAGCTCAGCACCGTGGTGCGAAGCGACTGCTCCAGATCACAGTCGGCGAAAATGATCACCGGGTTCTTCCCTCCGAGCTCAAGGCTCATCTTCTTGAACATGGGGGCCGCCACGCGTGCGATCTCCTGGCCCGTTCGTGTTCCGCCTGTAAAGGAGATGGCCTTGACAGCCGGGTGCGCAGAGATGGCGGCGCCCACTTTTGGACCAAGGCCGTGCACGATGTTCAGCACACCGGGAGGCATACCGGCCTCAGCGCATAACCGAGCCATGCGGTAGGCGGTCATGGGTGTCACCTCGCTGGGTTTGGCCACAACACAATTTCCCGCCGCGAGCGCTGGTGCGATCTTCCAGGTGAACAGGTATAGGGGTAGGTTCCATGGACTGATGCAGCCTACCACACCAATGGGACTGCGGTCGGTGTAGTTCACCGCCACATCGTCCATCACATGGGCCTCGGTGCTGAAGTGCAGGATGGCCGTGGCGAAAAAACGGAAGTTGGCCACGGCCCTTGGGATGTCCACTTTGAGGGCCAAGTGGACCGGCTTGCCGTTATCCATTGATTCGGCCTTTGCAAAGCCCTCCATGTCCTGTTCGATCAGTGCTGCCAGGCGCAACAATATGTTGCTACGCTCCTCGCGACCCATGGCCGCCCAAGCGGGAAATGCGGCCTGTGCGGCTTGAACGGCCGCGTCCACATCGCGTTCGTCACTGTCCGCGAGTCGCGCGTACACGTTGCCAGTTGCAGGCTCGTGTACATCGATCCAGGTATGGCCAGCGGCCGGGGAAAGGTCTGCGCCGACCAGGTTGAGGATGTCTTCCATGATGCCCCGCGAAGGTAGCGGCTGTGGTGCCGCATTGGCACGGTGCCAATGTCGAAAGGCCCCCGCCTTGGCGGGAGCCTTTCAACCCCTTGTTGCCCTGTAGCAGGACCCAAAACCAACCGTTCACCGGTGCTGTCCATACCGCAGGTCCCAACGTCCTTTCACCTTGGCGCGCTATGGCGGGACAAAGGTCCGGCAGCCATGCATCGAGGTGTGTTAATCGCCTCCGAACGAACGTTAAGATGCGTTAAGGCACGGATGATCGGTCGGGGCACCGGTAGTTTCGCTTCGTGGATAAACGTTGGTCGGTCTTCTTGCTGGTTGCCCTCTGCGCCGCGCTGGTCGGTCTGCTGGCCCTGCAGGTGGTGTGGTTCAGCAAGACCATCGCGCTGCGCGGGTCCCAGTTCGATCAATCGGTGGACAATGCGTTGTTCGCTGTGAGCGAGCGCTTGGAGATGCAGGAACGTATCGGTCGGTTGCGCCGTCACGCGGGAGGACAGCAATTGATCCAACATCTTGATTCGCTGAATGCTCAGCGCACAACAGGCCTCCAAGGTTTAGGGACTTCGCCCGAGCTCACGGATGCGGACCACGAGGCCATGGTGGCGGACGTGGTGCGCGATATTCTACGCTCCAGTGCGGAGAGCGATCCCCGTGATCGGATCGACGCCAACCTGCTCGATTCGTTGCTGAAAGCCGAGTTCAACGCCAGAGGTCTACCCATGCCGCTGGTCTACGGAGTGTTCACCGGTGAGGGTGAACCGTTGTTGTTGGGAGGGCGTGAACCCTCGGCCTCCTCGTTGCACCCATCACCCTATTTCGACAGGCTCTTCCGCCATGATATCAGTGGTGCTCCCGTGTTCCTGCATGTGACCATGCCGGACCAGCGGGATATGGTGCTGCGCGGGACCGGCATCATGTTGTTCGCCGCAGTGCTCTTCACGCTCATCATTGTACTGGCCTTCATCTACACGCTCCGGACCATCAGGAGACAGAAGCAGCTCAGCGAGATCCGTACGGACCTGGTGAACAACCTCACCCACGAATTGAAAACACCGATCAGTACGATCGGATTGGCCTGTGAGGCCTTGTCCGACCCATCCATGCCCAAGACCGAGGAACAGGTCCGCACCTACGTCAGCATGATCCGTGAGGAGAACAAACGGCTGGGGGCCCTGGTCGAGAATGTGTTGCAAAGTGCCGTGCTATTGCAGGGCCGGATGTTATTGAAGCCGGTGGAGCTGGACATGCACAAACTGGTGGAGGAGGTGGTGCGTGGCAGCAGTATTCGGGTGGCCAAGAGCAATGGCCGCATCGACACCCGGCTCGAGGCCGATATCCATGTGATCCAGGGTGATCGCATCCACCTTACGAACCTGTTGTATAACCTCGTGGACAACGCAGTGAAGTACAGCGCGACCGAGCCCCGGATCGTGATCTCCACCACCAGCAATACGGATGGGATCACGGTGAGCGTGATGGATAACGGAGTGGGCATACCGGTATCTGAACAGCGCAAGATCTTCGAGCGGCTCTACCGGATCCCCACAGGTAATGTGCATAATGCCAAAGGCTTCGGCCTGGGCCTTAGTTATGTGCGGACCGTGGTGGAGCGGCACGGAGGCAGCATTCGCGTGGACAGCGCTCCTGGAAAGGGCAGTACCTTCCACATCTTCCTACCATTTGAACATGTCACAAGCCAAGAAGTTGCTCGTGGTCGAGGATGACCCCAATCTCGGCACCATGCTTTCCGAGTACCTGCGGGCCAAAGGCTTCGAAGTGGAACTGTGTATCGATGGGGCTCTCGGGCGCAAGGCCTACGACCGCGGTGGTCATGACCTTCTCCTGTTGGATGTGATGTTACCGGTGAAGGACGGGTTCACCCTGGCGCGTGAGATCAGGGAGAAGGATGGGTCCACACCCATCATTTTCCTCACGGCCAAGAGCATGAAGCAGGATACGTTGATGGGTTTTGAGAGCGGCGCCGACGATTACCTCACCAAGCCCTTCAGTATGGAGGAGCTGATCCTGCGGGTGAATGCCGTGCTACGCCGCACCAATGGGGTGGCCGCTCCCGACCCTGAGCCTGAATCGTTCTCATTGGGAGGATGCACGTTCGACCCACGCAAACAAGTATTGCGCACACCGGTGGGGGGAACGCAGGCTCACGACCAAGGAATCGGAATTGTTGCGCCTTCTCTGCCTGAACCGCAACAAGGTGTTGGAGCGTTCTGACGCACTGCGTAAAGTGTGGGGCAACGACAGTTATTTCAGTGGGCGCAGCATGGACGTGTACATCGCCAAGCTGAGGAAATACCTGCGCGAGGACCCTTCCGTGGAGATCATTAATGTACATGGCCAAGGTTTCCGTCTGATCGCCGGCGAAGGGCAATGATCTGCTACCGGCCAGGGTTCTGTAAGCAAACACAGGTCCCATGGCACGCGCAGCACACCCCTGGCATTCGGTACATCGCAACAGCACTAGGCGAGTGGCCTTGGGCCTGATGGTCGCCTTTTCGCTCACCCTGGTGGCGTTCGAATGGCGCACTGAGCCACCACAGGTGATCCTGCCCGATCCCTGGGACGATGGGCTGGAAGAGCCCTTGGACCATGTGGTCGTTATTCGCGTGCCCAAGCCTGCGCCATCGTCCGCGCCCAAGCCACGTTCTCGGGCTGCCAGTGAGTTCGGTGCTGTGAACCCCGTGGAACCGACCGGGCCCACCACCGAACCGACCGACCCGGTAGACCCCGGTACGGGCGCTCCGGGGACCGATCCGGTGGACCCCGGTCCGGAAGTGCTGCGCGGCCCCGATGATGCAGCAGTGACAGAGGTCTTTCTCTGGGGTACCGTTGGCGTAAGGCCCTACTTCATGGATTGTTTGAAGCGGTCCCCCAATGCACTTGACGAGTGTACCGAGGATCGTATCCAGCAGCATTTGGAGCGTCAATTCAAGGTGCCTTCCGGCGTGCGCAGTGAAGTCCGCACTACGGTCACTTTCGAGATCGATCGCGAAGGACGGATCGGCAAGCTGGTCTGTGCTCCCCGTGTCAATGCCGAGGTGGAACGCGAGATCGAACGCGTGCTTCGAGCCCTTCCAGCCTTTGTGCCCGGTAGCCAGGGCGGGATCCCCGTTCCGGTGTATTACCAGATCCCATTACGGGTACGCTCCATTTGATGGCAGGTCAGAGGCAGGCGGTCCTTCCTCCGTCCACGGGCAGGTTTATCCCGTTGATGTAGGCCCCATCAGGTCCCGCAAGGAAGGTGACCGCAGCCGCGATCTCCTCCGGCCTGGCGAAGCGACGCAGGGGTATCTCGTTCATCATTTCCTGGGCCGCAGCCTCCTCGCTGACCCCGCTTTTCGCGGCTTTGTTGCGGATGATCGCGGCCAGGCGCTCGGTGCTGGTGGCGCCGGGGAGCACGTTGTTCACGGTGATGTTGAACGGCCCCAGTTCGTTCGCAAGCGTTTTCGACCAGTTGGCCACTGCGCCTCGTATGGTATTGCTGACCCCGAGATTAGGCAGAGGCTGTTTCACACTGGTGCTGATCACATTGATAATGCGGCCGTGGTGGCGCGCCTTCATGCCGGGAACGATCGCTCGCACCAAGGTCTGGTAGCTCAGAAGGTGTAACCGGAATGCTGCCTCGAACGCGGCCAGGTCCGCTTCGTGTGCCGGTCCGGGAGGTGGACCGCCCGTGTTGTTCACCAGAATGTCTACAGGGTGCTGGGAAAGATGTTGCCCCACTGCATCGGCAAGAGCTTGTGTGGCGGACATATCCACTAAGAGAAGTTGATGGTGTTGGCCATCGCCCCGGTACAGTTCTGTCAAGGTGCGCTGCAACGCGGCAGGGTCCCTGGCCAACAGGGTCACTGTCGCCCCTTGGCGCGCAAATGCCATGGCCACCGCCCTGCCGATCCCTTGAGTGCTGCCACAGACCAGTGCATGCTGGCCGATCAATTTCTGCTCCATTCCCACAAAAGTAGACCTGCCTGATCCCCCTCCGGAGCGCAACCGGGCCGATGATGGGTCTCTGAGCAAGTGATGAACGGTGAATAACTCAATATGCTCAAGCCTATCGTGCGGTGGTTGAGGAGATAGGTTTGTGGCGTTACTCTCGGATCAACCGGAATCCACAACACAACACATGAGGAATCTCTACCTTCCACTGACCTTGGCCCTGCTTGCATGGTCTACCACGGACGTAGGCGCCCAAGCCTACAAACCGCAACCAGTGAAGCCGGTCATGCGGCCTGCCACATTGGCCCCCACCGTTCATCAGCGTGCGGTGCGCGTTGAGAGCGAGCGCGGCGGGATCGCAAATGACGATTGCTCTGCAGCCATCACGCTTAACGTGGGCACCAGTTGTGCGCCCCAAGCACTTACGTCCACCGGCGCCACCCAATCCCAGCCGGCCATTCTCTGCAACGGATTCACCTCGCCACAGGCTAATGATGTGTGGTTCACCTTCACGGCCAACGGACCGGTGACCACGATCGAGGTGGACGGCACGGATGACTTCGATGCGGTCCTGGAGGCCTTCTCCGGGACATGCGGCGCATTGCAAAGCATCGGCTGCATGGATCAGACCTTCCCGCCGAACGCCACACTTGAGGTGTTCCCGATCGCCACGGTGGCTGGTCAGACCTACTACGTGCGCCTTTACTCCTATTGGTCCCCAGTGCCGGTCTCATCGAGCTTCACCATTTGTGCATACGCACCGGCCGGTGTGCCTGCCAATGACCAGTGCACTGCGGTCACTCCGGTCTCACTCGCCGTCGGTGGGTCGGTGAATTTCACCGGTGATAACACCGGAGCCTTGGATACCGAGGGTCTCGGCAATGCCAGTGTGTGGCACGCCTTCACCACGACCGAATGCACGAGCCTGACGCTGAACTACTGCGGCACCGACCCGGCTTTCGAGAATGCCTTCCTGAACCTGTTCACGGGTTGCCCTTACGATGGTTTCGTGGAGAGCGCCTCATTCGACGTGACCACCTGCCCTGATGGTAACGTGACCATCTTCTACGAATACGTTCCCGCAGGTACGTATTACTATGCTGTGCTTACTGAGCCAGGAGCGCAAGGTCCGTATTCCATCACCGTGAGCGCTACGGCCTGTCCTCCAGGTTACTGCGATGCCTTCGGCACGACCTGCGATGAGTTCATCGCCAATGTGGCTTTCGGTAGCATCAACAATGCTTCGGATTGTGCCGATGGCGCGCTGGTCGACTACACCGCCATCAGCACCACGGTCGCCCAGGGTGCCTTGATCCCCATGACGGTCCTGAACGGCCCGAACATCTATGTGGAGGACCAGGTCGTTGCCTGGTTCGACTGGAACCAGAACGAGAGCTTCTTTGATGCAGGCGAGTCCTACACGCTGACCTCTGCCAACGGCGGAGCCACCTTCACGGGCAATATTGCAGTTCCAGCAGGTGCCACACTGGGTTCCACCCGTATGCGGGTCCGCATGTTGTACACCGGCACACCCAGTCCCTGCGGCCCTGCCGAGTACGGCGAAGTGGAGGATTACACGGTCGTGGTGACGGCCGGTGGTGGAGCACCTGCCAATGATGATTGCACGGGTGCTGTACCAGTGGCCCTTTCTGCTGGCAGCACCATCACGCTCTCTGGCAACAATACGGGGGCCACTTTGGATGCCCCGACCGAATTCGTGATCGTGTGGGAGGCGTTCACCACCACGGAGTGTGCCAATATCGATATCGGTTACTGCGTGCCAGGTTCCGAGTTCGATGATTTCCTCATCAACCTGACCAGTGGTTGCCCGGATTTTATCTCAGGTCTGCTTACCGGAACGGTGTCCACGGACCAATGCACGGTGAGCTTTTTGGAGGTGCCTGCGGGTACGTATTACATCCCCGTGCTGGTGGATCCCCTGTCAACACCCATTGGTGACTACAGCATCTCAGTGACCGCGACCGCTTGCCCCGTGGGGGTGTACTGCTCCGCTAGCGCCACCAACGGCACTTTTGAGGTGATCAGCAATGTGGCGTTCGTGGATGTCGATAACGCCACCACGGCCACCACCGGCTACGAGGACCAAACGGCCGTTGTGGCCACGGTGACCGCAGGTGTGGACTACCCCTTGACAGTTACTCTTGACGGCGGATTCCCCGAGGACCAGGTGCTTGTGTGGATCGACTTTGACCAGAGCAACTCTTTCGAGCCAGGCGAATTGGTTTACACCAGCGCCGTGGGTGAAGGTCCTCACAGCGGAACGGTGAGCATTCCGCTGACCGCAGCTGCAGGTAACACGCGCATGCGCATCCGCTTGCATGACACCCATGACGGTAGCGAGTACCCCAATACGCCGAACGCAACCCCTTGCGGCACCAGCACCTATGGACAGGTTGAGGATTACACGGTCTTTGTACAGGGCATCATTACCGGGGTAACGGATAACGATGCTTTGGCTTTCACGGTGTTCCCCAACCCGGGCAATGGCGACATGACCATCGGAACAGGCTCCATCGAGGGCCTCGTACAGTTCGAGGTGATGGACATGACCGGACGCCTGGTCCATGGTGAGCAGCTTCCGGTGACCGCTGGTGCACAAGTGCAGCTGAACTTGGCCGGAAAGCTGGCGGCAGGCACCTATGTGTTGCGCCTTAGCAACGAACAAGGCCGTACCGAGCAGCGCATCGTGGTGCGTTGATCGGTACCGATAAGGAATGAGAAGGGGCGGGCCAGATGGCCCGCCCCATCTCATACGTCATTACCAGGGGTGGATATTCCCCATCCGTGATCGTGGATAATTCGAACGTCACCATGTGTCGGGTAGCCTAGCGGGTGCACGAATTTTGCCGCCGTGCCGTCCGAATGTACGGTCAGTACACTATTCTTTCTCTCAACATGCTCAGAAATCACACTTCGCTACTGGGTCTTTTACTGGCGGTCATGCTGGCTCCGCTCTCCGCATTGGCACAACCGGCCAACGATAACTGTTCAGGCGCTATTGAGCTCTTTCCGGGCGCCACCTGCGTTCCCGTGGCAGGCACTGTGGCCGGCGCCACTGCGAGCCTGCCAGGAACGGTCCTGTGCGATGGCTTCAACGCCACGCCGGATGATGATGTCTGGTATAGGTTCACGGCCACCTCGAGTGTTCACCAGATACGCGTGCAGGGTAGCCCAAGCTTTGACGCCGTCATCCAGCTCCTCGAAGGGGCGTGCAATGGAACCCCCATCATCTGTCGGGATATCGTGAGCGCCGGCGGTGTGGAGATCTTGGATGTGTCCGCGTTGACCGTGGGTCAGCAATACCTCATCCGGGTGTTCCATTGGTCCGCCTCCGTACCCGCCACAACGACCTTTTCCATTTGCGTGGGGCCGTCCCTTGTTCCGCCTAATGACAACTGTGTCGGCGCCATTGAGTTGGTACCGAACCCCACCTGCAACCAGACCGCAGGCTCCATCCTGGGGGCCACCCTGTCAGCACCGGCCAGCACCTGCGGTGGTTCGCCGAACGACGATGTTTGGTTCCGCTTCACGGCCACCTCGGACCAGCACACGGTGCGCGTAGCCACCCTGAGCGGCTTCGATGCGGTCGTCGATCTCCGCAGCGGGGCTTGCAATGGCACCAGCATCCAGTGCGTTGATGTGGTCAGTGGCAACTCCATCGAGAACCTCAATGCAACCGGCCTCACCATTGGCGAGAATTACTATGTTCGGGTCTACCACTTCGGCTCCAATGTGCCGGCCAATACCGGCCTGCAGATCTGCGTGCTGGGTCCCGAGCCACAGACCTGCGATGCCGATGGCGGCACCCTCACCGGAGATGGGCTCCCGGTCTGCCTGGATGGCGGTTCGGCCACCATCTCGGCTATCGCAGATGGGAACAGTGTTGTTCCCGCAGGCTATGAGACCATTTATGTGCTCACCCAAGGCCCCGGGCTGGTGATCGTGCAGGCTGGCGCCGCTCCGAGCTTCACGGTGACGGAGGCGGATGCGTACACCATCCACACGCTGGTGTATGACCCCACCACCTTGGACCTGGGACTTGTTGAGTTCGGTGTGACCACCGGCTTTGATGTGAACGCCCTGCTGATCCAGGGAGGCGGCACCATTTGCGGCAGCCTGGATGTGGTCGGCGCTCCGGTGACCGTGGAAGAGTGCGTGACCTGTGATGCGGATGCCGGCACCCTGGCCTCCACGGTGACCTCGGTCTGTCTGGAGGACGGCTCCGCCACCTTCGATGCGGTCCCGAACGGGAATGCGGTGGTCCCCACTGGATATGACCTTATCCATGTGCTTACCCAAGGCCCCGGGCTGGTGATCGTGCAGGCTGGCGCCGCTCCGAGCTTCACGGTCACGGAGGCGGATGCGTACACCATCCACACGCTGGTGTATGACCCCACCACCTTGGACCTGGGACTTGTTGAGTTCGGTGTGACCACCGGCTTCGATGTGAACGCCCTGCTGATACAGGGAGGGGGCACGATCTGCGGGAGCCTTGACGTGGCCGGCGCGGCCTTTACGGTGGAGAACTGCGTGACCTGCGATGCCGATGCCGGAACGCTGACGGCCGATGCCGGCACGGTATGCTTGGTGGAGGGTTCGGCTACGCTGACGGCTACGCCCGATGGCAACGTGAACGTGCCTGCGGGCTTCGAGACGGT
>JBEICT010000051.1:0-15470 GCA_040383865.1 Flavobacteriales bacterium | reverse complement strand
TCCCTTGAGCACGATCATGAGCTCGGTAGACCTCATCGCACGCTACAGTGATGGGCCGCAACACGAGAAGATCGACAGGCATGTGGCCAAGATCCGGAGCAAGGTGCGCGAGCTCACGGCCATGCTGAACGATCTCCTTTCGTTGGACAAGCTCGAACAAGGCATGGTCCGATGCAATCCCAGCGAGATCGATGTGGTGCACCTATGCATTGAACTCGTGGAGGAACTTCGCAGCCTGACCAAACCCGGACAGGAGGTGGACTACGACCACCACGGCGATGAGCGCACGCTTTTCCAGGACCAACAGATGCTGAACCACGTGTTGAGCAATCTGGTCCAGAACGCCATTAAATACACGCCCGAAGGCAAGCGTATTAAATTGGCCACCACCCTCTCCGATGGAATACTGTCCATTTGCGTTCAGGACGAAGGCATCGGCATACCCTTGGAGGACCAGCAGCACCTGTTCGAGCGATTCTTCCGGGCCAGCAATGCCTTTACCGTGCAAGGGACCGGTCTGGGGTTGAACATCGTACGCAAATACCTTGACCTCATGGGAGGCAGGATCGACTTCACCAGCGAACCCGGAAAAGGAAGCACCTTTACGGCCACCTTGCCCCAACACCATCACCATGAAGACCATCCTGCTCATTGAGGATGACAAGGACATGCGGGAGAACACCGCAGAGATCCTTGAACTGGCCCACTACAAGGTATACAAGGCCGAGAACGGTAAGAAAGGCGTGGAGCTCGCCCGCAAGCACATGCCTGATCTGGTGCTTTGCGATATCATGATGCCCGAGCTGGACGGGTACGGCGTCCTGCACATGCTCGGCAAAGACCCGGCCACAGCGGAACTGCCCTTCATCTTCCTGTCGGCCAAGGCCGAACGCAGCGATGTGCGCAAAGGCATGGAACTGGGGGCGGATGATTACCTGACCAAACCGTTCGAGGAGAGCGAGCTGCTGAACGCGATCGAAGGACGGCTGAAGCGCAGCGACCTGTTCCGAAAGGGCTACGACCAGAATGTCGAAGGCCTGAACGGTCTGCTGGACAATGCCCGCGGTGTCGGCGCCCTCCAAGAGATCACCAGCAACCGCAAGACCAGGACCTTCGCCAAAAAGGAGATCATCTTCCATGAAGGGGATGAACTGCGTTCGGTTTTCTTCATTCAGCAGGGTAAGGTGCGTACGTTCAAGATGAACAACGAAGGGAAGGAGCTGGTCACCGGGCTTTACAGCCAAGGCGACTTCCTGGGATACATGAGCGTGCTCGAAGGAGGAAGGGTGGCAGAGAGCGCCGAGGCCCTGGAAGAGTGCGAAGTGGCCTTGATCCCCAGGGAGGACTTGCTGGCGCTGTTGTACCGCGATCGCGATGTAAGCATCCGCTTCATCAAGATGCTGAGCAAGGAAGTGCGGGAGAACGAGGAACGCCTGCTGCAGCTCGCCTACGCCCCCGTGCGCCAGCGTGTAGCGCAGGCCCTGGTGCGGTTGCACCGTCGATATGGTGGCGGTTCCGAGCATGATCTGGGCGTGCGGATCAGTCGGGAGGACCTGGCCACCATGGTGGGTACAGCCACGGAATCATTGATCCGCACCCTCACGGACCTCAAGGAGGGCAAGTTGATCGAGGTCCACGGCAGGGACATCCGGATCAGTGACCTGAGCGGACTGGAGCGCCTGGCCAATGGCTGAAGTGGATGGCATATGCAGCACATCGCCTGCGACCCTTTAAATTCGCATCGACAGAAACCCAACCATGAAAAAACTCATCGGACTCGCTCTTTGGCTCCTCGCTTTCCTCATTCCCTTCCGCTTCGCTCTGCTGGATACCAATGAACTGCAAACCCCGGAAGGCGCTGAGAACGTGAAGGGCCTCATCAGCTTCGTGGCCATGCTGGCGCTGTTGTTCATTGGCTATGCCTTGGTGGACGGTAGCAAGGCCTCTACCGAAACCAACGGGCACGGTCACTGAGCCCATACTTCCCTTTCCGCCTTTCCATGGCCCATATCCTGTTACCCACCGATTTCAGCTCCAACGCCTTGAACGCAGCGTCATATGCGGTGCAGCTCTTTGGCGTTGAGGGCAACACGTTCACGGTACTGAACAGTTATATGTTGCCCCATGGTGCAGCCAGTTCCATGTGGAGCATTGATGGCCTTCTGGCCAAGGAGGCCCAGGAGGGCATGGACGATTTCGTTGCCAAGCTGAAGGCCGCGTTACCCGGTATGCGCGTGGAACTGCGCACGGCCGTGGAACATGGCGACCTGCCCAATGTGGTGGCCCGTTTTGCAGAGGATCTCGACAAGCCGCAATTGGTGGTCATGGGCACTCAAGGAGCCTCCGGGTTGAAGGAGGTCCTTTTGGGTAGCAACACGGCCGATGTCATCAAGCGAGGTAGTTTCCCCGTGCTCACCGTTCCGGAGAACACCAAATACGAAACGCCGAAAAGGATCGTGATCGCCGATGATGGCGGTCCATTGGACAAAGGCTCCATGCAGGTGCTCGTGGACATTGCGCGCTGGTCCAAGGCCGAGGTCATGATCGTTCGAGTGATCAATGAGGACACCACCGTCGAGCCTGGCGCTCCGGATGCACGGTTCGATGAGTTATTGGGTGCCATCCCACGCTCACACCATTACGTGAGCGGCGAGAACGTGATGCTGGCCCTGAACGGTTTTGCGGACCAGAGCGACGCGAACATGGTGGTGGTGATCCACCGCCAGCGCAGCATTTTCGAACAGCTGTTCCATACCAGCACGGCATCCAAACTGGCCATGCACACCCACATTCCCATGTTGGTGCTGCAGCAAAAGGCCGACTGATGGCCGCTCCTTCACTTCGCGGAGGTCTGCCCCTGTTCTCGTTCAGGGGGATCAAGGTGCTGGTGCATTGGTCCTTCCTCCTTCTGCCGGCCTGGATCATCCTATCCGGGCTCTCTGATGGTGTGCCGTTCATGCAATTACTGGCGCACGTGGGGCTCGTGCTCGTGGTCTTCATCTGCGTGGTGGTGCATGAGTTCGGGCACGCGCTCACCGCACAGCACTATGGGATCCGGACACAGGACATCACCCTGTTACCCATTGGTGGCGTGGCGAGCCTGGAGCGGATGCCCGAGGACCCGAAGCAGGAGTTCTGGATCACGATCGCAGGCCCGCTCATGAACCTCATCATCGCAGCGCTCGCTTTCCTGGTGATCGCCATTACCGGTGTTTCGCTCTTCTTCTCGGACCTTCTGCTGGGCGCCACCACCTGGACGAGCGTACTGTCGTTCGTGCTCATGGCCAATCTCTCCTTGTTCCTGTTCAACCTGGTGCCGGCCTTTCCCATGGACGGTGGGCGTATCCTGCGATCGCTACTGAGCATGCGCTTGCCACGCGAACGCGCCACCGATATTGCGGCACTCGTTGGACGCATGTTCGCTGCCGGCTTTGTGATCGCCGGGATCTCCTGGGGGCAACCGTTCATGGCCCTCATTGGCGTGTTCGTGTTCTTTGCCGCCGGTTCCGAAGCACGCAGCGTGCGCCAGAAGGCCCGTTTGGAAGGCATCACTGTTGGCCAGGTGATGCGGACCCGTTATTGGTCGCTCCAAGCCACGGACACCGTCCACCGCGCGGTGGATGAACTCCTTGCCGGTGGGGACAGCGTGCTGCTTGTCATGGACGGCCCGTCACTATCGGGTATCCTGGTCCGCGAGGACCTTGTGGGCGCATTAGAGAGCGGAAGACAACAGGATGTCCTTCAAGCGCTCCCACTGCGTCCAGTGCCTGCACTATCCCCCGAGGAAGGGGCGCACAAGGCGTTCCAACGGATGGTGCTGGAGGGCCACCCGGTGCTGCCTGTTCTCGCCGAAGGACGGGTGGTGGGTATCATGGAGCCGGAGAACCTGGCGGAATACCTCCAAGTACAGCAAGCCGGGCGCAAGAAAGCCTGACCCGCTCAGGGCTTCGGTTTGGGATCGTGAAGGGTGAACACCCTGGAGATGTTGAACCCGAAGTGGATGCCGCCATCGGCCCATTGCTCGGTGGTCTCCGTAATGTAGCCCCGCTCGAACATGGCCAGCGAGTTGGTGATGTGAAGTTGGAACACGTGGCCACCTGTTTCAATATCGAAGCCCAGTGAGAACGAATTCCGATAGGGCAGTTCACCCAATGCCTGTTCCTCCTCCGTGGGAATGGGGATCTGGCCCGGAAGCACGTAGAAATACTCCGCGTTCAAGGCTACGCGTTTGCTGAGCTTGATCCGCCCGGCTCCGCTGATGTGGAAAATATCGTTGGTCTGGTCCGCCTTTTCAACAAGGTTGATGTGCACCAGTCCGGGGTTGAGCTGGAACGACACCGATTCGCTGAACTTGCGGCCCAGGACCATCTGGAACGAGTAGGCCATCCGGTGCGAGAAATAGAATGGGCGTTCCTCCTCGGGATAGGGCCACAAGGTGGACTGAGGAATGCCGTTGATGGACGTGGCCGCAACGAAGGCCAGCGTGACCGGCATCGTACATCCCGCATCGCACTGACGCAGCACTTTGTATTTCACGAACCCATCATAGGTCTTCTGATAGCTGCTACGGCCGATGCCGATCATCAGCCGATCGGTGAGGCCGTAGTCCAATCCCAGCCGGATGGTGGCCTGATCGAGGCCCCAGAACTCATTGGCGCCGCTGTTCAACGCTCCGAACCGGTGACCGATGCGGAAATCGAGCACACCATGGGCCGTATTCTCCAGGCTGTGCCCATTGATCACGCGGGTTGCTTTGAAGGCGGCCGTGGTGTACTCCGGACCTGACTCCTCTTCGCCCAACAGTTTCAACAGGTCCTCCTCCTGGGCATTGACCGTGCTAAACAGAGCGAGAACGACAGGCAACAGCAGGTATCGGGTCATCGGGGAGGTCTATGCGGTGTTCGGGATGGAAGCGATCACATACGGGTGTAATCCAATCGCACACGCACGGCGATCTGCTCCGCAATGTTCTTGCGCACCATGCCGGGGATCTTGATCCCGTGGTCCTCAGGACGCACCATGAAGTCGCTCGATGCCTTGATCGTGCCATTGGCCTCCACCGTCAATGTGCCCTTGGTCTTCACGGGTTTCGTTACGCCATGGATGGTAAGGTCCCCTTCCACCATCACCTCATAGGTGCCGGGCTTCTTCAACTGTTCAGCGGTCACACCGGTCATCTTCCCTTTGAACTCGGCCTTGGGGAAGGTGTTGCTCTCCATGTAGTTCTCATTGAAGTGCTCCTGCATGAGCGCCTTCTCGAACTCGAAGGCCTTGATGAGCACAGCGAACTGCAGAGCGCCGGTGGTGGCATCCCACACGCTGCTCACCTTGTGATTGTTCCCCTCGATGTTCTCCATGGGGGTCTCGGAGAAGAAGGCGATGTGACCGTTGCGTGTGCCGTAGCGCTCCTGGGCCGAGATGGTCATTGGGGCCAGCACGGCGGCGAGGATGGCAAGCTTGAAGGTGTTCATGATGTCCGTTGTTTCGTTGTTGTTCTTTCGGGCAGGATGCGTTCAGGATCAGACCCGGTCAATTCATCGGTTCGTTGAAAAGGCACGTATCATTCCGAAGCGGCGCACCGCACCAGCACTACGTCCATAAGCAGGCCGGTGCAGATCCCCTTCACGGTAACGGACGCGCCGGAGCGCCAGTCATTCGGAAGGTCAGCATTCGAGAACTCGCATACCACCCCGGCCATGGGGTCGCCTGTCTCCAGGATAACATTGGTCTTATCGGAGCCTACGGGTTCCATGGCCCGTATGGTGCCCTTTACCTCAATGGCCTGTTCTGCGGTCCCTACGAACCGCTGATCCGCAGCGGCCTCATCCGATGTGTAGGCGTTGAGCAGTTCAGTGGCCGTGATCGAAGCCACAGGGCGCATGGCGTCAGCACCTGCCGTGCCCCTGTTGTACTCCAAGTAGGCGTAGGTGCCGCCACCGATCACGGCAACGGTTCCCAGGACGGCGATCAAGATCTTCGGTCTCATGGCGGGTTCAGTTCTGAAGTGCACCGGCATCGATCCATGCCTGGAGCTGTTGGATGTTACAATTGGGCATTTTACCTGATGGCGGCATGAAGCTGGGGGTTCCCTGGATGGCCCTGGCCTCTATGCGCCCCTGGTCCACCTGGGCCTTGAACGCGCTGTAGGTGGACAGGTCCGGTGATTGGGCGCCAGTGACATGGCATCCCGGTGTGGCACAGCGTGACTGCACCAACGGCTGAATGGTACCGCTCCAGGTCACGTTGGTGGTGTTACAGAAACTGTTCGGATAAAGCACCTCCTCCTTGTCGTAATAGCAACCACCAAGCACCAAGGCCAGGATCATCGAGGTCGTCAAACGGATGGTCATCGGGGTGGTCATCAGTTGTTGGGGGCGCCCGCATCGATCCAGATCAGGAACTTGCGGACCTCGCAGGTGGGCATGATGGGACTGCTCGGAGGCATGGCGATGCCCGCCGGATCATGGGTGACGGATCGGCCAAGACGACCATCAACGGCTACAGCATTCACACCGGACCACGTGCCAAGGTTGATCCCACCTTGTGGAGTACCACCACTGTGGCAACCCAGGCAGCGCTGTTGAATGAGCGGTGCAATGGTGCCGGAATAGGTGACGTTCAGCGTATCGCACACAGAGGAAGCACAACTGTTGTTCTGGGCACCCTGCTGGATCCAGGTGTTGATCAGCGCGATCTGCGATGCGGTCAAGGGCGCTTGGGGTGGGGGGGGCATCACGTTGTTCGGATCATTGTCCGTGATCGCGTCCATCAGGTCCCCGTCCTGCACAATGCCACTGTTCATCAATGAATTGTAGTCCGTGATCTGGATCCAGTCATTGTCGTCAGTGGCCGTATTGTGGCATCCCGGAATGGCGCAATTGCTGATCAGGATCGGCAGCACTTGTTGCTGAAAGTAGACCGTGTTCGGGTCGCAATTGGTCCCCCCTCCTCCACCACCATTTCCCCCATCGGTCACCTCTGGCCCAATAATGGGTTCATGCTGGCAGGCAGCCAATCCGATCACCACGGAAAAGGTGACCGCACCAACCTTCATTACGTTCTGCAAGGTTCTTTTTTGCATGGTGGGTTGGCTATTGGTTCAAGTCTCAGCGCTGATGATGTCCAAAGATCGGTCCATCATCCTGTTTGCCATCGGAGTTTCCGGACGAACCGGGATTATGTGCTGACGAACCGGGCCTTGGGGCGTCTGGCAATGCTGGAAGTACTGGGAGTTCCTCATGATCAAGGAGTTCGGCCAGGATCACAAAGACGTTCAAACGCCGGTGATACCGCTGGACCTGGTTCAGCCGGATAATGGCTCCCAGAAGCCGATCGCGGCCAAGGGACAGCAGTTCGCGCTGATCCGAAACATCCAGATCTTGAAAGCGGTCAAAGGTGTGCGGGTATTGCATGACGCGGTGGGCACATTGGTCCGATCTTTCACCATGAGGACCTGTACTGGTGCCAAATTGGGCCATCGGGGCATGCACGACCCTAAGCCTGTGGACGGAACGGGAAAAACACCGGATGAAGCAGGAGGACCGGTCAACGGCCGGCGAGCCATCGTTTGAACTCAGCAGAGCGCTCACTGCTCACAATCGAATCATCCTCGTAAGGAGGGTCCAGCACCACCTTCACCCGGCTCTTGCTGTAGGCAAGCAGTTCGCGGATGCTGTGCAGGTGTACGATCAATTGGCGGTTCAACCGAATGAACATGCCCGGATCGAGCTGTTTCTCCAACTTGTCCAGACTCTCCTCCAAAGGGAGGTCCCTGCCCTCCCTGGTGCGGAGGAAAGTGTTCTTCATGAGGGAGTGGACGTAGGCGATCTGGTCCGGCTCAACCACCTTGAAATGTTCGCCATAGCGGATCAGAAAACGTCGCACAGGCGCCGAAGGCCGTTCGACATCGGCTTGTGCGAGGGCCGAATGATCACGTACGACCATCCCCTTTCGGGCCCGTTGCAAGGCCTGTTGAAGGTCCTCGCGACGGATCGGCTTCAATAGGTAATCCAGTGCGTTCACGCGGAATGCCCGCAACGCATGCTCATCGAACGCCGTAATGAACACCACCGGAAAATCGACCTGAGCACGCTCGAAAATGGCAAAGCTCTCCCCGTCAGCCAGTTGAACATCCATCAAAGCGAGGTCCGGCGGAGCGTTCGCTTCGATCCATGCGACAGCACTGGAAATGGACGGCAGATCGGCCAACACCTCGACATCGGGGGCCAACTCGGAAAGCAGCTTGCGCAACCGCTTGACCGCTGCCTGCTCATCCTCTATGATCAGTAACCTCATGCGCTTGGACCGACCAAAGGTATGGCCACTGTGAAACGACCCTTCTCCCTGTCGATCACGATCGGCCGATCGGTAAGGGCCTGGTAGCGTCGTTGGATGCTATGCAATCCGAATCCTGTGGACCGCGGCGATGTTTTCCGAGGTCGGATCTCATTGCTGACCAATAGGAGATCGCCCTCGGACCGAATGGTCACGACCAAGGGATGTTCGCGGCCCACCACGTTGTGCTTCAGCGCGTTCTCCACCAGCATTTGCAAGGTCATGGGCACAATGTGCCGGTGCATGGCGGCCTCATCCACCTCCACCTGCAGGGCAATGGCACTGCCGAAACGTTGCTCCTCAAGCTCAAAATAGGTGCGCATCAAACGAAGGTCGTCGGCCACGGGGATCAACTCCTTGTCGCGCAGCTGCAGCAGGCTGCGGAACAGGTCACTGAGCTGCTCCACATGAAGTACGGCCTTCGAAGGCTCGGATTCGATAAGGTCCACGAGCGTGTTGAAACTATTGAACAGGAAATGAGGGTCCACCTGGTTCCTGAGGGCTTCGAGCTGGAAGCGCACCTTCTCCTGTTCGTGCAGTGAGCGAATGCGGGCACGTCGCTCGCGCGAACGCACCACGGCGAATACAGTTCCGACCACCAGAACGATCCATGCCAGTATGGCCCAGTTCGTTCGCCACCAAGGCTTGAGGACCACCAGATCGGCATGCACCCACCCTTGATCAGGCACTTCATCGCCCACGAACGCAATGACCCTGAACCGATAATCCCCAGGGGGAAGGGAGGAATAAGTGACCTCCCGATCACGCGTTACCAAGGGGTGCTCATCCAACCCGACCAGTTGATAGGCGAAGCGAAGCTCTGAGGGGTCGGCATAGTGGATGCCGGTGAACTGCACTGCGAGATCATTGCGGTCGTGAGGTGTGGTTATCCGCTCATCGCCTGCGTAGGTCTCGTTGGCCACGCGAATGCCAGTGATGACGGCAGGTGCAGTGCGGGCAAAATGGCGCTCCTGGGGTTGGATCCGATACAACCCCTTGTTACAAGCGAACCACAGGTCACCATCCACTCCGGTGCATACCGTGTTCAGCTCCGCTTCGGCCCCTTCCAGGCCAAAGCGCCGCGTAACATCGACCCACGCATCGGAGACAGGATCGTAGGCCATTGTCCCACGCCCGCCGAACGCCAGCAACCGCGTACCGGAAAGCCCTAGGGCGAACAGATCGCCAGCGAACGGCGCAAGATCCGACCCGGCGCAACGCACACTGTCCCCTTCCAAACGACACAATCCGGTCCCTGGCCCCCCTGCCCATGTGCGGCCCTGGGCATCGTGGACAAGGGAGAAGTAGGTCCTTGGGCCGTTGCCCGTTCCGCGCATGACACCCTTGGCATCGCCATGTAGGATGCCATTTCCATCGCTCACTGCCCAAACGCCGCCCTTTCGGTCGGGCAATACATCGTAAATGAACTCACTACCCGGACCTGGCTGGGGATGGAACCGGCCTGCCCAGTAACCGACCACGCCACCCAAGGTGCCGAACCACAGCGAATCGCCCGCGCTGCGCACAGCGAGCACGTTATCATTGACCAGTCCGTCCTGTCCGGTGAAATGCCGGATGCGTTCGTTGCGATCAATGGCATAAACGCCATCTCCGAACGTGGCCGCCCAAATGGTTCCATTTGCATCGGCCGCAAGCGAGACCACGGGTGTACGTTGTCCACTTCCGAGTCCGACCTGGTGCAACACCTGCGTATCAGCAAGGGTGTTCGCATGCCGGAAAAGCCCACGATCCGTGGCGAACCAGACATTGCCGCTGTCATCACTGCATATGGCCTTGATGCCGCGCAGGTCCGTATTCTCGTGCTCCGGAATGAACAGGACCGTGGGGTCGGAGCGATACAGGAATTCCTGTCCTGCACACCACCACGCCACGCCATCCGCATCCAGCATGAGGTCGTTCACAGGCAACAGGGCGGCCTCGCTCGATCCGCGGAACACATAGTGCCCCTGACGTACTCCGAGGTCCACCACACACAATCCGTGGTCCCGGGTACCCATCCAGACCAGTCCTTCCCGCACCGCCAACTGGACCACCGGCCCATGGTTGACAGGTACCGTCAGCACTGATGGAACCGAGGGTCCGGGCTTCCAGCTGAACACGCCACCACGGTCGGTACCCGCCCACACCAGACCACCGGATCCGGTCGCAACACTGAGCACCAGGTTGTCCGGAGCTCCTGAAGCCTCATCACAACGAGACTGAACACCGCTTGCGTTGCACAGCACAAGACCTTGGTCCGTTGCCGCCACCACGCCCTCACCCCAAGTGACCAGATCGTTCACATGGTCATCGGGCATGCCTGTGGCCATGTCCAATCGATCCACTTCGTTCCCGCTCACCCGCCAAAGACCGGCACCATGGGTACCAAGCCAAAGTGCTCCATCCTCCGCGGGGCACAAGGCGTTCACGCGGTGCTGCGAAAGAAGCGGGTCCATGAACAGCGTATCGCAGCCGAGCGTGTTGCAACGCAGGATCAATCCGCTCGACCAGGCCGCGATGATGGAAGTGTTCAGCCGCACGATGGCGGTCACTTGAGCGGTCCCGGAGCCGGACGCCCTTTCGGTGCGTTCTCCATCGGTCCAGAACAGACCCTTGTCCGTCCCAGCCCAGATCAAACCATGCTCATCCTGTGCAAGACAGCGGACCACCGGACGCTGCTGGCCGTGCCTGATCTCCAAGGTCCGGGTGAGCGGGAACTGTGCCATTGCCGGAACAAGGGCGGTCCAACACAGCAGGGTCAAGGGAACGCGGCTTCGCACGGTCAGGGTCTCCTTGAGAATAGGACATCCACCTTGACCTGCACCACTGCAGCGATCTTCTGCTGTACCACGCGCGGCACGCGGATGCCATGTTCATCCAAGGCCACATCGAACCCGGTGGTGATACGGACTCCGGTGGACGAGACCACCAGGTTGCACGGCACGATCCGTTCCCTTGCCACCCCCTTGATGTTCAATTCTCCTTTGGCCCGCACAGTGTATGTGCCTGGAACAGCGAGGTCGACCGCCTCGATGATGCGGCCTGAGAACGTGGCCTTGGGGTATGCCGATGACTCGAGGTAATTCTCGTTGAAATGCTCGCGTTGCAATGGTGAGTTGAAGCCAAGGAATTCCACCACGGGAACCTGGACAGCAAAGGTCCGGGCCTTGGCATCGAGCACACCGGTCGACTTTTCATTCGTGGCCGCGATCGTTTCCATCGGCGCCTCGCTCAGGAAGGAAACAAGTGAGCGTTCAAGACGGAGCAAGACCCTGTCGCCCTGCCCCAGGGAAACGATCATCGCAGCGGATAGGACCAATGCGCGGAACATGCACTTTCAGATCACCGATCTCGTGCCATGATCGTTCCGATCAACGGACCACCACGAAGGGTACGGTCGTTACACTCTCCATGCCCGTGATGTACAAGTGGTAACGTCCAGCAGGCAGGTCCTCGAGCAATAGACGACCATCGCTTTCCCAACGTTGCTCGTTCATCATCACACGCCCAGCCAGGTCAAGGACCTGGACCGTGGCAGGTCCTGAAATACCGACCACGTTCAGCTCCCCTTTGGTGGGCACTGGGAAAACGCGGACCGCCCCGTTCGGAACGGATGCATCGAGACCAGTGCTGATGCAGTTCAATTCAGCAATGACCCTGGAACTGCCCGCCACACTGTCCGAGAAGGTGGTGAACGCATTGGCATCGCCTTTCAGGAAATGGTCGAGCCAAAGCCCGGCAAAGTCGTTCACGACCGCGTGCTGCGCGGCCCGCGAAATGGTCGCAGAACCACAGGTCAGTTCCCCGAAACTGCAGTTGAAATTGTAATTGGCGAAATGGCAATGGCCTCCACCTTGAATATTGACGTAGGCCTTGCACGGGGCCGCGGCGGCCGAGTACATGGGTCCTTGGTGCTGAGGAATGGGCGTGATGCAATCAGCGCTTCCCGCAAAGACCAAAGTGGGAACAGCGACCGTGGCGGCTGCAGCAATGGCCGAAGGGCCCGTTTCTGCCGCTGCGAAATTGACCAAGGCCTGGATGGTGTAGTTGTTGGCCGCACCCAGAAAGCTGGCACCTCCACCCATGCTATGTCCCATGAGCGCGGTCGCCGGGGCCACATGCTCGAAAAAGGGCGATGAACCGTTGGCATTCTCCGCCTGCATGGCCCCGGCAAGGAATGCCAGGTCCTGTCCGAACGCCGCGTGTGTGGGCGACAGACCACCTTCCGTGGTGGGAAGAACGAGAATGTATCCCCGCGGCACGAAGTGGTCCCTGAGGTTCATGTAGGCATCAACCGTCATCACGAAGCCATGCCCCATGATCAGGACAGGAAAGGCACCATTGGCCAATGGCACATTGGCCCCGTTGCTGCTGCCGGGATAGTAAATGTCGGCCGGAATGGCGCGGTTGCGGGCCGGGTCATTGAACGTGATGGACCGGTTCCCTATCGGAAATGATTGGGCAAAGAGCAGAGCAGGAAGAAAGCAGATGCCAAGGAGGATCGATCGCAGCATGTCGCCAAATTAGTGCAGAAGACGGCAGCACAGATGGTCCACGAAGATCGGCCCATTGGGTTCCGCTATATTTGCCGCCCCGTTCGGAGAGGTGCCAGAGTGGTCGATCGGGTCTGTCTCGAAAACAGATGTGCCCGCAAGGGTACCGGGGGTTCGAATCCCTCCCTCTCCGCCAAGGAAGGCCCTGCCACGAAGTGGCCGGGCTTTTTCGCGCTCTGACGGAGCCAAGCTCGCTTGAGCCAAGGAAGAGAGCGAAAAAGCCCACGAGCATCCCGAGGCCTCGGGGCGAGATGGGCTTTCGTTGAAGCCCCCCCCTCCCGGTAAAGCCCGCTTCGGGCAATCCCTCCCTCTCCGCCAAGGAAGGCCCTGCCACGAAGTGGCCGGGCTTTTTCGCGCTCTGACCGAGCCAAGCTCGCTTGAGCGAAGGAAGAGAGCGAAAAAGCCCACGAGCATCCCGAGGCCTCGGGACGAGATGGGCTTTCATTGAAGCCCCCCCCTCAACGGGAAAGCCCGCTTCGGGCGATCCCTCCCTCTCCGGTACGATCCGCATCCTGTTGGCCATTGATCGAACGTCCATCCAAACATGGATAACTCCCAAGAGGCTCTCCCCCGCAACTCCCTCTGCAAGCATCTCCCGCTTTCTTTGCGCCATGACCCAAGCACAAGTGCTCGCCGACCTGATGGACCATGCCCACGTGTTCACCCTGGACCATGTGGGCCGCCTGCGCGACAAGGACCTGCATCACCGCTTCGTGGCGGAAGGCTGGGAGTTCAATAGTCCCTTTTGGATCGTGGCCCATCTGGCCGTTTCACAGAACTGGTTGATCCTGCGCGGCACGGGCGGGCCGTTCCAGAAATTCAGCTGGGCCAAGCTGTTCACCCTTGGAGCAACTCCACCTCCACCCTCAGAATGTCCACCATTCGAAGAGATCCTATCAACCTACCAGGCGATACACGACCTTTCCATGGCGCATGTGGGAGCCTTGAGTGATGAATCCCTGGGCGCCCCACATCAGGCGATGATGAAACTGGGCGGTGGCGATGATGTACGCGCCGTGATCAAGCACCACATCCGGCACGAGAGCTCGCACAACGGCCACTTGGGCTGGCTGTGTAAGCTTCACGGGCTGCCGACGATCTGAAAGGCATATAGGACATCTCCAGATCATCCTTCGGGCTGCGCGAGGGCCTTTCGCGACCATACTTCGTTGCACAACGCCTCACATAGCCACCGGCCATGCTCGGGTTTCGCGCCTCGTCTGGTCGCAAAATGCTCCCCGCTCGCTCCCGAGGCCTCGGGACAAAGACGATTTTGAGATGCCCTCTAGTGGATGTTATGCCACATCAGCCAGAACGTGGCGATGCCGCCGAAGTAGCCCAATGCCGCAGGGAAGGCCATACGGCGCAGGTACCAAAGGAAGTCGATGCCCAGGATGCCCATGGTGGCCACACCAGCGGCGGATCCGATGATGAGGATGCTGCCTCCAGTGCCCGCGCAGAAAGCGAGCAACTCCCAGAACGGGTGATCGGGAACGAACTGGGTCAATGGATACATACCCATGGCCGCGGCCACCAAGGGTACGTTGTCCACGATCGAACTCATCAGGCCAATGACCGTGTTCACTGCATATATGCTTCCCAAGTTCTCATCCAGGACATGTGCGGCATCGGTCAGATGACCGGCAACCTGAAGGCCAGCCACAGCGGTGAGGATCCCGAGGAAGAAAAGCACACTGGGCACATCGATCCGGCGAAGTACGGAGGTCACCATGAGGTGGCCTTTATCGGTCTCGATGGTGTTCTTGTGCATGATCTCGGTGACGATCCACATGAGGCCCAGACCAAGCAGGATGCCCATGTAGGGAGGCAGGTGCGTGTAGGTCTTGAAGAGCGGCACCCCGAGCAAGGCGATCAACCCCATGGTCAACACCAACTGCTGCTGACCCGTTGATACGGCCTTGTGCCCCACGTTTTCATCCGCAACAACCTCGGGACGCTGGATGGTGCCCTTGAAGGTGAAGGTGAACCAGATGAGGGGAAGCACCAAGCAGACCAGACTGGGAAGGAAAAGTTTTGCGACGATATTACCCGCAGTCACCTGACCGCCGATCCAAAGCATGATGGTGGTAACGTCGCCGATCGGGCTCCAGGCACCACCGGCATTGGCCGCAATGATCACCATGCCCGCGAAGGTCCACAGGTCGTTCTTGTCCTTGATCAGCTTGCGAAGTAGGGCACACATCACAATGGCCGTGGTCATGTTGTCCAGGGCTGCGCTCAGGAAGAAGGTGATGATGCTCAACACCCAGATCAAAGCGACCTTATTAGTACCTGTGATCCTATCCGTGATCACCCGGAAGCCCTCGTGGGCATCGATGAGTTCCACGATCGTCATGGCCCCCATCAGGAAGAAGAGGATGCTGGCGATGTCGCCGAGGTGTTCCAATAGATGACCGGTGATGGCTGCATGACCGCCATGATCGGCCCCGGTGAACAGTTCGTGCTGGCCGAACATGATCATCACCCAGATGAGCACGCCGGTGACCAAGGCCGAAGCGGCCTTGTTGATGTGAAGCGGATGCTCCAGCGCAATAGCCAGGTATCCAATCACGAAGACCAGAG
>JBEICT010000050.1:0-15765 GCA_040383865.1 Flavobacteriales bacterium | reverse complement strand
GTTGATCTCCCGCAGTTCCTCGCGCAACTTGCTTCCGTCCTCAACAATGATATTGCCATTGTCGTCATAGCTCACGTTGCCCGGAGCGTCGGAGAAGGACTGGATCATGCCTGTGGCAACTCCCACATTGGGGTTCTTGCCGCTGGCGATCACATACTCACCCGTGGCAGGGTCCAGGATCAGCGCACCGTTCTCGTCCAACTGGTACACGGGCGGCGTGGGCACCAACAACTTGTTCACGTCGAAGGCGAAGGTGAGCTTGTTGTACTTGTCCAGGTCCAGCGTGAACGCAGGGCCCAAACGCAGGTTGATGGGGATGAAGTTCTGTGCAGCGGTCTCCGAGTAGGACATTTTCGCCCCGATGTTGGAGATGTTCATACCGAAGCTGAACGTCGCGTCCTTGTCGCCCACCTGCATGTCCGGCTTGGTGTAGAACAACGACACATCGGCCGCCACGCTTTGGCCGGCCTTGGTGTTGGCCCCTTGCACGCTGATGCCACCGGTAAGGTTGCTGTTGATGTAGCGAATGGCCACACCACCGGAGAAATTCTCACTGAACTGCTGCGCAAAGACCAGGTCCACTGCGAACTCGGCCGGCTTGAAATCGCGAATGGTGGAACCGTTCTGGTCGGTGAACAGGATGCTCCCCAGATTGAAATAGCGGAGCGATCCACCGATGGCGCTCTTCTTATTGCTGAGGCGCTTGTAACCGGCCAGGTAGGCCAGGCTCATGTCGGGCACCAGATTGCGCAGCCAGGGGCTATAGCTCATGGTGAACTCGCCATCGTGCTCGGCAAAGGCCAGCTTCGAGGGGTTCCAGTGGATGGCGTTCGCATCGGCGGAAACGGCCACGCCACCATCGCCCATGCCACCGGCACGGCTGTCGGGCGAGATCATCAGGAACGGCACAGCCGTGGTGATCGTGTTGATCTGGTCGTTGCACTGCTGGCCAGTGGACCGGTACTGCGGATCGCAGGGTTGGGCCACCAGGCCTGCCGGAAGGGCAAGCGCGACGACCAATAGGGTCCGTTCGAAAGGGGTGTTCAACAGCATCACGGGCAGGTCAGGTGCAAAGGACCGCAAATATACGCGGGATGGAGGGGGCTTATTGTGCAGATCACCTCAGGATCACCAGCTTCTCGAACTTATCGGCGTTCTCCCCTTCGGGCGTGGTCACGCTCAACCGGTACACATAGACGCCACGGCCCAGTTTGTCGCCGAAATCGTCACGTCCATCCCATTCCATGGGTTCGCTCCGGAATCCTTCGCAGGCCAACTGCCGGTTCAGGGTCTTCACCAAGCGGCCGCTCACGGTGAACACCTGTACCTGCACGTTCAACGTGGTGCATGGGCGGTTGTGCTCGAAGAAGAACTCCGTGCGGGTGGTGAACGGATTGGGGTAGTTGAGCACATGGTCCAGGGCCAGTTCGGCGCTGGAGGCCACCACGAACTCCGTGTTCGTCTCGTTGGAGTTGTTGTGCACGTCCCAGGCCTTCAACCGCAGGGTGTGGGTGCCCTCGGAAAGCTTGCTCAGGCGGTAGCGCACCGAACCGCTCTTGTAGGTGTCCAGGTCGGACTCATAGAGGTCGTTCAGCACGATCGCCTGCTCGGTGTTCTCGTCCAGCACGGCCAGCAGGTCGTGGCCAATGCTGCTGCCCACGGTATTGATACCGTTCTCATCGAACAGCTTGCCCAGCAGCAGCGGGGTCTCGTTGGTCATGCCACCCCGAACGAAGAGCTCATCGTTCATGAACAGCTCGATCCGCGGACCGATCTCGTCCGCCAGGATGTTCGTGGCCGTGCCGCCCACACGTGGTGTATTGGTGTACCCGATGGCGTTGGTGTTCCAGCTTTCCGCGTAGCAGCTCACCCGACCCGCACCCACGGTGTAGTTGATGTCCTTCGGCACCACGAAGGTGAAATTGAACTGCCCATTGGTGACGGTGGCCTTGCCCCTGTAGAGGATGTTCTTGTAGATGCGGAAAGGGAACGGGTTACCTCCATCGTTGGCCAGCGTGCTCTGCTGCTGGTCCTTGTCGAACACCGTGGGCACCACCAACCCATTGAAATCGGTCACGGGCTGACCGCTGCCATCGTCCACGAATCCAGCGATACGCACTGTAGCAAGGGCCTTCAGGGTATCCATGGGGTTGCCGAGCGTGTCCGTTATCGCCGTGATGCGCGCGGTGAGCCGGGGCATGGCCAAGCGCATGCTGGGGTCGCCGATCAACGCGAAGTTGCGGTGGTTGGTGAACGTCGGGTAGGCCGTGGACATGTCCACTTTGGTCTTCCGGTAAATATCACCCAGGGTCTGTGGGCGGCCCTGCTCATCGGTCTCATCGAAGACATGGTCATAGAAGTCACGGCCCAGGTCGAAGTTCTGGCCGGAATAGGCCAGTCGCGTCGTGGTCATCAGGCCGATACCACCACCGTTGGGATTAAGCATCACGTACTCGCCGGCCGATGTGCGTCCGGGATCATCCCACCGGGTGAATTCACACGTGGCCGTCATGAAAAGTGGCGCGCGTTCCTTGTTGGTCCAGCCCAGGATGGTACCGTTATCCAGCAGGCGTTCGTGCGCCCAGCCCACTTCACCTCCGTGGCCGATGTAGTTCACCAGAAGGCATCCTTTCTGCACCTTGTCACGCAATTCGGTCTGTGACTGGGGATAGCGCTCGCCACCGGGCGTGCTGACCTGCTGGTAGGCATCCATGTAGATCTTGTCCACATTGAAGCGCGGATGCTCGCTCTCCACACGCCGGGCAAGGAAATCGCTCTGGTCCATGTGGATGATACCTTCAAAGCCGTCGCCCTCCTGATCGTCCGAGACAAAGAGGACATGGCCCCGCCAGTCGGCAATGCCCCCATCGCCTGAAGAGGTGCAATTACTGCTGCCTGTCGAAAGCAGCTGCAACTGATCGTAGGCCATCAACTTCGCCACCATTTCCCCGGCCATCTGCTGGCTCGAAACAGGAATACGCCCGATACCGATATCCACCAGATCACCGGGTATCTCGCTCTCGTTGGTATCGAGCAGGCCGAAATAATCATCGGACGTGTAGGAACGACCGGGGTCGAGGCTGTTCTCGGTCTGGTAGCTGGGGATGAGGTTCTGGTTGGTGGAGTTCCAGGACAGGTTGTTGAAGGAACCATCGCCGAAGAGCAGCAGGTAGCGTGGCATCAGACCGGGATCGGCCCCGGCGCGATCGTACAACATGCGCATGTACCGTTTGATGGCCGTGGCATCGCGTGAACCGCTGGAGAACTCGTTATAGATCTGCTGGGGGCTTACCACAAGCACGTTAAGGCCCTCACTGCTCCGACGGTCCACCAGCGGCTGCAAGGCCGAGCGGTACTCTGGCGGGGAAACGATCACCAGGTCGGTGGGCAACGTGGTGGCGTGCAGGTCCTGTGTGGGCACGCGGCCCACGCGCACCGGGGTCACATAGTTGGCATCGCGGAAGGCGATGAACTCGCGAAGGCTGTCGGCTGTCGCACGGAAAAGCTTCCGCGTTCCATCCGTGGTGAACACCACTTCGCGCACGTTCGTCGGGTCCGTAACCTCCCAAATGCGCGATACGGCACTGGCCTGCTCCAGCATGTAGTCGGCCACTTGGCCCGCCCCCACTGATGCCAGGTGACGGAAGCCCAGCTGATCGCCCGAGAAGCGCAATTCCCTCACGCAGTTCAGTTCCAACCAGTTCATCCAGCCCAAGGAGCTCACCGGATCGAACTTGTTGAAGGTGACCGTTAGGGGTATGGCGTTCCCGGAGGCGTTCCAACAGAAGCTGCTTCGCGCGGCACGTGCATAGGCTCCGGTGTAACTTCCGGAAACACCGGTGATGGACATGGTCCCATTGAGGCCCGTCGGCGAGGTGATCACGAACGAACTGGAATTGAAGACCACACCATTGTTCAGCGTACGCGCCGCGGCGTCCATCACAATACAGGCCTGCTCCGTGCCCACCAGGTTGGGTGTATCGAACGCGTAATTGTAGGTCGTGGTCAGGTCGTAGGTCTCGCCATACCAGGTGCGCCCGGATTTGAGGAAGTTCACCAGGTCGCGGTCGATGAACTGGCGATCATTGAAGGTGGTGACAGTAGTGGTGGCCTCATCCTGCGAAAGCTGTGCCGGGGTCACGCGCTTGGGCGGATCGACCCCGATGCCCACGAAGTAGGACGCGCTGTCACTGTAGGCATGCTTCGTATGGGCGAACCGGCCGTCCACGAGGTCCCAGCGGTGCGGACCGGTGACATAGAAGATAAGGTTATCCCCCGGGCCGAAGACCCCGTCACCACCATCGTTCACCTGAATGGCATTGGCCAGCAGATCGGTGGGGCGCTCCACCGAATTGGCATACGGGAGCTGCCCAAAGTGATTGCCATAGATATTGATGCTCGCAGAGGACAGGTTGTTCACATCCACACCGAGGTCTCGCAGGAATTCATAGGTGATGCGGCACACCCCATCCCGTCCGACGGTGAAGCGGAACCAATTGCCACTGGCCAACTTGGAAGATGCGGGATACTCCTTGGGCACCCCACCACCACCACCGCGGGTTTCCACCAGCTCCATGCGGAAGCGCAACAGTTTCTCCACCTGGCCGGTGGCGCTGTTCCTGCGGAAAGGGTCAATGGTGACATAGGCATAGGGCCGTTTACGCATGTAGGAGACCCGCGACAGCACTTGCGGTTCGTTGCCAGCGCTGGTAGCGGCCGGCCATGCCGTGCGCTCGGCCTCGGTGAGCGGCACATACTCGGCATCCACCAGGCTCACCGATACGGCGGTCACCCCGGGATCGAGGGGAAGCACCTCGTTGAAAAAAGGAAGACCGTCCCGCTCGGGATCGAACCGGGCACCTTCAAAGGCCTGCACGGCCGGGGTGCGTTCCTGCGTGGCGGTCTTCGCTGAAGCGGCTGCACCAGGCTTCTCAGATGCAGGCCTGTCCGTGGCCTGAGGCCATTGCAGAAGGCGCATCCATCGGTCCTGTGCGACCAGCTGACCAGCCACTAACAGGGCCAGGAGTACGAGGGTGGGGCGATAACGGTTCATCAACACGGATCAACAGGTTTTCAACAGTTCGGAACGAAAATACTACCTTCGACCCTTGCGTTCCGGAACACCGGTCCAACGGCAGCTGTTCAGAGATATTGCCAATGGGTAGGAGAACCGTAATGCAATGGGTTGCGTATACTTGGCGCTGGCTCATGGGCCGTGAACGAATCGAGAGCATGATGGATCGGACTGTTTGGCGAGCGGCCTTGAGCCTGACAATGAGCGTGGTCTTGACCTTGGGCGCATCCGCCCAGGACCCGCAGTTCACACAATTCTACGCGAACCCGCTCTACCTGAACCCCGCGTTCGCTGGTACTGCGAGGTGCCCTCGCGTGGTGATGAACTACCGCAATCAGTGGCCCGCGCTCTCCGGCACGTTCGTGACCACGAGCGTGAGCTACGACCAGCACGTGGACGGGCTCCAGGGTGGTCTCGGGTTGCTGGTGACGCACGACCAGGCCGGCAAGGGCACGCTGAACACCACACGCGTGAGCGGCATTTACTCCTACCAGCAAGCGCTGACCAAGAAATTCTCCATCAAGGTGGGTTTCGAGGCCACTTACTTCCAGAAATCGCTGGACTGGAGCAAGCTCACTTTCGGCGATCAGATCGATCCGCGCCGCGGCTTCATCTATAATACGCAGGACGTTCCTCGCGGGGGCAATGTGGGCAATGCGGACTTCAGCGCCGGTATCCTGGGCTACACGGACATCTTCTTCGTGGGATTCGCAGCGCATCACCTGACAGAGCCGAATGAATCGCTCATTGTAGGGAACAGCGACCTGCCCATGAAGTTCACCGCCCACGGTGGTGCGGCCATCCCCATTGGCATGCAAGGGAAGTATGGTGAGCCACGCACCCGGATCTCGCCCAACGTACTATACCAGCAACAAGCTTCGTTCAGGCAATTGAACCTGGGCCTGTATATCGACCATGGTCCGATCACGGCCGGTGTGTGGTACCGCACCCAGGACGCATTCATCGCCTTGATCGGTTTCCACACGGAGAAGTTCAAGTTCGGATACAGCTACGACCTCACCACCAGCAAGCTGACCACCCAGACCGCAGGGTCGCACGAGATCAGCCTGCAGATGCAGTTCAACTGCAAAGCCAAGAAAAGAAGGTTCCGCGTGGTGGCCTGCCCCACGTTCTGAGCCAACGACCAACGAACCAGCACAAGACCATGAGCCTTGTAAGGAATATCGGGACCCTCACCGCCGCAGCGGCACTGTTCAGCAGTTGCCAGTTCGAGAAGAGCGGTGCAACAGGATGGAACTATAACGACTCCAAGAACGGAGGCTTCGAGAAGACCGCCTTCGAGGAGCAGGAGACAGGCCCCGGCCTCATCCTGGTGGAGGGTGGCCAGTTCACCATGGGCCGTGTAACGGACGACCTGCGTCACGAATGGGATATGATCCCCCGCTCGGTGACCGTGTCATCCTTCTATATGGACGAAGTGGAAGTGACCAACTTCTACTGGCTCGAATACCTCTACTGGTTGGAGCGCGTGTTCGTGGCCGACTACCCGGAGATCTACAAGAAGGCCCTGCCCGACACCTTGGTGTGGCGCAGCAAACTGGCCTTCAACGAGCCCTATGTGGAATATTACCTGCGCCACCCGGCCTACCGCGACTATCCGGTGGTGGGTGTGAACTGGCTGCAGGCCAACGATTACTGCGCCTGGCGTACCGATCGTGTGAACGAGGTGATCCTGATCCGCGAGGGCCTCTTCGAGCATTATCCCAACCAGATCAACGAGGACCACTTCACCACGGACGCTTATCTGGCCGGACAATACGAGAGCGGCAAGAAGGTGGATGGCGTGACGGACTTCAACCCGAACAAGGACACGCGTAACATCAAGATGGAGGATGGCATCCTCCTGCCCCGCTATCGCCTACCCACTGAGGCGGAATGGGAATATGCGGCCTACGGCCTGGTCGGCAACACGGTCGACGAGCGTATCGTTGAGCGCCGCATCTATCCCTGGAACGGCCACTGGGTGCGTTACGACAGCCGCAAGAAAGGCGGTGCTTTCTATGGAGACTTCCGTGGCAACTTCATGCGTGGTCGCGGCGACTACATGGGTGTTGCAGGCAGCCTGAACGATAATGCCGACGTGACCTCGCCCGTGTTCAGCTACTGGCCGAACGACTACGGCCTGTACAACATGGCCGGCAACGTGAGCGAGTGGGTCATGGACGTGTATCGCCCGCTGAGCCCCGAGGACAAGGACGATTTCCGTCCCTTCCGTGGCAATGTGTTCAAGACCAAGGTGCTGAACAGCGATGGTGCCGTGCAGGACAAGCACGACATCGTGATCTACGATGTGGACGGCATCAAGTACTACCTCACCGAGTTCCAGACGGCCATGCAGGGCCGCGCAACGGATGAGGAGGCAGCGCTCATTGATGAGCTGCTGACCGCGATCGACCAGAGCATCGAGTTCAACAACACCCGCAAGCCCGATGCGGCCATGCAGCGTGTGCAGGACATGGTGGACCTGATCAAGAGCAAGGACCTGGAGATCTGCCCCAAGCTGCTGAGCGGCATCAGCGATTACCAGGCCGACCAACCGGGTGATGTCCGCGTCCGCAACGTGACGGTGGAAGAGAACATCGACCGCCGCAACTATCGCCAGAGCGACAACATCGATTTCCGCGACGGTGATGTGGAGAGCAGCATCTACTACGAGCAGCCCGATTTCGAGGGCAACGCGATGTACGACTGGGGCAAGACCACCCTGGTGAACGATCGCAGCCGCGTGTACAAGGGTGCCAGCTGGGCCGACCGCATCTATTGGGCCAACCCGGCCACGCGCCGCCACTTGGACGAGCGCCAGAGCACGGCCACCATCGGCTTCCGCTGCGCCATGACGCGCGTGGGCAGCCCCAAGGGCATGGGTGACGACAAACGCCGCAAGAAATTGGAGACCAAACGCTGACCTGAAGGTCCGCCCCTATTTTCGAGCCCCCGGAGACCCCGGGGGCTCGTTCGTTCATGACCACCATCGACACCCTGCACACGCGCTTCCTGGAATGCTCCGGGGCCTGCACCGATACGCGTAACATCACCCCGGGGAGCCTCTTCTTCGCGCTGAAAGGACCGAACTTCAATGCAAACGCCTTCGCCGGGGAAGCCCTCGCAAAAGGCAGTCGGTATGCGATGGTGGATGACCCGACCGTGGTCAAGGATGAACGCTTCCTACTGGTGCCCGATGTGCTGCAGGCCCTGCAGGACCTGGCCCGCCACCACCGCCGGACGTTCAACATCCCGGTCATCGGGATCACCGGCACCAACGGCAAGACCACCACGAAGGAACTGGTGCATGCCGTGCTCAGCGCCGAACGCCCTACCCTGGCCACCAGCGGCAACCTCAACAACCACATCGGTGTGCCTCTGACATTGCTGCGGATGAACGCCGAACACCACATCGCCATCATCGAGATGGGCGCCAACAAGGTGGGCGACATCGCCGAACTGGTGGCCATTGCAGAACCCACACATGGTCTGATCACCAACATCGGCCGCGCCCATTTGGAAGGCTTCGGCAGTTACGAAGGTGTTATCACGGCCAAGACCGAGATGTACGGCTTCCTGGGCGGGCACAACGGCACGTTGTTCGTGAACGCCGACGATGCGCTGCTCATGGAGAAGAGCGCAGGTATGAAGCGCGTCACTTATGGTCGTTCGGCCGGTGCGGACACCTCGGGCGACACCGCATCGTCCGGGCCGTTCATGGCCCTGGTGTTCGCTGGCAGAGATGAGGAAGCCTACCACGTGACCACACAGCTCATCGGCGACTACAACCTGCCCAATGCCCTGGCCGCCGTAGCGATCGGCCAGCATTTCGGGGTGCCCGACCAGCGCATCGCCGAAGCGTTGACGGCTTATGCGCCCAGCAACAACCGCTCGCAGTTCACCGACACCGGCCGCAATCAACTGGTGCTCGATGCCTACAACGCCAACCCCACGAGCATGGCCGCCGCACTTCGCAATTTCGCGACCATGCCCACGGACCGGCCCAAACTGGCGATCCTGGGCGACATGTTGGAACTGGGTGCGGACAGCCGGACCGAGCATGATGCCATCGTTGCCTTGGTCAGGGAATTGAACGTCGATGCCCGCTTCGTGGGGCCTGAATTCCAGCGCAGCACTTTGGAACGGTCCTATCCCAACGCCGCAGCGCTGCTCGAGGTCCTGAAGAACGAACCCCTCACCGGGCACCTCGTGCTGGTGAAGGGTTCGCGGGGGATCAGGTTGGAAACCCTATTGGAAGCGCTGTAGGTCGACCCGGTGGGTCGACGGTACGGGTGCCTTCGAGGAGCGTCAGTGCGAGCCTGCGCAATTATCCCTTCAGGACGCCACGGCTGATCACGATGCGCTGCACTTCGCTGGTGCCCTCGTAGATCTGCGTGATCTTGGCATCACGCATCAGGCGCTCCACGTGGTACTCCTTCACGAAGCCGTAGCCGCCGTGGACCTGGACCGCTTCCACGGTGGTCCGCATGGCCACTTCGCTGGCGAACACCTTGGCCATGGCGCTGGCCTGGTCGTAGTTCATGTGCTGGTCCTTCAGCCAGGCAGCCTTCAGGCATAGCAGGCGGGCCGCTTCGATCTCCGTGGCCATGTCGGCCAATTTGAATGCGATGGCCTGGTGCTCACTGATGAGCTTGCCGAAGGCCTTGCGTTCCTTGCTATAGGCGAGGGCCAGCTCGTAGGCGCCGCTCGCGATACCCAGGGCTTGTGCCGCGATGCCGATACGGCCACCGCTCAAGGTCTTCATGGCGAAGGTGAACCCGAACCCGTCATCACCGATCCGGTTCTCCTTGGGCACCTTCACATCCTGGAACATGAGGGTGTGGGTGTCGCTTCCACGGATACCGAGCTTGTCCTCCTTGGCACCCACCACGAAACCGGGCATGCCCTTCTCCACGATCAGGCAGTTGATGCCTTTGTGACCTTTGGCAGCATCGGTCTGCGCGATCACGAGGTAGGTGCTGGCCGTTCCTCCGTTGGTGATCCAGTTCTTGGTGCCGTTGAGCAGGTAGTGATCACCCATGTCGATGGCCGTGGTGCGCTGGCTGGTGGCATCGCTGCCTGCCTCGGGCTCGCTCAGGCAGAAGGCCCCGATCTTCTCACCCTTGGCCAAGGGCACCAGGTACTTCTGCTTCTGTGCCTCGGTACCGTAGTTCTCCAAACCGTAGCAGACCAGGCTGTTGTTCACGCTCACCACCACACTGGCGCTCGCGTCCACCTTGCTCAGTTCCTCCATCACCAGCACGTAGCTCACGGTATCCATGCCGCCACCGCCGTACTTGGGGTCCACCATCATGCCCAGGAAACCGAGCTCACCGAGCTGCTTGATCTCCTCGGCGGGGAAGCGCTGCTCACGATCGCGGTCGATCACGCCGGGCTTCAGGACGTTCTGGGCGAAATCACGGGCGGCATCGCGCGCGGCGATCTGCTCTTCGGAAAGTTCGAAATTGAGGCCGGCGAGGGTGGCGGTGTGGGACATGGACGTTCTTTTCTGGGGAGGGCAAAAGTAGCGGGTAACTTGGCGCCATGGAAGCAGGCGGACCGGACCGGTACAGGGTCATCGGCGTGATGAGCGGAAGCTCGTTGGACGGCCTCGACCTCGCGTTGTGCGAATTGGTCCATGACGTGGGCGACTGGAGCTTCAACATCCAGGAAGCGCGGACGGTTCCCTACGACGCGCCCTTCCAGCAGCGGCTGAAAGAGGCCATGCACGGGCCGGCCTTGGAACTGGCCCGGCTGCACCGCGACCTCGGCGACCGCATCGGCATGGCCTGCAGGCAGCTGCTGAACGGTCGTCCAGTGGACCTGATCGCATCGCACGGCCACACGCTCTTCCATCGGCCGGAGGAGGGCCTCACCATGCAACTCGGATGCGGGGCCCGGATCGCCGCGATCACCGGGACCACCACCGTGTGCGACTTCCGGACCATGGACGTGGCCCTGGGCGGGCAGGGGGCACCGCTCGTGCCGCTGGGTGAACAACTGCTCTTCCCCCGCCACAAGGCCTTCCTCAACATCGGCGGCATCTGCAACATCGCACTGCATGGAGCGGAACGAGTGACCGGGTACGACGTGTGCATCGGCAACCAGGCCTTGAACGCACTGGCGAACGAAGCAGGCCTGCCGTATGATCAGGATGGCACATTGGCACGGTCGGGCAGGACCATTCCGGAGCTTTTGGACGCGCTGAACGCCCTGCCTTTCCACCACCAGGCGCCGCCGCGCTCCCTGGGCCGGGAGTGGTTCGATGAGCACGTTAGGCCCATGATCATGGCCTCGGAGCATTCCATTGCCGACCGAACGGCCGCGGTAGTGGAGCACATCGCCCAGCAACTGGCCGCAGCCCTCGCCTTTGCTGAAGGTCCGGTCCTTGCCACGGGCGGCGGAGCGCACAATGGCTTTCTGGTGGAACGCCTTCGAACGTTGGCCTCCACTTCCATCGACGTGCCCGATCGCCTTACGGTGGACTACAAAGAGGCCTTGGTGTTCGCGCTACTGGGGGTCCTGCGGGTCCGTGGTGAGGCGAACACGTTGAGCAGTGTCACTGGCGCGCAAAGGGACAGCACGGGAGGAGCCGTGTATCATCCCTATTAACAGTCCTCCGGGAAAACCTGATCGGCACGCCCGCAAGTGGGGCGGAACAGTGCAGGTTACCTTCGCCCCACCTGCAACCGGACCTGTTATGCGTGATGCCCTGCGTCGCTTTGAAGAGCGAGCCCCCGAGATCGTATTCGAATGGAACGATGCCCCCACTGGCGCCAAAGGCTGGGTGGTGATCAACAGTCTGCGTGGCGGCGCGGCCGGTGGCGGCACCCGCATGCGCAAAGGGCTGGACAAGCGCGAGGTGGAGAGCCTGGCCAAGACCATGGAAGTGAAGTTCAGTGTGTGCGGCCCGGCCATTGGTGGTGCCAAGAGCGGCATCGACTTCGACCCTGCCGACCCGCGCAAGAACGCCGTGCTGGACCGCTGGTACAAGGCCGTGATGCCGCTGCTGAAGACCTACTACGGAACCGGCGGCGACCTCAATGTGGACGAACTGCACGATGTGATCCCCATCACCGAGCGCTACGGCCTGCGCCACCCGCAGGAAGGTGTGGTGAACGGACACATCGGCACGCAGGAAGATGTGAAGCTGCAGGCCATCCAACAGCTTCGAACCGGTGTGAGCAAGATCGTGGACGACACCACCTATGTGCCCGTGGCCGGCAAATACGCCGTGGCCGACATGATCACTGGTTGGGGCGTGGCCGAGAGCGTGCGCCACTACTACCGCGTGTACGGCGGCGATCTGAAGGGTAAAAAGGTGATCGTGCAGGGTTGGGGCAACGTGGCCGCGGCCGCCGGGTACTACCTGGCCCAAGAAGGAGCGCGTATCGTGGGCATCATCGACCGCGTGGGCGGCATGCTGCTCCCCGAAGGACTTTCGGCCGACCAGGTGCGCCAGTTGTTCATGGACAAGGCCGGCAACGCCCTGCGCATGCAGGACATGCTGCCCTTCGAGGAAGTGAACGCCAAGATCTGGGACATCGGCGCTGAGGTATTCCTGCCTTGCGCCGCCAGCCGCCTGGTGACCCAGGACCAAGTGGACCGCATGGTGGCCGCAGGGCTTGAAGTGATCAGCAGCGGCGCCAACGTGCCGTTCGCGGACACCGAGATCTTTTACGGCCCCATTGCCGAAAAGGCCGATGGACAGGTGAGCGTGATCCCCGACTTCATTGCCAACTGCGGCATGGCGCGTGTTTTCGCCTACTGCATGCAGCCCGGCAATGCCCTCACGGACAAGGCCATCTTCGAGGATGTGAGCACCGTGATCGGCAAGGCACTGGAGGATTGCCATCTCCGCAGCGCGAGCCGCACCCACGTAACGCGCACCGCTTTTGAGATCGCCCTGGCCAAACTGAACTGACATACTTCAGCGGGCAAGCGCCCCGTTCCATTTCAACCTGAACCATCCGATGCAATTCCCGCTCTTCACCCAGATCGAACAGGCCGCCCGCGACGTGCTGGAACAACAGACCGCTGCCCCCGTGGAACCCGTGATCGAGACCATCTCCATCTGGCAGCTCATCGTCGATGGCGGCTGGTATATCATGGGGCCCATGGGCATCATGTCCATCATGGCCTTCTACATCATCATCGAGCGGAGCCTTGCTATCCGCCGCGCCCTGAAGGAGGATAAGGACTTCATGAACAAGATCAAGGATTACATCCACGAGGGAAAGATCGATAGCGCACGTAATCTCTGCGCCCAGAGCAGCTCACCCATTTCCCGGATGTTGGACAAGGGCATCAGCCGCATCGGCAAACCCTTGAAGGACATCGAAGTGAGCATCGAGAACGCGGGTAAACTGGAGATCTACCAGTTGGAAAAAGGCCTCAGTGTGTTGGCGACCATCGCAGGTGCAGCACCGATGCTGGGTTTTTTGGGAACTGTGATCGGTATGATCGTCACCTTCCACACCATGAAGATCAGCGGGGCGGGTGTGGAGATCTCCGCGTTGAGCGGTGGTATCATGCAAGCGATGGTCACCACGGTAGCCGGTCTGGTCGTGGGTATCATCGCGTATGTGGCCTACAACACATTGGTGGCAAGGGTCACCAAAGTGATCCAGAACATGGAAGCCACCACCATCGCCTTCATGGACGTACTGGATTCACCCGCCAAATAAGGCATCATGGGACTGCGAAGCACTCATAAGGTCGACGCCGGTTTCAACATGAGCTCCATGACGGACCTCGTGTTCCTCTTGCTCATTTTCTTCGTGATCGTGAGCACGCTCGTGAGCCCTTACGCCCTGCCGGTGGACCTGCCGAAGAGCGCCAACAAGACCAAGGAGAAGCCCAAGGTGGCCGTGCGTATTGATGCCGAGCAGCACTACAGCGTGAACAACCAGCTGATCGAACCGACCGAGCTGGAGGGTGTACTGAAGGCTGAAATGAGCAAGCACCCGAACGACCAGGCCATCGTGATGCACGTGGACCAGAGCGTGCCCACTGGGACCACGGTAAGCGTGCTGGACATCGCCAAGCGCAACAAGTGGAAGATCATTCTGGCCACCAAGCCCGAATAGGGACCATAGACCGGCAACAGGGACAAGGCGGGGCAGACCTTCACTACATCCACACCAAGGTCATGAGCACGATCGTCATTGAGCAACGCGAAAAGGACAAGCGTATCAGCGCCATCCTGACCATCCTGTTCCATGCGGTGTTGGTGATCCTGTTCCTGTACTTCGGGCTGCAACAGCCCAACCCGCTGCCCGAGGAACAGGGCATTGAGCTTGCCTTCGAGGATGCCGGCGGACTTTCCGGAGGCGACCCCGACCCGAACCCCGGTTCGCCACAGGAAAGCGCGACACCGGTCACGTCACCCAGCCAGCCCGAGGACGTGGCCACCGACGAGGCCAGCGAAGTGGAGATGCCCAAGCCGGTGAAGCCCCAACCCAAACCGCCCAAGCCGGAGACCCCCAAGCCGCCCAAGCCGAACCCCAACGCGCTCTTCAATCCTTCCACCAACCCGACCACGAACCCCAGTACGGGACCTCCCGGCGGGAACAATGCACCGGGAACGCAGCCCGGAGGCGGTGGGATCGGTAATTTCAGCGGCAAGGGATTCAATGGCCGGCTCGAAGGTCGCGGATTGGCAGGCGGACCAAGTTTCAGGAAGGACCACACTGAGGCTTGTACAGTGGCCGTAAACATCATTGTCGATCGAAATGGCAAGGTGATCGAGGCCCATTCTACCCTGAGCAAGCCTACAACCACCGTTTCCACTGGCATGCATAATCTTGCCGAGCGCTACGCCAAGGAGATCACCTTCACAGCAAAGCCGGATGCGCCGGCACGTCAGCAAGGCCAGGTCGTATTCACTTTCACGCTTGAGTAAGGATCCCTACGCGGAGACGCTGGCGTACCTCTACGCGCAGCTCCCCATGTTCCAGCGCATCGGCCAGGCCGCCTACAAGGCCGACCTCGGCAACACACATGCGTTGATGGAAGCCCTGGGCCACCCTGAACGGGGACTGAAATGCGTGCATGTGGCCGGCACCAATGGCAAGGGCAGTACCAGTCACCTGATCGCAAGCACGCTTCAGGAAGCGGGCTACACCGTGGGCCTGCACACCTCGCCGCACCTGAAGGACTTCCGGGAACGGTTCAGGATCAACGGCACCGGGGTGAGCGAGGCCACGGTGGTGGAATTCGTGGAGCACTACCGCGACGTGTTCGAGCCGATCCAACCCTCGTTCTTCGAATGGGGCGTGGCTTTCGCCTTTTGGTGGTTCAGGGAACAACGCGTGGACATTGCGGTGCTGGAGACCGGCATGGGTGGCCGATTGGACAGCACCAACGTGGTGAGCCCCGAAGTGAGCGTGATCACCAACATCGGCTGGGACCACATGCAGTTCCTGGGTGATACGTTACCCGCGATCGCCCGCGAGAAGGCGGGCATCATCAAACCCGGCGTCTCCGTGGTGATCGGAGAGGCGGAGGGCGATGTGGCCGATGTGTTCCGCACGGTCGCCGCTGAACGGGAAGCACCCATCACCTTCGTGGACCAACGACAGCCGCTCCCCTACCCGAGCGCACTGGCCGGTGCGCACCAGGAACGGAACGCCCGTGCGGCCTTGTCCGCATTGATGTTGCTCCGTGGCCGGGGTTGGAAAATACCC
>JBEICT010000049.1:0-15819 GCA_040383865.1 Flavobacteriales bacterium | reverse complement strand
CGTGGCGTTGCATGGCGAAAGACCCGGTGTGATGGGCTGGATGGGGATCGTACTTGCGCTCGTTGGTGTCCTTCTCTCCTCTTGGGCGAGCGGTCCTCCCGGAGCACGCGGGGCCTGGGTACTGCCAGCCCTTCTGTTCCTCGGCAATGCAGCGATCGACATCACGCTCAACACCACTCAACGGAACGCGCTGACACCGAGCACCGAGCCCGTGTTCGCCACCCTGATCTTCGGTGTGGCCGGCATTCTCGGTGTGGGATGGCTGCTGGGAACACGCAACGCCAAACACCTTCTCAACCCTAGCGTGCTCCTTGCCGGGCTGGTATTGGGCATGGTCAATTACGCTTCGCTCTATTTCATTGTGGGGGCATTGGCCCACAGCGGATATCCGGCCAGCAGTGTGTTCCCGTTGATGAACATCGGTGTGATCCTGTTCGGCACGGCGTCCTCCATCGCGCTCTTCCGGGAACGACTTCGGAAGGTGCAATGGATCGGCATTGGTTGCGCGATCGTCGCGTTGGTGCTCATCATCGGCTCCAACGCATGAGCACGGACCGCTACCTGGCGCTTTCCAGTGAAAGCACTGCCATGCTGCGGGAAAAGGCGAGCAGGTTCATCGGTCTCGCGTTCCCCATTGAGAACGAGGATGCGTTCAAGGAGCGTTTGCAGGCGGTCCAGAAGGAGCACCATTCCGCGCGGCACTGGTGCTGGGCTTACGCGCTCGGTCACCTTGGTGAGGTGCATCGCTCCAACGATGATGGCGAACCGGCAGGTACCGCAGGCAAGCCGATCCTCCGCCACCTGCAGGGCGCTGGGCTCACGTTCAGCGCAGTGATCGTGGTGCGCTATTTCGGAGGCACACTGCTGGGCAAGGGAGGGCTCATACAAGCATATGGCGAAGCTGCACGCGCGGCCATCGAACAAGGCACTGTCGTGCAACGCGTTGTTACCGAACGACTATACGTGACCTGTAGCTATGCGCAGTTCGACAGACTGCGGAACGAGATCGCAGAGCTCGATGGATCGATGATCGACAGTCGGTTCGATCCATTGTGCCACACGACCATCGAGCTGCCCAGGAGCCTTGTGTCCGCAGCTGTGGAACGCTGGACCCTACAGGGGCTGCAGGTCCAGCCCGGCGATCAGATGAAGTAGCTTCCCAGACGGTCAAGCAGGGCTTGCGGGGCGCGACGCGGACGCATGGTGGCCCGGTCCACGAAGACCAATGTCGTGGAGGCCTCGGTGAGCAGCACGTTCTCCTCGTTCAGCACTTCGTAGGCGAACACGATACGGACACCGGGCATGGTGGTAATGCGCGTACGCACTGTAAGGATGTCATCATATCCGGCCGGTCGATGGTAGGTCACGTGCAGGTCGTGAACGGGCAGCATCACACCCTCCGCCTCCAGTCGTTTGTACGGGAAGCCCAGGCTGCGCAAGGCCTCCACGCGTGCCACTTCCAGGAATTCAGCGTAATTCCCGTAGTACACGAAGCCCATTTGATCGGTCTCTCCGTAACGGACACGGACCTTGGTCTCATGGATGAACATGGCACGGGCAAAGTAACCCATTGGCCATGACCGGAACCATTGTCGATCGCCTCCGGTTGCACTAACGTTCAACCATTCGTGACAGGAATGTGCGCATTGTTCATACTTCCTCGTGCCACCGTTCCCGTCACGTTCCACCACAGCATGCGGCCGCATATGCCCTGCCACGCTCATATCTTCGCAAAGCCGCGTGGGACAAGGCTTCGCACGAAAGGACATGAACCATCATCCTGAATAAAAAATTTTCCTTTCCATCAAGTATCCCCCAGGTTTTTTTTTCACTTTCTTCGATCCATATTTGCCACCCTTCCGAAAGACACTGTACCACGGTGCATCGCACTTCCGAAAGGACCAACCACCGACCACCAACCCGAAACTCGCTGACCCATCCATGAAGAAGGACCACGAGAAGATCTGGGAACGGTGCCTGGAGGTGATCAAGGACAACGTCAGCCAGCAGAGCTTCAAGACCTGGTTCGAACCGATCAAGGCATTGAAACTGCAGGACCATGTGCTTACCATCCAGGTGCCCTCACAGTTCTTCTATGAATGGCTGGAAGAACACTACATCGGTCTGCTGAAGAAGATCATCCGCAAGGAACTGGGAGCTGACGGACGCCTGGAGTATTCCATCATCATGGAGAACGGGTTCCAGAACGCGAACCCTTACACGGTGAAGGTACCCACGAGCAATGCACGTGAGACCAAGAACCCTGCGGTATCGCTGCCTATCGATGTGGCCAATAGCCCGATCAAGAACCCGTTCATCATTCCCGGCCTGCGCAAGATCAAGGTCGAAAGCCACCTCAACCCCAATTATTCCTTCGATAATTTCATCGAAGGGGACTGCAACCGATTGGCCCGTAGTGCCGGTTACGCCGTGGCCCAGAAGCCCGGTGGCACTGCCTTCAATCCGCTGCTGATCTACGGTGGTGTCGGCCTGGGCAAGACCCATCTGGCGCACGCCATTGGCATCGAGATCAAGAAGAACCATCCGGACAAGACCATCCTGTACGTTCCTGCAGAGAAGTTCACCCAGCAGTTCATCGAAGCGGTGAAGAACAACACCGTGGGCGACTTCACGCAGTTCTACCAGATGATGGACGTGCTCATCATCGACGATGTGCAGTTCCTGGCCGGCAAGGAGAAAACGCAGGACGTGTTCTTCCATGTGTTCAACCACCTGCACCAGAACGGCAAGCAGTTGGTGATCACCAGCGACAAGGCACCGGTGGAAATGGCCGGCATGGAGCAGCGCCTGTTGTCCCGCTTCAAGTGGGGCCTTAGCGCGGACCTGCAAACACCGGGTCTCGAAACGCGTATCGCCATCCTGGAGAAAAAGATGTACGCCGAGGGCATCGACCTGCCCAAGGAAGTGGTGGAATACCTGGCCTACAGTATCACTACCAACATCCGCGAACTGGAAGGCGCCATGATCAGCCTGATCGCGCAGAGCTCGCTGAACAAGAAGGCCGTGACGCTCGATCTCGCCAAGCAGATGATCGACAAGTTCGTGAAGAACACGGCGCGCGAGGTAAGCATCGACTACATCCAGAAAGTGGTGTGCGATTACTTCAACCTGCCGATCGAACTGTTGAAGAGCAAGACGCGCAAGCGCGAAGTGGTCCAGGCGCGCCAGATCGCGATGTACTTCGCCAAGAAGATGACGAAGAGCTCACTGGCCAGCATTGGTGCCCATTGCGGTGGCAAGGACCACGCGACCGTGCTGCACGCCTGCCGCACCGTGAACAACCTGCACGAAACGGACAAGCAGTTCCGCAGCTATCTCGAGGACCTTGAGAAGAAGCTGAGCGTACACTGACCGAACCCAATGAACAACGAAAGGCCTCCTCCGGGAGGCTTTTTCGTTTTACCGACCTTCGCGCTTCAAACACACTGTTCATGAAGGTCCTGACCGTATGCCTGGGGAATATCTGTCGATCACCGATGGCCGAAGGCATCCTGCGGCACAAGGCCCGGGAACGCGGTATGGTCATCACCACGGATTCCGCCGGCACCAGCGACTACCATGTTGGCGAAGCACCCGACCGCCGGGCACAAGCCGCCATGTTGCGCAAAGGCATGGACATCAGCGACCTGCGTGCACGTCAATTCACAGCGAACGACTTCCATGCCTTCGACGTGATCCTGGCGATGGATGCGGACAACCTGCGGAACATGATCACACTGGCCCCCAATGCGGACCTGGCCTCCAAAGCCCGACTGATCATGGACCATGCACCGGCGCATCCACTGCGCTCCGTACCTGACCCCTACTTCGGTGGCGATGCGGGCTTCGACGAGGTACACGCCATGCTCACGGAGGCCATTGATGCACTGCTGAACGATGTTGCCCAACAGCGCTGAAAGGACCCTCTACCTGATGCCCGTGTGGCTGGGAGAGCACGGTGGTGTTGAACAACTGCCTCCAGAGAACATTGTCATCGCCAGCGGGATCGATCTATGGTATGCCGAGAATGAAAAGACCGCACGGCACATGCTTCGGCGGATGATGCCCGGTGTCGACCTGCCCAGCCAGGAGATCCTGCGCTTGGACAAGGATACTACGACACAGGAGGTGGACCGGTTGCTCGATCGCATGCATGGACGCAACGCCGGAGTGCTCAGTGAAGCGGGCATGCCCGGCATAGCCGACCCCGGTGCACTATTGGTCAAGGCCGCACATCGCCGGCACATCAGGGTGCATGCGCTGACCGGACCGAGTTCGATCATGCTGGCGCTGGCCGCGTCCGGCATGAACGGCCAGCACTTCCAATTCCATGGTTACCTGCCGGTGAAGCCACCCGAACGGAGGCAGGCCATCAAGCGGATCGAACAGGAGGCACTGCGCACCGGTGCGGCGCAGATCTTCATTGAAACTCCTTACCGCAACGACGCGCTACTTGCCGACCTGTTGCACACCAGTGCCCCGGGAACCCATCTCACCATTGCCATCGACATCACCCAACCGCAAGGCAGCACGGTAACAAGGCGTGTTGACGAGTGGGTGAAGGCCCCCCCTTCTTTGGGAAAACGCCCGGCGGTGTTCATCCTGGGGCGCGCCTGACAGAACGAAGGCTGATCTTACGGTGTTGGAGCGCCCTTCCGTATAACGCGCTCCAATTCCAACGTGTAGCGCATGGCCGTGAAGGGATCCACAATGCCAGGCACACCACGCGCGCCGAACGCATAGGCCGATGGGAAAATGAACTCGCCCGACTGCCCTTCGCGCATTAAACGCACAGCCACCTCCAATCCCCTCACCACCTGATCGGGATCGCCGTAGGTCCAACTGAACGCGCTTCCGTTCTTCTCGGTGGAATCGATGGGGCGGCCGTCCTCAAGGACCAGGCCCTTGAAGGATACCACGACCTGATCTCCCGGTCGAACAGCGTTCGTATCAACTGCTGCACCCGTGATCAGATAATGCAGGTCGCTCGTACCCCAACGCGTCCATGATCGGGCATCACCGCGCACCCACGCATCGATCAACCGGTGCTCAAAGCCTTCGGGGTCCGTTTGCCGGAAGCGTTCCTCACGCTCGCGCATCATTTCGGGTGTGATGAGCTCTTGCATGGAAAGCTCCAACCGGACCATGCCTGTATCCTGCCCTTTCGGGAGCGGTGCGGCACCGAGCACGGGCCATGGTACACGACCTGCCGCCATGATCACGCTCATGCTATCGCCGACATGCAGTCGGTCCATCACTGGCAACAGTGCCGTGCTGCGAAGCCGGATGGCGTGATACATGCGCTGTGTGCTGAAGTGCGAACCCGGCTCCTTTCCGACCCAGGCCACGCGAAACCGCAGATCCACACTATCGCTATCGGTGGCCACATGCTCACCCTCACCGAGCTTATGCAGGTACATGTGCATATCGTCGCCCAGCTCCGTGGATCCATCGTACGGCGATCCACATGCGACCAGGAACAGCGCGAATATGCCCGGGACCAGTTGCCTCATCGTCCCTTGCCGCTGAGCCTGACCAGACCGATGTGGTACACCACGCTACTGCGCATCGGGATCTGCTCCATATCACCCACCAGGCCGTGGGCACGATAGGACGGGATGATGAACAACGCACTATCGCCCGGTGAAAGCAATTGGATGGCCTCGTGAAGGCCGCTCTCCACATCATCCATTTCGATGAGGAACGACTCGGGACCATCCGATGAACTGGTGTAGGCCGTATCGCCGTTCAGCAGCTCGACCCGATAATTGACAGCGGCCCATTGCTCAGGCACAGCCGTTGGCCCGTCCACATCACGGATCATCTGCACATGCACACCGCGAGCCGTCCGAACGGTGTTCGCGCCGATCCGTTGCACGTACAACCCGATATCCCGGTCCTCCAGCCGAACAGCGTCGCGATTGCCGCGCATCAGCGTGTCGTCCGGCCGCCCTGCGTTCTTGATGCGCACGGGTACATGTCCATCCCCCCCATTGCAGGCCAACAGGAACAAGGCGATCAAGCAGTAGTACGCTTTCATTCAGGATGCTGGGACATGAACGCAGGCAGGTGTTCCATGAACTTGCGCATGGCCGCCTCCAAACCCTCGCTCCCCTGCCCTCCGGCCGCATTGCGATGGCCTCCTCCATTGAAATGCTCCTTGCAGAACAGGTCCACCGGCAACGACCCCTTGGAGCGTAGGCTCACCTTCACCACGTCGGGCCGTTCCATGAAAAAAGCCGAGATCCGGATGCCCCGTATGGACAGGCCATAATTGACGAAGCCCTCGGAATCTCCGGGCATGAAGTTGAACCGTCGCAGGTCCGCTTGGGAAAGATGCAGCACGGCGGCGCCCAGTTCGGGGAACACCTGCATACGCTCCGAAAGCGTAAAGCCGAGCAGACGCAACCGATCGGCGGTATTGTCATCCATGATGGCGCCATGCACACGCTCCACGATCACGCCTCGCTCCATCAGATCGGCGGCCACCCGCATGGTGTGGGGTCTGGTACTGCTGAACCGGAACGAACCAGTATCCGTGACCAGCCCAGTGTACAAACAAGTGGCAGCATCAACGGAGATGAGCGATGCCAGCCCCAATGCACTTACGATATCGAACACCATCTGGCAGGTGGCACACGCGGCAGTGTCCGAAAACGCCACACGGGCGAATTCCTCGGGGTCCTGGTGATGGTCGATCAGCACCTTGACCGGGACCTTGCGCAACACCTCTTCGGCCTGACCAACGCGGTCCTGCCGATTGAAGTCGAGGCAGAACACGATATCCGCATCCTGCAGTTTCGCCGTACCCTCATCCTTGTTGCGATCGAACACCAGTACCTCCTCTGCTCCGGGCAACCAGTTCAGGAACGGGGCCGGAAGGTTGGGCACCACCACCTGGACCTGATGACCGGCAGCACGCAGTACATGTGCCAAACCCAGGGACGAACCCAAGGCATCCCCATCGGGATTGTAATGGGTAATGATGGCAAGCTTCCGCGGTTCGCTCAAGAGGGCGGCCAGTTCCGCGATACGGTCCTTCGGTGCTGATGGAAATGACATGGGGCTGCCCCAAAGGTAGCCGCCCATGAGTGCGTTCGTGTAAAGGGACCCGATCAGAATCCCAGTCCGGGAGTGGGCATATGCTCGATCAGGATGCCCACGCAAGCGATATCCACTTCAGGCTTCCGTCCCTTTTTGTCCTCTGCCCCAATGGCATTCACCTCAACAGCGATGCGCTTCGTAGCGGTGCACGAGAACTCCACTTCCTGTACCATGTCGTGCTCGGTGTTATCCCACAGTACCTTTTCCACTTCCTCGTAAACGCGTTTGGTGGAATCCGCGGTGGCAGGCCCCACGGGTACGCGGACCTTTTCGACCAAGCGGATCGCCAACGCCTCGCCCAGGATCTTGCGGTCATGGCAGATGGTGATGCGGTAATCCTGACCGCGATAAACGATGACGTTCAGTTCGGTCTCCTTGCCCACCTGCACCATGGCGCTCTTGCTCTGGCCATTCATGGAGAACCGCTTGTCCGTGGAACGTTCGCAGTTGAACTTGTGGTATTCGGAACAGGTATACTGGGCCATGTTGGCCAAAGGAGCGGCCAGAACGGCCAACACCATGGAAAGCTTGAGGATGTGGATCTTCATGGGGTCAGGCGTTGGTCGTGTTCTCGGGTGCGGTCCACTGGTCGCGCAGGCGCTTCACGGCCTGGGCCAGTTCCTGGAATTTCTCATCGGTCAGTTCCACGGTGATGTCGTCGCCGAGCACCATGCGGCCGGAGTTCGAACGGCCCTGATGGGGTACCCGCTTCACGTTCACGGCATCGTAGATCTCACGGAGTGCAAGGAGTTCAGCGCGTACGGCGGCCACTTCGGTATCGTCGGCCAGCGGCTCCATCATGCTGATCAGATGCTCCAGGGTCACTTTTTGCTCGGCCACACGGGCCATTAGCGCATCGCTTTTTCCCAGCATTTGGATCTGGTGGATCACCAGGTGCATGCTTTCGATCCAGCCTCCTGCCAATACCTGGACCAGGACCGGCCCCATTTGCTCCTCTTGGAGCTTTTCATAGGCCCGCATGTAGGCGGCATTGCTGATCACTTCCAAAGAATCACCCCGCGTAAGGTTCGATTCCAAGCGAACGAAATCAGCATCGGTAAATGCGGAAGAGACACCTATACCTTCGGCCAGCTTCTTGGTGGTGAGGTAATACCGGGCCACTTCCACGTTCAGCTTGAAGCTACTGGCATACACCAGATCGGTGGCATAGACCCCGAAGTTGATGGCGCGCCTGCTGCGGCTCACGAACTTATCGGCATTCGACGCCGGGCTAAGGAGCTGCTTATGCCCATCGCCGGCCAGATCGCGGACCAGGCCGAACAGTTCGTTCGGGGTGGGCATCTGGTAAATGTTGGTCGCAGTTGCACCGGCATCATCGCCGCCGATGACGAGCGTATTGACAGGTTCAGTGCCGGCATCGCCTCCGCCACAAGCGGCGAGTGACAGGGCAAGCAGCACAGGCGCAATGCGCATGGTCCGTTTCATGGTGAAGGGTTGAGGTTGCCCGCATGCCAGTACCACCTGACATTCGACAGCACGAAGGAATATCGGGTCACGCGTTCCCGCTTGCCCTCGACCCATTACTTTTGCGCCGCGTTTTCAACAACAACCATGGCATCCAACAGGACCTTCACGATGATCAAGCCCGAGGCAGTGGCCGCCGGGCACGCCGGCAAGATCATCGACATGATCACCAGCAACGGTTTCCGCGTAATCGCGCTGAAATACACCCGCCTTTCGGCCCAGGAGGCCGGCACCTTCTATGAGGTGCACAAGGAGCGCCCCTTCTACGGCGAGCTGGTGGATTACATGGCCAGCGGCCCCATTTTCGCCGCGATCCTGGAAAAGGACAACGCTGTGGAGGACTTCCGCAAGTTGATCGGAGCCACGGACCCTGCCCAGGCCGAAGAGGGTACCATCCGCAAGCGCTTCGCTGAGAGCAAGGCCAAGAACGCGGTGCATGGCAGCGATAGCGATGCCAACGCCGAGATCGAGGGCAACTTCTTCTTCAGCGGCCGCGAGCGCTTCTAGGTCGCTTCCCCGACAGACCCCATCGGGGAACGATAGGTCCGCTCAATCCAGCACGATCTCCTTGACCACGGGCCTGCCTGCCCGGTGGTTCAACACCTCCCTGAGGGCCTCACGCATGTACGTGAGCTCTTGCCGGAGCGGTGCGGAATCGACCTTGACGATCAGTCGTCCCTTGTTGAGGCGGACGGCCACGGTATGGCGTGCCACCATGGGTCCCACCACCTTGTCCCATTGGGTGGTGATGTCCAGCTCGTCCATCTTTTCGCGCATGCCAAAGGCATCCACCAAGTGATCGAGGGCCTGCTTAAGCGTTTGCTGATTGGACTTCTTCAACGGTGATGGGGCTTCCGTGGTCAAGATGGAAGAAACGCACGTCCAGCCGCAAGCCGTCGAGCGCAGTATGGAGGCGTGCCGCATCGGTATCGGTGATGAGCACCTGCCCGAAACGCTGACCGCTGAGCAGTTGCAGCAGGTGCCGCATCCGCTGGGGATCGATCTTGTCGAAGATGTCGTCGAGCAGCAGGATGGGGCGCACCCCACTGCGGGCCTGTGTCAGGTCGAACTGGGCCAACTTCAGGGCAATGAGGTAGGTCTTCTGTTGGCCCTGCGACCCGTACCGCTTCAATGGCTGACCATTGATGGTGAAAACAAGGTCATCCTTATGAACGCCTACCGTGGTGTGCGTGGCTGACCGGTCCCTGTCCCAAGCTCCGATGAGCAGGTCCGACAAGGACACCTCGTTGAGCGAGGATCGATAATCGAGGTCCACCTGTTCACGAGCACCACCAATGCCCGCATAGTGCTCCACCAACATGGGCACCAGTTCGCGCAGGAAGGCCTTGCGCGCCGCGTGCACGGCAGTACCATACCGCACCAGCTGCACATCCCAGGGCTCCAGCACGTGTAGCGACCCTCCACCCTGTTCCGCAAAACGCTTCAGCAGAACGTTGCGTTGAGCGAGCGCATGGTTATAGCGGATCAGGTCATCGAGATACCCTTTATCGAACTGCGCGATAAGGCCGTCGAGAAAGCGACGGCGTACTTCCGACCCGTCCAGGATGAGCTGGCCGTCGTAGGGCGTGATCATCACCACCGGATAGCGGCCCACATGGTCCGAAAGGCGGTCGTACTCCTTGCGATTGCGGCTGAGCACCTTGCGCTGCCCTTTACGCACCGTGCAGAGCAGACCGTCCTCACCCTGTTCGGTGTGCATGGCGCCCTGCAGCATGAAATAATCCTCCCCATCAAGGATGTTGTGCATGTCCACCGCCTCGAAATAGCTCTTGGCCAGAGCGAGGTAATGCACGGCATCGAGCAGGTTCGTCTTGCCAACGCCATTGGGCCCTATGAAGCAGTTCACCTCGGGGCCAAGGACCACTTCCGCCTCCCGGTGATTCCGGAAGTGCAGGAGGTGCAGTTTGGTCAGGTGGAAGGACATGGGAACGCCCGCGAAGTTAGCTGCGCGAAGGGGGGCCTTCGCCAAGTCCCTTAAAACCCTATTTTTGCGCCTCGCTTGCGCGACCATGAGCCAGAAGCACACCACCGAAAACACTCAGGGCCAGGATCTTGACCTGGGCGAAGTGTACACCCGTACCGAGCTGTTCCTCGAGAAGAACAAGAAAAACCTCACCATCGGGGCCGTGGCCATCGTTGGTGTGGTGGCCGCTGCACTGGCCTACCAGTACGGCTACGCCAAGCCCCGCGCCGCCGAGGCGAGCGAGCTGGTGTGGAAGGCAGAGTACTACTTCGAGATCGACTCGTTGGACAAGGCCATGAACGGCGATGACCAGTGGCCCGGATTCCTCGAGGTGGCCGACAAGTACGGCAATACGCCGAGTGGCAACCTGGCGCACTACTACCTCGGCACCATTTACATGAAGAAGGGTGAATACGAGGCAGCCATCGCCGAATACAAGCAGGCCGACCTGGGCGACGACGTGCTGCGTGTGATGGCCGTGGGCAACCAAGGCGATGCCTTGGTGGAACTGGGCCGTACCGATGAGGCCGTGAAGCTGTTCGAGAAGGCCGCAGGCATGGCGAAGAATGACTTCACCACCCCGATGTACCTGATGAAGGCCGGGATCATTCACCAGCAGGCCGGCAAGTGGAAGGATGCCGCCAAGGCGTTCAAGCGCATTGCCGAGGAATTCCCGACCAGCAGCGAGGCCAGCCAGGCGCGTAAATACGCAGGGCACGCCGAGGCCATGGGTGGATAGAACAACCGCATGGCGACCGCCGAACATCATCTGTCGAACTACGACCCGACCAGCGTCCCCAGTGGCGCTGGTCGTCGTTTTGCCCTTGTGGTAAGCGAGTGGAACCACGAGATCACCGAGTCCCTGCGACGCGGTGCGCGTGAGACCTTGCTCCGGCATGGTGTGGCCGAGGCCGACATCGTTGAAGAGTGGGTACCTGGGAGCTTCGAGCTGGCCAGCGCTGCACAGTTCGTGCTGGAAGGTGGTGGTATCGACGGGGTCATCTGCCTGGGCAGCGTGGTGCGTGGCGAAACGCCCCACTTCGACTTCGTTTGCCAGGGCACCACACAAGGCATCATGGCCGTGGGCCTCAAGTTCAGCAAGCCCGTAATCTTCGGTGTGCTTACCGACGACACCCTGCAACAGGCCCGCGACCGCAGCGGCGGTAAACATGGCAACAAAGGCGTGGATTGCGCCGTGGCCCTGCTGAAGATGGCCTCGTTGAAGGCGCGCTACTGACCCGTTTTTTTCGCAGAACAGAGCGTGGCCGGACGGTGCTCATGACCGATCTTCGTAGCATGCACATGCGCTTTCTGCTTGCCCTCCTGCTGCTTCCTGCCGTCACCTTGGCCCAGCACATCCATGGTCCGCGGCTGGGCATGAGCCTGGCCACCCAATCGGTGGGCGGGCTTTTCCAGAACACCAGCAACCTGCTGCCCGGCGTGGTGTTCGGCTATGGAATGGAGTTCGCGTTGCACCCGCAGTTCATCTTCATGCCGGAACTGCTGTGGATGACCAAGGGTGCCGTGGTGCGCAATAATGCACAGCTCACACGCAGCCGGAGCGCATACCATTACCTGGAAATGCCCCTCATGGTGAAGGTGGGCACCGATGCCAGACCAGGGGGTATCTTCCTGACCATCGGCCCGTCCCTGGGCTACTATGTGTCAGGGACCTACAAGCAATGGTACAATGGCGATCTGCAGCAGGACTATTCCTACGACCTGCAATCCACCGATAACCGTTTCCAGTTCAGCGGTGCGGTGGGCATGGGTACGGACATGAAGCGCACCAGCTTTGAGTTCAGGGCGCAGACCAGCTTCACACCGTTCAGCGCCACGCTGCAAACACAGAACATCGTCTATCAGCTGGTGTTCGCTTGGCGTTTCCTCCCCAAGGAGACCAGCGGAAAGAAGGGCGAATGACATGCGGGGACAAGGCCCGCGCTCCTGAAAGGACCTTGGTTACCTTGGCCACATGGCCCTGACCACCGCTTCTTCCGCCGCGCGCGTCCCATTTCGTTCGAACCGGCTGCTCCAGGCCTATGCTGCTGCATTCCTGCTTTTCTGGGTGTGGACCTTCGCAGGCACCACCGACCGGGCCAACTGGTTCACGGAGAACGCGCTCACCATGCTCTTCATCGGTGGGTTGGCGCTCACGCACCGACGGTTCCAGTTCAGCGAGCTCAGCTACAGCCTGATGTTCGTGTATATCCTGCTGCATGTGTACGGCGCCATGTACACCTACGCCGAGAACCCGCTCGGTTATTGGCTGCAGGACCTGTTCCATGGCGAACGGAACGACTACGACCGCATCGTTCACTTCAGTTTCGGCTTCCTGCTGGCCTACCCCATGCGCGACTACTTCCGCAACCATTTCCAGTGGCCCAATTGGGTGTGCTGGGTGCTACCGGTGGAGATCACCATGAGCTTCAGTGCGGCGTACGAACTGATCGAATGGGCCGTGGCCGACATCTTTTTCCCTGCCCAAGGGCATGCCTACCTCGGCTCACAGGGCGATGTGTGGGATGCCCAGAAGGACATGGGCCTTGCCTTCGGCGGGGCCGTTCTGGCGATGGTACTGATCAGCACACTGAAGCGAGCTGCGCGGAAATGAGCCTTACCGCTTCGTCCTCACCTTGTCCCACGCCTTCACCTGCCAGGTAATGGTGCCCGTGGCGAGGTGGTTCCCGGCCTTGTCGTGCAGTTCCACCGTGCTCGCGTAGTCCACGGCTTCGCGGTCCTGCAGGGGCTCCACCACCAGGAGCCGGATATCCTCCGCCAACGGCACACAGGTGGCCCAGCTCTTCTGCTTGGCCTGGTAATGGTACTGCATGCGCAGTTCTCGCATGATCAATCGGTATTTCCGGGGATCGAGCTGCTCCAGCACGGAAAGTCCGCTGCACATCTCGGCAGCAGTGGCCAGCGCACAAGCATGGATGCCCTTGATGTGGTTACGATTGATCCGCCAATAGGGGATCTCCACACGAATACCTCCCTCGCGCAGTGGCACCACCCTGAAACCATGCGGCCGGTTGAACGGGATCATCCACGGCAGCACCGTGTTCAGCAGACCGCGTTGCAGCGTAGAAGTACGGGCCTTGTTCAGTAGCGTGGGAAGATGCATAGGGAACGAGCGGCTTACCTGTTGATCTCAAAAAAAGCGGATGGACCGATCGGCGGTATCACTTGGCCAGGATGGTCTCGATGTCGGGCTTGAAATAAGCGGGGCCCTTCATCACCTTGCCATCCTCGCGGTAGATGGGCCTGCCGTCGGCGCCCAGCTTGCTCATGTTGCTGCGCTGGATCTCGCGGAACACCTCGTCGATCTTGTGCTCGAGCCCATGTTTCAGCAGGGTACCACAAAGGATGTAGAGGATATCGCCCAAGGCATCGGCCACTTCCACCAGGTCACCGCGAAGCGCGGCTTCCAGGTACTCCTCGTTCTCCTCGCGGATCAGCTTGTAGCGCAACAGGGCATCGCGATCGCCGATGGCACCGGCGGGCGCTTCGGCATTGGGTATACCGAACGCATCGTGAAAAGCGCGAACATGGGCCGTGGCCTCGGCAAGGGTGAGAGGGTGATCGGAGTGTGACATGGTCCGAAAGTTAGCAGGCCGGACGGGGCCAACGAGGGGATGAACGGTTAACACACTTTAACGGCGATCTCCGGCACACAGCACCGGGTGCCCGGCACCTTTGCGTCCATCTTTCGGCCCAAGGCCGAGCGACGGAACAAACCATGGAGAACACCGGAACTACCGCCCAACAGGGGGTGACCCCCGAGAGCATTCGCGCATTGAACGAGCGCATCCAACAGGCCAGTGCCTTTGTGGACCTGATCGACCAGGAGATGTCCAAGACGATCGTGGGACAGAAGGACATGGTGCAAAAGCTCCTGGTGGCATTGCTGGCCGATGGCCACATCCTGCTGGAAGGTGTGCCCGGCCTGGCCAAGACCATGGCGATCAAAGCCCTGGCCCGCACGGTGGACGTGGACTTCAGCCGGATCCAGTTCACGCCCGACCTCTTGCCCGCCGACCTCATCGGCACGATGATCTACAGCCAGCGCAACGAGGAGTTCAGCGTGAAAAAGGGGCCCATCTTCAGCAACTTCGTACTGGCCGACGAGATCAACCGAGCCCCGGCCAAAGTGCAGAGCGCGCTGCTGGAGGCCATGCAGGAACGCCAGGTCACCATTGGTGCACAGACATTCCGACTGCCCGAGCCCTTTCTGGTGCTGGCCACCATGAACCCCATTGAGCAGGAAGGCACCTATCCCCTGCCCGAGGCACAGACCGACCGTTTCATGTTGAAGGTCGTACTGGACTATCCCCACAAGGAGGAAGAGAAGCTCATCATCCGCATGAACGTGCGCCCCGGGGGGCAACCTGAACCGCAAAAGGTGGTGCGCCCGGAGGAGATCATTGCCGCCCGCAAACTGGTGCGCGAGGTGTACATGGACGAGAAGATCGAGCAGTATATCGTGGATATCGTTTACGCGACCCGGAAGCCCGACCAGTATAAGCTGGCCGACCTCACCTCCATGATCGGTTTCGGAGGAAGTCCGAGGGCCAGCATCAATATGGCCATGGCCGCCAAGGCGCTCGCCTTCATCAAGCGCCGCGGTTACGTGGTCCCCGAGGACGTGAGGGCCGTTTGCCCGGACGTGCTGCGCCACCGGATCGGACTGACCTACGAAGCAGAGGCGGAGAACATCACCGTGAACGAGATCATCGAACGGGTGCTGAACACGGTGGAGGTACCATAGACCGCAATAAGCGATCGGCAATGGCCAGCGAGAGTCCATCGAGCCGTGCTCCCGATCGCTACCGAATGCCATTCACGAACTGCGCACCGGACATTCCATCTTGAACACCGCACAACATACCAAGGAGCTCCTGAAGAAGGTACGGCTCATCGAGCTGAAGACACGCGGCTTGAGCGAGCACATCTTCAGCGGGGAGTACCACAGTGCGTTCAAGGGGCGGGGCATGACCTTCAGCGAAGTGCGCGAGTACAGCCCGGGCGACGAGGTGCGCACGATCGACTGGAACGTAACGGCGCGTTTCGGGCATCCCTTCGTGAAGGTGTTCGAGGAGGAGCGCGAACTGTCGGTGATGCTGGTGGCCGATGTGAGCGGCTCGGAGGATTTCGGCACCGCGGAGCAACTGAAACGCGAGCTCATCACCGAGGCCTGCGCCACCATCGCGTTCAGTGCCATCCGCAACAACGACAAGGTTGGACTG
>JBEICT010000048.1:0-15840 GCA_040383865.1 Flavobacteriales bacterium | reverse complement strand
TTAATTAATTAATGGGAGTAAAATATAAATTTTGAATTTACAACTGAAAACATGAAAAAATTCATGGATTAAAGAATAGAGGAAGGTGTATCTAATGATGATGGGTAGTGGTACTTAAACATTGAAAATCAAAATATGAAGGTGTGGACAAGATGGACGCGCTGAAAGCGATGCTGGATTACGTGCGGACCTACAAGGAGCGGACCAGTAGCTATACCATCCAGTGGAGCTCACGCGGAGATAACAACCTGCAGACCTCTTACTTCCGCGCCAAAAATGTGCTGGAGGCCTTGGACAAGTTATTCTACGACCGTGACCCGAACAGCATCACCGTGTTCAGTGTCATGTTGAACCCCATTACCTAAGGAGTTCATGAGCGCTCTTTGCTGGTGGTCCTTCGAGATCGGAACACATGTCTAACGAGCGCTCCTCCACGGTTGCCATTCAGATCAGGTTCGCGGATGTGGACATGGCCCATCATGTTCACAACGGTGTTTACCTGCACTGGTTCGAGCTGGCACGGATGGAATTCCTGAAGCGCTTCATCCCGAAGGACCACGATTGGAAAGCGCAAGGATTGATCCTGGCCCGCAATGAAGTGGACTACCGCTTGCCCGTGCGGCTCAACGACACCATCGAAGTGGAGGCCTGGTGCAGTGCCTTGGGCAACAAGAGCTTCGACCTCTCTTATCGCATCCATCGCATGGGCGGTAAGGCTCCCGGCATTTGTGCCGAAGGGCGCAGCGTAATGGTGTGCTTTGACTATACCAACGAGCATACCATCGCCGTTCCAGCAACGTGGCGCGAAGTCCTCAGCACGCTGGTCCTTTGATGATCGTCCGCGGCATCGCGATCGCGTTCATGCTGCTCGGTCACAGCGCACTGGCCCAGCCTACGGTCGCCATGCGGAAAGCCATCAGGACCATTCAACAAGATCTTGAGCGTTACGACACACTGAGCCCGTTCGGTGACGCGCCGGGCACATACGACACGATCGCAGCCATCGGCTCGCGTATCATGGGGCGCTTGCAGGCCCTGTTGAATGACCCAAGGTCGGTGACCATTGATCTGGAGCAGGAGTTCCGGGACCGTATCGGTCTTTCTGTCTCCCCAGACGAGCGCCTGGCCCATTTCAACCTGGACGAACGGACGGGTGGCACCTTCCGCAGCCAGCACACACTGCTTTATGTACGCTCGGAAGGCAACGTGTGGGCCGGTGAGCCGACCACGTTGGACGCCGAGACCAACGAAGGATCCGCGTTGGTTGGTGGAACCGTGGATATCAACGCCCTGGGGATCGGCGGCTGGGACAGCATCGTCCGGTTGGACGACAGCACCTATTTCACCATTGCCCGGGTGACCACTTGCTCCACGTGCTGTGCCTATAGCGCCATCGGGGTCAGGCTTCATGGGACCAAGGTCCGCTTCCTCAGCGTTCACGACTACGAAGGACGCTTCTACGACGTGGAACGGTTCGAACTGGACCCGCCGACCGCCATCTTCCACTACCTCTACTCCGACGAATGGACCGGCGAAGCGCCCCCGGCCCCGTACGAACGTACCTGGTACAGCGGCACGGTGCGCTATGTTCATGGTCGGTTCATCACCACCGAAGCATGTGAGACCCGGCGTCCCTGAGGCCCCGGAAGCCCGATATTCGCGACATCATGCACGCCATAACCCACACCGAGCCCGGCACCGTGCTGGAGCCCAGCGAACTGGTCCTCAATCCCGATGGGTCCGTATACCACTTGGCCCTGCGTCCCGAGCAGCTCGGCGACCTGGTGTTCGTGGTGGGCGACCAAGGCCGGGTGGAACGCATCAGCCGCCACTTCGAGCGAGTTGAACACCGCGTGCAGAACAGGGAGTTCGTGGCCCACACCGGCGTTTACCGGGGTACGCACGTGACCGCTTTGAGCACAGGCATTGGCACCGATAATATCGACATCGTGCTCAATGAGCTGGATGCGCTGGCCAACATCGATCTGAAAAAGCGCACGCCCCGAAAAGAGCATCGAGCGCTACGCATCATCCGCCTGGGTACATGTGGTGCGCTGCAGGAGGACATTCCGGTGGACAGCCGCATTGTGAGCGCTTATGGCGTCGGTCTGGACAACGTGTTGCATTACTATGCCTACGAAAGCACCGATGCCGAGCTGCGCTTATTGAACGAACTGCTTGCCCAAACCGAGTGGCCGGACAACCTGCCTTTACCCTATGTGGCTGCCGGTGACCGCAAGCTGGTGGAATTACTGGGCCATGGCAACCACACGGGCATCACCATCACTGCCGGCGGCTTCTACGGTCCCCAAGGCCGACAGCTCCGGCTTTTACCCTCCGTGGACGGACTGAACGAACGGCTCAGCGGTTTTTCGCATGAAGGACTAAGGACCACCAATTTTGAAATGGAGACCAGTGCGCTCTATGGTCTCGGCGGAATGCTCGGTCACCGGATCTGCACCGTTTGTACCGTGGTGGCCAATCGTCTGCGCAAGGAATACAGCAAGGACCACCATTCGGCCATCGATCGCATGATCATGGAAGCCTTGGAACGGGCCACGGCCTGACCTTGGCGCGCCTTCGGCAAGGAAGCACCGGGCGCAAGTGATGTCCGCTGGCGTCGTGGTCGGCGCATGGACGAGAATCCACAGGCACAGGAACGAACTTGCTTAACCCGGCAGGGGCTTGGCGCCCGCTGCGCACGCGGTATGTTTGCACGGAGTATGGCGGACTCTGTCCGCCCCCATCATGAGCCAGCACCGCACTGTGATCGAACCCGGCACCGCCGACAGCCGCTATTGGCGTGACCTCTGGGGTTACCGGGGCCTGTTCGTGTTCCTGGCCTGGCGGGATATCCTGGTGCGATACAAACAGACCGTGATCGGCGTGCTCTGGAGCGTGCTCCGGCCCCTGCTCACACTCGCCGTGATGGCCTTCCTCGGATGGCTGTTCGAGAGCAAGGTGCCCGGCAAGGTGCCCAGGCTGTTGTTGGTGGGTGCCGCCACACTGCCGTGGACCTTCTTCAGCACGGCGTTCAGCGAAAGTGCCAACAGCCTCATTGCCAATAGCAATCTGCTCACCAAGGTCTATTTCCCACGCCTCATCGTGCCGGCGAGCACGGTGATCGTGTGCCTGATCGACTTCCTCATCTCCTTCGCGATACTGATCGTGCTGATGATCGGCTACCAGTTCATGCCCGGCGTGCAGTTGTTGGCCCTGCCCCTTTTCCTGCTGCTGGCATTGGTCACCGCGATGGGTTCCGGTCTGTTGATCGCAGCGCTGAACGTGAAGTACCGCGACTTCCGCTACATCGTGCCCTTTATCGTGCAGTTCGGTCTGTACGTGTCGCCCGTGGCCTTTTCCAGCAGTGATATCCAAGGCAGCGACCGCATTCCAGAGGCCATCAAGTTCCTTTACGCCATGAACCCGATGGTGGGGGTCATCGACGGGTTCCGATGGTGCATCCTTGGCGATGAGGTGCCCATCCATATTCCTGGTTTTCTGCTCTCCGTAGGCATCAGTTTGCTCTTGCTGGTGGTGGGCATCCGCTACTTCCGCAGCACGGAACGTGGTTTTGCCGATGTCATCTGAACCATGGCCACGCCGATCATCACCGTCGAGCATCTGAGCAAGCGCTACCTGCTGCGCCATCAACAGGCAGAGCGTTACACGGCCCTGCGTGATGTGTTGACGAACAAGGCCCGATCACTGTTCCGACGAAGTGCTTCAGCGACCATCACCCGCGAGGAGTTCATGGCGCTGAACGATGTGAACTTCACGGTGAACGCTGGCGATCGCGTGGGCATCATCGGCCGCAACGGAGCGGGCAAGAGCACCCTGCTGAAGATACTGAGCCGCATCGTGGACCCCACGCAGGGCCGTATCACCATTGATGGGCGCGTGGCCAGCCTGCTGGAAGTGGGTACGGGATTCCACCCGGAACTGTCAGGACGCGAGAACATCTTCCTCAACGGGGCCATCCTGGGCATGGGCCGCGCCGAGATCCGTTCCAAGTTCGACGAGATCGTGGAGTTCGCCGAAGTGGAGCGATTCCTGGATACACCCGTGAAGCGCTACAGCAGTGGCATGTATGTTCGCCTGGCCTTCGCCGTGGCCGCGCATCTGGAGCCCGAGATCCTGATCGTGGATGAGGTGCTTGCCGTGGGCGATGCGCAGTTCCAGAAGAAGTGTTTGGGCAAGATGCGCGACATCAGCACCGGGCATGGGCGCACCATCCTGTTCGTAAGCCACAATATGGGCGCCATCCGCTCCTTCTGCGATAGGTGCCTCCTGTTGGACCGCGGGCGCGTTCTGGCCGATGGACCCACCAACGATGTGCTTCCCCTCTACTTCGGTGTGGGCAAGGACACCGAGATGGACGGCTTCCGCATTTCCGCCTTGCCACTGGACCCTTCCAGCGAATGGGTGGCCGGAAGCCTCATGCGTATTGACGTTTCGTGGGCTGAAGGGCGCTACCGTCCCGGGTGGCATGCCGATATCGCCTGTTACACCTTGGAAGGCACCAAACTTTTCGCCTTCCAGAGCCACACCATGCCGGGTGTGAACACCGAGGCCTTGGGCAGTAATGGTGTCCGCTTCGAGGTGATGAACCCGGGATTGGTGGACCAGGACATCCGACTCGATGTGGGTATTCGTCCCAGTGCGAACCAGCCCTACAACGTGGTGATCGAGAACGCGTTGTTGCTGAGCCCCAGCAACAAGGGCCTTCCTCGCGACCGCGTAACCGATGTGCTCCTCGTGCCACAAGCCACCTGCACGGTCCTATGAGCGCGAAGAACCAACTCCTGGTGGACCAATCGTATTGGGACGCGAGCTACACCGGCATGCGCCCTGCGATCGCCCCGCCCGACGACGCCTTGCGCCAATGGCTGGAGGCCCGCGTGCCAAAGGCCCAAGGGGTACAGCACGCCCTCGAAGTGGGTTGCTATCCGGGACGTTATCTGGCCGTTCTGGGCCGATCTGGATACACCATCCATGGCGTGGACCTTACACCCGGCGTGGAACACTTGGCGGATGCGTTCAAGGCCACAGGCCTTTCCACCGGCGACTTCCGGCGCACGGATTTCCTGAAGATGCAGGTTGACCGTACCTATGACCTGGTGTGCTCCTTCGGCTTTATCGAGCATTTCACCGACTGGCGGTCCGTACTGCTGAAGCATGCGGAACTGGTTACACCAGGCGGCATGCTGGTGATCGAGACCCCGAATTTCAAGGGTGGGGTTCAGCAGCTGTTCCATCGCTGGCTGGATCGCACGAACCTGGCCCGCCACAACCTGGACGCCATGGACCCGCACCAATGGGCGGCATTGCTTCGTGCGCAAGGGTTCACCGTGCAATGGTGCGGCTGGTTCGGTCGGTTTGATTTCTGGAGCGATCCCGAACCTGATAGCCTGAGCCATCGCATTGGGGCCAAACTGCTCGGCATGCTGAAGCCCCGCCTTGCACGCATGAAGGAAGGTTCACCGAGGCTTTCGCCATACTGCGGATTGATCGCCACCAAGGCTTGAACGGATGCCAGAACAGGTGGAGCGGACCGTGATCACCATGCTCAAGGGCGGATTGGGCAACCAGCTGTTCCAGTACGCCACAGGATACGCACTGGCCGAGCGCACAGGCTCCACGCTCCTGGTGGATACGAGCTACCTGGAGCATCGTCCGGCCAGCATGGATTGGACCCCACGCGACCTTGCGCTGGAGGTGTTCAGGGCGCCGCTTGTCAAAGCCACTGCGGCTCAGGTCATGGAGGCCCGCCGAAGCCTGGATGATCGGATCGCGCGATGGACCGGGCGACTATCGCTGGGGAAACGATCCTGGAATGTCCTGTTGGAACAAGGGACCAATGACCTTGAACGCTTCGCGAAGATCGATGCACCGGCCTATCTGGAAGGCTACTGGCAGGACGAGCGCTTCTTCCTCCACGTGGCCGGTCAACTACGCGGTCATATGTTCCAACCTCGTGACCCGATGGATGAGCGCAATGCCGAAGTATTGGGCAGGATCGGCGCGCAAGTGAGCGCCAGCCTGCACGTGCGCCTGGGCGACTACCGGACCAACGCGCGTTCCGCTGCCTGGCATGGAGTGGTGGACCCTGCCCAACAGCGAAGTTGGGCGCGTGAACTGGTGGAACGGCATGGTGTGGAGCACTTCTTCGTGTTCTGCGATGAACCGGACCTTGTGGCTCAGCACCTGGCCCTGCCCTTTCCCCATACCGTGGTCTCACACAACACCGCAGCAGCAGCACATTGGGATATTTACCTGATGAAGCAATGTCGCCATCACATCATTGCCAACAGCAGCTTCAGTTGGTGGGGGGCCTGGCTCAACCCATCGCCGGACAAAGTGGTGATCGCCCCGGCTCGTTGGTTCCACGGTGCCGAACGGTCCAACTCCATTGTCTTACCGCCCACATGGACCGTCCGCTGAACATCGTCCATTGCGTGGAGAACTACGCGCCGGCCTTGGGCGGAATGCCCGAGGTGGTGAAGCAGCTCAGCGAGCGTATGGTGCGCTTGGGAAACCATGTCACGGTGTTCACCAAGGCACACGCTGATAGAAAGGAGGCGATGTTGAACGGAGTGAACGTGCGTGGCTTCGAACTGAGCGGCAATGCGGTGGACGGTTTACAGGGCGATCCCCAAGGCTATCTGGATGCCCTGCGTTCTTGCGGTGCCGACGTGATCACCTTCTTCGCGGCGCAACAATGGGCCACGGACCTTGCACTACCCCACTTGCGCTCGTTTCCGGGCAGGAAGGTGTTCGTTCCCACCGGATTCTCTGCACTCCATGATCCGCGCTGGGCCGGATATTACAGGCAGATGCCACAATGGATGGGCGACATGGACCTCAACGTGTTCCTCTCCCACCACTACCAGGACATTGCGTTCGCCAAGGCCCATGGCCTCTCCAACGGGACAGTGATCCCCAATGGGGCATCGGAGGAGGAGTTCGACGGACCTTCCCGCCACGACCTTCGTCGATCGCTCGGAATGCAGCATGACCAGCCCTTGATCGTGCATTTGGGCAGCTATACCGGTATCAAGGGCCACCGGGAGGCCATCCAGTTGTTCGTGAAGGCCAGGACGAAGGATGCGGTGCTGGTGCTGATCGGCAATGGGAACGCAGCGTTGGAACGCATCTTCAAGCGCCACTATTCGTACATGGCGCTGCGGTTGGAGGCCCGGCTACTGAACAAGCGTATTCATTTCCTGGAGCTCGACCGCACTCGGACCGTGGATGCATTGAAGCAGGCGGACCTGTTCCTTTTCCCCAGCAATGTGGAATGTTCGCCGATCGTCCTGTTCGAGGCCATGGCGGCGGGTGTACCCTTCCTGAGCTCGCGCGCAGGAAATGCAGCGGAGATAGCAGCGTGGTCCAATGGCGGCTGGACCATGCCAGGCCATAGGGATGTGCAGCAGCGTGAGCGCCCTGACCTGGCGGTCGGTGCCCGTATGCTGGAGGACCTCCTGCTGGATCCGGACAAGCGGACCAAGGCAGGGCGCGCAGGTCATCAAGCGTGGCGGGAGCGGTTCACCTGGCAGCATATCACAGGACAATACCTTGCCGCTTACCAGGAACTCGTGGCCGGAGAAGCGCAATGAGCGGTGAAGGACACATACCTCGCGTGACCGTTCTGCTTCCCGTTCTCAATGCGGCCCCTTTCCTGCAGAGAACGCTGGACAGCATACTGGAACAGCGTTTTCGGGACTTTGAGCTGCTCGCCATCGACGACGGATCGACCGATGGAAGCATGGCCATCCTGAAGGCCTGCCGGGATCCCCGGCTCCGAACGGTCGAACATGAGCGCAACCAGGGATTGATCGCCACGCTCAATGAGGGTATCGAAGCCGCGCGTGGCACCTACATCGCCCGGATGGATGCCGACGACCTGATGCATCCGGACCGGCTGGCCCTACAAGTGGAATATCTGGATGCCCATCGCGATGTGGCCGTGCTGGCCACGAACGTGGAGCTCATTAATGCCGACGGTGAGGTCACCGGACAATGGGATGTGGACCGGTCTGCGTTGGACGAACATGCCATATGGGCCATGTTGCCACGCACCAACTGCGTTGCCCATCCATCCGTGATGATGCGTCGAAGTGCATTGGGAGACCTCCGTTATTCCCCGGACCAGAAAGGTGCAGAGGACTGGGACCTCTGGTTGCGTATGCGGTCGCGTGGACTGCACATCGCCAAGCTGCCGCAGGCGCTGTTGCAATACCGGGTGCATGCCGGTAGCATCATGGGCGGTTCCAAACGTGATCGTCCCTACGAGCTCAGGCTGCTGCGTACGCGATGGCGATTCCTGCGGAGTGAATGGAAGGCAGCCCGGTTCAAAAGCACACAACTGACCGTGATCAAGGCGCAGTTGCGAACACTGGCCCGCCATGTGCGCAACACCATGGTCTTACCCGCCCTGCGTGATGTGAAGCGCATCCTCACCTACTCGCCCGTCCGGCTGTTGAGGGAGCACCAGGCGCTTTCTGCCGCAGAGACCGTTTGGAAAGGCGATCTGCTGTTCCTGTTCCCTTACTTGAACACAGGAGGGGCGGAACAAGTGCATGCCGACATCATTATGGCCGCGACCGAACGAAAGCCATTGGTGGTGATCACCGGTGTATCAGCAGACCATGCCTTCAGGGAGATCTACGCCGCCCATGCCCATCTACTGGAACTTCATCATTTGTTGAACCACCCGTTCACGCGTAAAAGGGCCTTGCGACGGATCGCGGTCCTGGTGAACACGAGGCCGGCCGCACGCGTGTTCGCTTCCAACGCTTCGCAGTTCTTCGAACTATTGCCGCTGCTGCACGATCATGTGCGTACCTCCTACCTGGTGCACGCCTTTCTGTTCCAACCGAACGGCAATCAACAGCACAAGGCCTGGCTTTCCCATTTCGGCCGTGTGGATACCTATGTGTTCATCAGCCAGCATTCACTTTCCGAGTACGAGCGGTTCCTGTTCGCCAACAATATTCCACGTTCGCAGTATGGCAAGCTGCATTCGATCACCAACGCGGTACACCGGTTCGGTACAGTGCTGTTGCACGAGCGACCGGGCATCTTATTCGTCGGCCGCAATTCACCCGAGAAAAGACTGTCGCTTTTCCTGGCCCTCGCGAACCGCTTGGAAGGTATGGCCCCCGGACAATATCGATTCACCGTGGTCGGAGCGGATACGGTACCCGGCCATCCGCAGGTGAAGTTCCATGGCACCATCAACGACCCGGAGGTGATGGCCAGCATCTACGGCGATCACGACATCCTTGTGCTGACCTCGGACCGCGAGGGTTTCCCGCTCGTGATCATGGAGGCCATGGCGCAGGGGCTATTGGTGGTGAGCACTCCTGTGGGCGATGTGCCCAACCGATTGCACAACGATCTGGCCTTGCTGACCTCCTCCACTTCGTTCATCCACGCGTTGGACGAAATGACAAAGGGCATACAAGCCATTGTCGCCGATCGTGAACGGTTCCTTCGCATGCGCGAGGCCTCGTTGAACGAAGCGCGTACCTCCTTTGCTCCGGAGCGTTTCCGTGAAGCTTATCGTGCGTTGTTGATCAGCCCGGCCTCCTGAACGAGGCGCAGCAGTTCCGTGGTGAACGCGCTCCAGTTAAGCACCTCCTCGAAGCGTTTCCTCGAGGCCGAACGCATGGCCTGCCACTTCTCCGGTGATGCCACCAACTGATGGATGCGATCGGCATACGCGACCCCGTCCTCTTCCGGAGCGAACAAGGCACCGGTGACCCCGTCCTGCACGATGGTGGGGATACCACCGGTACGGGTGGCAAGCACCGGAAGCCCATAGGCCGCAGCCTCGCAACACACGATGCCATACGCTTCGAACCGCGTGGGAAGTACCAGCAGATCGGCGGTGCGCAGATGGTCCTCGAGCCGGGCCGCTTGTTGAGGGTCGTTCTTATCCAGAAAGCCTTCACAGAGCATGTCCGGATCGGAGGCCGATGCGGGTGGTGTGCATCCACAGACCACCAATTGCGCGGCCATTCCCCTTCTCTTCAGTTCGCGCAGGGCTTGTAATGCGATCGGCCCGCCCTTGTCCTCCCAGTTCACACCGAGGAACAACAGCTTGATGCGTTCGCCAGGAAAGCTGCGCGCGGCTGGCGAATGCGGCATCTGTTCCAGGTTGGCCCCAAAGGGCACCACCTTCACTTTGGAGGCCTCTTCCGGTGCGGCCTTCATCGCCGCATCGGCCGCCCAGCTGGACGCATACACCGTGAGCCTGGCGTTCTTCAGGGCCTGTTGCTCCAACGCGAGTGACTCCCTGAGCGAGAAGGAGGCCAGATCGTTGAGGATCCGATGGTAGCCAATGGCACCGGCGATGCAGCGATCGTTAATGTGCACGATGGGCGCCTTTGTCCGCAACAGGGCGGTGGTGGCCAGGCCTGCGGGCGCCACGATCAGGTCCACGCCATGCAATTGTGGACCAAGCGACCGTGCATAGGCCTTGGACAGGACGAAAGAGTCGCGATAATTGAACCGCTTGCCGGAGGTTCGGAGCATGGCCTGGTTGATGGCCTGGCACAGGAACAACTCCGGTTGTGGGCGCAAAGGACCGAACACCTTCACCGTGGCCACCTGCGCCCGTAGTGCCCGCAACAGGAAATGGTTCGTCCCGGACCACGAACGACGGTCGTTCGGATCGTCAACGGACACGTATCCAACAGTGATGGGGAGCTTCATCGCGACGCCGCGAAGTTCGGTCCTACATCCTCCCGTACGCACTCCTCAACATCCGGATGTTCACGACCGCGTGATGACGGACCATCAACAAGGGATGTGTGGAAACATGGATGGCACGGTAACTGAAAGGACCTGGACCCACGGATACTTTCGCTCCGTTCATGCACTGGAGCATGCGGCCGAAATCCATGAGCGATACCGAGATCCGCGCCCTGATCACCCTGATCGATGACCCCGATGAGGATGTTTACCTGCAGGTCCGTGAGCGCATTGTTTCCCTGGGCGGTCCTGTGGTACCGGTGCTGGAACGTGCGTGGGAAGTGGACGACCTGGGCGATCTGTTCAGGAACCGGATCGAGGATATCCTTCAGACCATTCATCTGGCTGGTGTAAGGGAGCGTTTGATCGCCTGGCGCGACAAAGGATGCGATGACCTGCTGGAAGGCGCGTTGATCGTGAGCCGTTACCGTTATCCCGATCTGGACGAGCACAAGGTGAAGGCCCGCCTCGCAGCCATTCGCCAGGACATCTGGCTGGAACTGAACGATCATCTGACGGCCTTCGAGAAGGTACGTGTGTTCAATCACATATTCTTTCAAGTGCATGGGTTCAAAGGGAACAAACGGAACTACCACGCACCACAGAACAGCTACCTCAATGACGTCCTCGACAGCCGCACGGGTAATCCCCTGTCGCTCGCCATCATCTACCAGGTGATCGCCGAGGACCTGGGGTTGCCGTTGAAGGGCGTGAACCTGCCTAACCATTTCGTGCTCGCCTATCTGGATGAGGATAGCGTGGGTGGTGTGGACAGTGCACAACACGCCGATGAGAACGTGCTGTTCTACATCAACGCGTTCAGCCAGGGCGATATCCTGGGAAGGAACGAGATCAACGAGTTCCTGGAGAAGTTGAAGATCGAGCCCAGGCCGTCCTTCTATTCACCCTGCACCAGCCGGGACATCATCCGCAGGCAATTGAACAACCTGGCCAACAGCTACCAGAAACAGGGTGATGATGAGCGTGCCGCGGAGCTCGGGGAACTGAGGGACCTGCTTGGCAGCGCGGAGGTTTGACCCCCGCGATCGCACAGGACACTGAAGCCATTACAACACGCTCGAGGGTCGAACGCTGAGGTTCCGCCCGCTATGGCTGCGAAGGACTGACCGGTTGATCGGTATCCGCCTCCCCTCCTTTGGCCGTTGCAGGCTTGATGCTGGCGACCTCCCAGATCCGCCAGACCGCAGTTCGGTCGGCCCATCCTCCTACGTTGAATCGCAGCAACCACTCCGGGAAGGAACTGAAGAGCAGCTTCGCCTGCATGCCCGCCGGGAACACTTCATCGCGCGAACGCGACACGTACAACAAACGTGCATCGTGATGCAGGTCGTTGTCATGGATCGAGGCCACCTGCAGACCTTTGGGCCGGTTGAACCACACTGGCAGGCCCTGCCTGAATGGATCATCCGCGTCGTGCAGGAGCGTGTCTCCCGGCTTTGCTATACGATACAACGCCCGGAAAAAGCCGATGTCGTCCTGGGCGGGCTTGAACAGGATCACGATCAGCAGCGGCACATGCACCACGAGGAAAAGTGTGCGAAGAACCCGTTGTGCCCTTGTGGTCATCCAGCGCAGCCATCCCCTTTCCTCTGCAATGGAAAGGCCACCTACCACCAGCGCAGGCAGCAATGGCACGAGCGGAAGGAAGAACCTGTACTCCTTGTGGTCGATGAACAAGTGTGCCAGCACGAAGGGCACCACGGCCCAGGTGAGCGGATCGCGTCGGCGGAACACGAACAGCACCAGCGGTGGTAGCAGGAAGAACAAGCTGAACGGCGGCACCATACGCTCGAACAGGGCTGCGAAATAGTACCACCATGGCTCGGTGCCGAACGCGCTGGCCTTGTCCTGCAGAATATTGAGGTCGATGTAGTTCCATGCGGTGAGGACCCACTCTCCGTAGAACCAACGGTCAATGAGGATGCCCGCGAAAAGGCTCAGCGCGCATCCCAGCAGCAGCAGTCCGACCGTGTACCAACGCGGGCCTGCGACCAGCACGCTCCAAGCGAGTAGACCCGCCACCATGAGGCCTGTCTGCGACCGCGCGACCGCAGCTAGGCCCAGGAACACGCCGGCAAGGAGCCATGGCCAGATAGCTTCTGGTCGTGCCGGATACGCAACGGCCGCAAAACCAATGGCAAAGAGCGCCGCCGAGAGGCCCTCGGAGGAAAAGCGCACACCGCCGTAAACACCGAACCATAGGAAGAAGGCGAGGAACAGGTACGGCCGCAGCCAAGCCCCATGCTGCATCGCGGGATCGATGCGTAGTCGGCCGCGCAACAGCAGCAGCGTCGCTACGAACGAAAGCATGGCGGTGAGCAAGCGCAGTAAAGTGGCCACCGTGAACGGATCGGGATCGCCGAACAGGGAGAGCACATGATGCACGACCACCACCATCGCAGGCTGAAGGGCAGGTCGCATGCGGACGGGGAACTCCCAAGGCAGATCGCTCTCCGGCGTGATACCAAGCTTCCAGCCCGCGAACTCGAGGACCTGATAATGCTCATCGGCATGGTTCACCCCTGCGGAGAAGTACGCCGTGATGGCGAGCACGAAGGCTCCCAGCCATGCGGCGCGCCTGGCAGTGGGCGGCATCGCTGCGTTCATCGGCTGAACAGCCGGAGGGCTGTGCGTGCAATGATGGTCATGTCCAACATCACGCTCTGTTCCCGCACATATTTGAGGTCCAACGCCAACTTTGCAGGCATCACCTCGTCCACATAGGTACGTTCGGGATCGGCGCTGCGCCCCAGCACCTCGTTCTCGTTGATGTAGGCAATGCTGGCCAGGCTCGTAAGTCCCGGTCTCACGGTCAGTACGGCCCTTTGTTCCGGCGAATAAAGCGCCACGTACTTCGGCACTTCGGGACGTGGCCCCACCACGCTCATATCACCCATTAGGATGTTGATGAGCTGAGGCAGTTCGTCCAACTTGGTCCTTCGCAGGAAATGGCCCACTCCGGTGATACGGGGGTCTCGTTCACCCACGGTGATCTGGCCGCGCGCCTCACTGCCAGGCCGCATGCTGCGGAACTTCAGCAGTTCGAAGGGCCTTCCATGCCGCCCCACCCGCACCTGGCGGAAGGAGGCCCCACCCGGCGAGGTCAAGGCCACGGCCAGGGCAAGCACCAGCATCATCGGCAGCAACAGGCTCAATGCAAGCAATGACGCCACCATGTCGAATGTGCGTTTCATCAGGCGCTCATCACCTGTTCCACAGCGGCCTTCACCACACTGATCACACGATCGACCTGATCGTCCGTGAGGTCATAATAGACCGGCAGGCTGATCTCGTGACTGTATTGGAGATAGGTGTTCGGATAGTCACGCATGGCATATCCCTGGCCCTGGTAGAAGCTCAACATGGGCAGGGGGATGAAATGCACGTTCACGCTCACCCCGTGCTGTGCGATGGCCGTGATGACCGCATCGCGTTGCTCCTCGGTGGCTCCCGCAATGCGCAGCATGTACAGATGGAAACTGCTCGTCCGACTCCCGTCGTGGAACACCGGAATTACGAACCGAGGGTCCTTGGCGAACCCCTCGTTGTACCGGTAACAGATGGCGCGACGCCGGACCAGGGTGTCGGTATCGTAACGCTCCAGTTCCACCAGTCCGATGGCGGCCTGCAAGTCGGTCATGTTACACTTCCACCCAGGAAAGGCCACATCGTACCGCCATGCTCCGGGCTGTGTCTTGGCCAGCGCATCCTTGCTTTGGCCGTGCAGGCTCATGGTGTTGAAGAGGCGATAGATCTCTTCGTGATCGAACGGCTTGGGGAGGTTGAAGGCAAGCGCACCTCCTTCGGCCGTGGTCAGGTTCTTCACCGCATGGAAGCTGAACCCCGTGATATCGGCCTGCGCCCCCACGGCCTTGTCAGCGATACGGGCCCCAAAGGAATGGGCGGCATCGGACATCACCAGCGGACGGCCCAGCTCCGACTGGACCTCGTTCGAAGGCTTGAAGAACGAACGGGCCTGCGATGCGATGGCCATGATCTCCTCCACGCGGGCCGGAAGTCCGCCAATATCAACCGGCATGATCACCTTGGTGCGGTCGGTCATGCGCAATAACAGCTGGGCCGGGTCCAGGGTGAAATCATCCAGTACATCCACCAGCACTGGCCTGGCCCCCACGTGCATCACAATGTTGGCCGTGGCGCAGTAGGTGTAAGCGGGCACGATCACCTCATCGCCAGGGCCGACACCGAACCAGCGCAGCACCAGCTCACATGCATTGGTCCAACTGTTCAGGGCGATCACGCGATCCACACCGCAGTAGGCCGCCAATTGCCGCTCGAACTCCTTGGTACGCGGGCCCGTGGTGATCCAACCGCTGCGCAGCGCCTCCTCCACGGCCTTGATGGTGCGGTCATCGATACGGGGCGGGCTGAAAGGGATGTTGGCAGAGCTCATGATGCGGAGAGCGCTTTGGAAGTATGGGACGAAGTTCGGGCGGGATCCTCATCGGCCCAGAACACCCAGAGGGACATGACGGCGAAGTACACCACGCCGGCCTGAACTTCCAGCATGCTTTCCACGCTCCAGTTGATCGCACTGCCGATCAGAAAGGCCCAGATCAAGGGGTCGTGGCGTTGCGCGCGTGAAAGAAGCGGCGCCAGTAGCATGAGCACAAGAATGACCAATGCCCCTATGCCCAGACAGGCCGCGGTCTGCAAATACTGGCTATGGGCATTGAGGCGGTGCTCCCAGGCCCACTCCTGCCCTCGTTCGCGATAAAGCCGCATCAGTTCGTTCTTGATGTCGCCCGTGCCGGTGCCCTTGAGGGGCGATCCTGTGATCAATTCCTGCGCGGCCGACCAGGTGAGTCGACGCACCGCAGAACTGGTACTGGCATTGGCATCCACCTCATCGCTGAAGGCCACACGCCAAGCCTCTTTCACCCGTTCCCGGGCGAACGCGCTTCCGCCGACCAGGGCCGCCAGACCGAGCACTGAGAACAGCATTGGGCGATGTACCGCGCACCAAGTTGTCGAATGTTTCGCGCACATCAAGCATGGTGACCCACAATTCACCAATGGAATCAGTCACAACTTGCT
>JBEICT010000047.1:0-15859 GCA_040383865.1 Flavobacteriales bacterium | reverse complement strand
CCTGCCCATGGGTGGCAATACCTTCTTCAAGGCAAGTGGTGAATGCAGTGGTTGCCACGGCAGGGATTCGATCCAGCCCTATGCCAATGCGATCCCAAGCAATATTCCCGGCGCAGATAGCATCGATGTGAACCCTGTTGACCAATGGCGCTCGTCCATGATGGGCAACTCGGCCAAGGATCCGTTCTGGCGGGCCAAGGTGAGCCATGAGGTGGCCGTGAACCCGGGGCACCAGGCCGGACTCGAGGACAAGTGCACCAGTTGCCATGCACCCATGGGCCGGTACGACAAGTTCCTCACGGGTGGTGGGCATTACAGCATCGCGGAAATGGCAGCAGATCCCATTGCTCTCGATGGTGTGAGCTGTCTTTCCTGCCACATGCAAGGGCCTGACAGTGCCGGCCTCATTTTCTCGGGTGCCTTGAAGTTCGATACGAACAATGTGGTCTATGGGCCCTATGATGCCGAGAACCTGTTCGGTGCGCCCATGGCGAATTTTGTTGGATATGACCCGGTCTACGGTGCACACATCACGCGTGCCGGGCTTTGTGCCGGCTGCCATACCCTGATCACCGAGACCGCTGATCTCGACGGAAACCTCACTGGTGACCATTTCGTGGAGCAGGCCACCTATCACGAATGGCTCAACTCTTCGTTCAATACCGATGCTGATCCGGAGAACGGAGTGACCTGCCAGGGGTGCCATATGCCACGTATCTACGAGGGTGTGGCCATCAGTGCGCTGTATAACTTCCTGGTCACCAACCCTGATTTCCATCGTTCACCTTATGGACTGCATCAAATGGTGGGCGGGAACAGCTTCATGCTGAAACTGCTCCAACAGAATATCGCGACCTTGGGCCTTACGGCCTCCAGTGCCCAGTTCGACAGCTCCATCACATGGACCGAACGGCTGCTTCAGCAGAACACCTTGCTGCTGGATGCCACCGTGGTGGACCGATCGGCAGAGGTCGCTTCCATTGATGTGCAACTGACCAACCTGGCCGGTCACAAGTTCCCCTCGGGCTATCCGGCGCGACGTGCGTTCGTTGAACTGCATGTGCTTGATGCATCCGGTAACACCTTGTTCCGCAGCGGCAATTGGGACCCCTCCTACGAAGTGGTGGGCCACGATGAGGATTGGGAGCCCCACCATGATGTGATCACCTCGCCCGACCAGGCGCAGATCTATGAGATGGTATTGGGGGACGTGAACGACAACAAGACCACGGTGCTTGAGCGCGCCAAGACCCCTTTGAAGGACAATCGCCTGGCCCCATTGGGCTTCTCCACGAGCCATTTGAGCTACGACACCACGGTGATCGCCGGGGTACCTGCAACCGACATTGATTTCAACCGTTACGCCAACGGCACCGAAGGCAGTGGCACGGACATCGTACACTACCAGGTCCCCATGAACGGCTATACAGGCCTGATCACCATTACGGCCAGGGTGTGGTATCAGCCGGCTCCGCCTCGGTGGATGGAGGAGATGTTCGCGTTCAACACACCCGAGATCGATGCGTTCCGTACCATGTACGAGGCCGCCGATGGCACGCCAGTGTTGGTGAAGGAAGTGGAGCTCACGGACCTTTCCGTGAATGTTGACGATCTGCGTGAGCTTGGTATTCGGATCTTTCCGAACCCGGTACGCGATGGCGTGTTGCGTATCGAAGGCATCACCGAACGTATCAGGGGCATTGAAGTGTTCGATATGAGAGGGGCTTCGGTGGCCAACTTCGTTCCTGCTGGTGCACGCAACTGGCAGTTGACCTTGCCGCAACGCGGTGCCACCTACCTCGTGGTGGTGCGCACAGCCAACCGCAACTTCGTGGAGCGGGTGGTGGTGCTTTAGCATCACTCTGCGCCACCAGCGCATGGCTACATTTGAGGCATGTTGTATCGTGCAGCGGCCATTGGCCTTTTTCTGACCACCGCCTTTTCGCTCTCTGCCCAGAATCCCATGGTTCAGGCCGTGCTCGATGCCATGCGCATCGACTCGATGATGGTCTACGTCAATGAGCTCACGGGTGAGGTGCCCATCGATCTGGGTACGGGACCGGAGACCATTGTCAGCAGGCATAAGAACAATGAAGGCAATGCACTGTCCCAAGCCTGGCTGGAGCGCAAGCTCACCCAGTTCGGCTACACACCAACGGTTCAAAGTTGGAGCGCAACGGGTCGGAACATCCTGGTGACGAAGCCGGGTACGGTACCTGGAGCGTACCCGATGATACTTGGTGCACACTATGACGCCATGCCCGGTGGCAATGTGGCCGCTCCGGCCGCAGATGACAATGGCAGTGGCGTGGCAGCGCTGTTGGAGGCCGCGAGAGTGCTGCGTGACATCCCTTTCGAGCATACCATCATCTTCGCCCTTTGGGACGAGGAGGAGCAGGGTCTGGTGGGCAGTGCCTTCCAAGCCGCGGGTCTGGCAAGCAACGATGAACTGCTCAGGGGAGTGATCAACATGGACGCCTTGGCCTGGGATGGGAATGGGGACAAGCGCGCCCGCGTACACGTGCGTCCGGTGGGCAACTCCTTCGAGATCGGCGATACGCTATTTGCCGTGAAGGCGCACTACGATATCGATCTGGACCTGGTGTTGACCAACCCCGGTGCCACGTACTCCGATCACGCCTCGTTCTGGAACGAGGGCTACGGTGCCGTTCTGGTCATCGAGGACTTCGGTAACGACGGCAATCCCTATTACCACACGCCGAACGACCGTGTGGAATACTTCGATGTGCCTTACTTCGAGAAGCTGGCGAAGCTGGCCATTGGCGGGTTGGCCACGCTGGCCGTTCCGGTACAGGTCCCGCAGGGCGTTGGGTCATTGACCGGTACGCCCTCCTTCAGGCTTTCGGCCTATCCCAATCCCACCGAGGCCAACAGCACGCTGTGGGTGGAGACCAATGATCATGCCTATGCTCGCCTCACCTTGGTGGACGCGCTCGGTCATGAAGTGGCCCTGATGCACGAAGGCCTGCTCGCACCAGGCAAGCAGGCCTTCCGTATTCCGTTGGAGGGTTTGGCGCCCGGCACCTATGCCGTGGTGGTAGACCGCTCTGGCCACCGTGAGGTGGTGAGAGTGGTACGCACGCCTTGACCCATCTTAGTCCTTGTAGAACGAACGACTGATCACCGCGCCCTCGGTGGTGTAGAGGCGCAGCATATAGTGGCCGGCCGAGAGGGTGCTTGTGGCAAGCACGGCACGGTCGGTACCCGAAGTGTTCACGGCGAGCATCGTTCGGCCATCCAATGAGATCAGTTCGGCGCGGTCCACACGCTGGCTACCGAACAGCACGTTCAGTTGGTCGTTGGCAGGCACAGGGAAGAGCAGGATGTCATCCGCCTGGGCGTTCTCTTCCACCACGGTGGGGTTCAAAACGGTAATGCTGCCGAACTGCGTGGCTGAATGCCCCTGTTGTGTGCAGTGGTAGTTGTAGACGCCGGCAATGGTGAAGGTGAACTCAAAGGTCCATGAACCGCCCTGCGGGCTGCCTGAGCTGAAGCCCTGCGGATTGGCCGGGAACAGCGAGGTGCTGCCGTTCACATTGTGCGTGCCTGACGTGTTGGTCCAGCGCACGATATCGCCCACGCTGATGGTGAGGTTCTGTGGGCTGTAGAACGGAGGGGTTCCGCCCACCGTGCTGCCGCCTACCTGCACATTGTGGGTGACCTGAGCTTGTGCCAGAAGGGGCACGCAGAAGAGAAGTGTAACGAGTTGTTTCATGTGTTTAGGGAGTGGTTGTTGTGTTCGTGTATCGTTCGATCGAGATCAACGTTGAGGAAGCATCCGCGCATCGATGTAGCGCAGCACTTTTTCCATCAAGTGCAGACGGTCCTTGCCACGTACGTTGTGGCCATGTCCGGGGTAGTCGAAGAAATCCACCGGGATGTTCTTCGACACGCATGCCTTGATGAATGACAGGCTGTGCTGGGGCAATACCACATCGTCGGCGCCACCGGTGATCAGCAGCAGGTCGTCCTGCAGTTTGTCGGCCGTCGTAGGTAGTGTGGAGGCCGCATATCCATCGGGGTTCTCGGCCGGGGTGTCCATGTAGCGTTCGGTATACATCACTTCGTAAAGCCCCCAATCCATCACGGGGCCACCCGCCACACCCACCTTGAACACCCCGGGATGGCGCGTGAGCATGGCCGTGGTCATGTGCCCGCCGAAGCTCCAGCCATGGACGGCGATCCGATCGCCATCCACATAAGGCAGGCTTTTCAGGAACTCCACTCCACGCATCTGGTCCTTCACCTCGGTGATGCCCAGTTGGCGATGGATGGCCTGTTCAAAGGCCTTGCCCCGGTTAGCACTGCCGTGCCCGTCCACGGTCCAGACGATGTAGCCGCGTTCGGCGGCCTCCAGCATCCAATGGGATGCACCGGCCAGGAAGGAGTTCGTGATCAGCTGCACATGCGGACCATTATACACATAGATCAGCACAGGATATTTCCGCTTCTCGTTGAAGTTGCTGGGCTTGATCATTCGCGCGATCAAGCGATCACCGTTCTCGCCGAGGATGTTCAGGGTCTCGATGGTGCCCACGGTGTAGCCGCTCATGGGATCTCGCGAGTTCAGCAGGGTCTTGGTCATCGCTCCAGTGCGCGCATCCCGCAGTTCTATCCGGCCCGGCACGGAGGTGCTGCTCCAGTTGTCGATCAGCACCGTGCCATCAGAGCTCAGCATGCCATGGTGGGTTCCTGCGTCGGTGGTCAGGCGCTGGGTCTTTCGGCTGGCAAGCTCCACGCGATAGATGTGCGTCTCAGTAGCCCCCGTGGGATCGCCAGGAACGATGGTGCCCGTGCCTTCCACGAAGAGCTGTCCTTCCTTCGGGTCCAGACCGATGATCTCCTTCACGTTCCATGCGCCGTCCGTGAGCTGGCGCACCAGTCCTTTCTTGGCATCGTAGAGATACACATGGTCCCAACCGTTGCGGTCGCTGATCCACAGGAACTGTTCCGGACGGGTGTTCAGGAACAGGGCCGGGTGCTCAGGCTCCAGGTACTTGTCGTCCTGCTCAGTGAGCAGCGTACCAACGGCCGCTCCGGTGCGTGCATCGTAACGTACCAGTCGCAGGTTCTCGGTCTTGCGGTCCAGGTGCACCACATGCACAAAGCGCTCATCCGCGCTCCAACTGACGTTGGTGAGGTAGTCGTCCGCCGCGCCATCGGTCTTCAGGAAAACCGTGTTACCGGTTTGCAGGTCGTGCACACCCACGGTCACCTGGTGGCTGGTCTGGCCGGCCATGGGATAACGAATGGTATGGAAGGTGCTGGGCCGGGTGCTGATGTCCTCCAATTGGTAGGGCGTCACCATGCTCTCATCCATGCGGTAATAGGCCAGCAGGTTGCCTTTCGGGCTCCAAAAAGTGCCTTTGGTGATGCCATATTCCTGGCGGTGTACGCTCTGTCCGTTCACGATGCCATTTCCGCCATCGGTCGTAATGCGCGTGGGGAGGTTCTTGCCCACGCCCGGCCGCTTGATGAACAGATCGTTTTCCTTAGTGAACGCGACCGCTCCCGTGGTGGGCTCAATATCCTCGTTCTCCGCGCCCGCCACCAATTGCGTGTGTGGCTTTAGTGTGCCATCGTTGGTGTCGAACACGTACAGGCGTTGCATGTGCATGAAACGGAAGTGCGTGGCATCGGTCCAGGCAATACCGGGGAAGCCTTTCAGTTGGGCGCTGTCAGGCAGTTGCTTGTTCAACGCGGCCAGGTCGATCATGGCCACGTCCATCGATTTGCCGAGCGTGCCGCGCATCAGCACGTTCTCCTTGGTCACATAGCTGTAGTTGGCCGCGTCCTTGATCCATTGCAGTCCACGCATACGGTCCGGTGCCAGGTCGGAGCCTGCCTTCAGCAAGGCGTCGCGCAGCAGCAATTGTTGCTGCGCGGCGAGCGGAAGGGTGATCAGCAGCAGGGCGGAGAACAGCAAACGATGCAGGATGCGCAACATGATGCGGTCTGGGATGTGGGTCGCGAATATGGGTGAAAGCGTTGGAGGTCCCCCCGGCTCAGTGCGGGTCGCTGAAGGCCGGGTCGTTGAGGAACGTCTCGTCGGTCAGCGTTTTCATGAACGCGACCAGGTCCGCTCGTTCCTGGGCGTTCAGGTGGATCTCATCATTCACCCAAGGGAACATGTGCTCATCCAGATTGGGTGTGGTCAGCACAACATCATCTGCATAGAAATCGACCACCTCCTCTAGCGTGGCGAAGCGGCCATCATGCATATAGGGGGCGGTCACATCGATGTTTCGCAGTGTCGTGGTCTTGAACCGTCCGCGGTGGGCGGTAATGCCGGAAACCTCAGCCAGACCTTGGTCCGGGCCCGGAGGCAGTCCGATGTTGCGTACGCCGTGGTCCTGGAACAGCGGCAACATGTGGCAGTTGTCACAGTGCGCTTCGCCGAAGAAGAGGTCCTTGCCGCGGACCTCTTGCTCCGTAAGGGCGGTGACATCGCCTCCATAGTAGTACCGGTCGAAACGGGAGTTGAGCGAGATCAAGGTCCGCTCGAACTGCGCAAGGGCATAGGCCACGTGCAGGCTGTCGATGGTGGGACTGCCGAAGGCCCTGCGGAAGAGCTCCGGGTATTCGGGGTGTTGCTGCAAGCGCTGCACCACCACGGGCCAACTGTTCGCCATCTCCACGGGGTTGCGCACCGGTCCGAAGGCCTGCAGTTCGAGGCTCAAGGCGCGTGCGTCCCAGAAGAAGAAATGGTCCCAGGCCGTGTTGATGATGGCCATGCCCTGCCTGCGCCCGAGGCTGCCATCGGTGCCCACCGAGAACCGGCGCGGATCGCTGAATGCGTTCTCCTGCCTGTGGCAGGTGGCGCACGACATGGTGAGGTCGTTCGACAACGCCTTCTCATGGAACAGCTTGCGGCCCAGCGCAACGCCTTCCACCGTGAGCGGATTATCGTAGGGCAGGTTCAGCGCGTGCCCCGTGTCCACCGACCACGAGGGTACTTGCAGGGTAAGCGGTGTGGGGCCAGTGGGACCGCCCGGCTGGTCAGGGTCGGTGCTCACATCCTTGCGGCAGGCGTTCAAGGCGACCACGGCGCAGAGGAGGAGCGGTACGGTGCGTGTCCACGACATGTAGGCGAAGATCGGCAACGCAGGCCCATACCAATGCTTGCCCAAATGCATGATCGCCGTGTTCCTTGGAATGCCGTTACCTGTTGGTTCAGAGGATGTTCACCTCGCGTTCAAGCTCCACCCCGAATTGTTCGTGTACGCTGCGAAGCACCTGTTCGCTCAGGTCGTAGATGGCCTGCCCGGTTGCGCTGCCATGGTTTACCAGCACCAGCGCCTGTTTGTCGTGTATGCCGTGGTCGTTGGCACGATGGCCTTTCCAACCTGCCTGCTCGATCAGCCAGCCGGCCGCCAGCTTCACGTGTCCATCGCCTGCAGGGTAGGAGGGCATGTTCGGATGGTCCAGTTTGATCCGGTCGGCCAGGGTGGAGGTCACTACTGGGTTCTTAAAGAAGCTGCCCGCATTGCCCAACACGGCCGGGTCGGGCAGTTTGCTGCGGCGAATGGCGATCACGGCATTGCTGACATCCTTGATGGAGGGGTTGGAAATGCCCAGCCGGTCCAGTTCCTGTTGGATGGTGCCGTAGCTCGTGTTAAGCACATGCGGCGCCTTGTTCAACTTGAAGGTGACCGAAAGGATCACGAACCTGTCGCGCCCTTCGCGCTTGAAGTAGCTCTCGCGGTACCCGAAATGGCAGGCCTCCCGATCGAAGGTGACCACCTCGCCATCGCTGATCCGAAGGGCTTCGAGGGAATGGAATGTGTCCTTGATCTCCACGCCGTAGGCCCCGATGTTCTGCATGGGAGCAGCGCCCACCTTGCCGGGGATCAGGCTCAGGTTCTCCACACCACCCCAGCCGTGGTCCACACAATGCAGCACGAACTGGTGCCACGGTACGCCCGCGCCGGCCTTCACCCACACCTGGCGCTCGTCCTCGTTCACCACATGGATGCCGGGGATCTCGTTGAGCAGCACCACGCCGGGCCAGTTCCGTGTGAACAGTACGTTGCTTCCGCCGCCAAGGAACAGCCGGGGCATTCCCGCCAGCTCAGGTGCGGCCAACAACCCGCGCAGTTGGTCCACATCGCTGAAACGTGCAAGCGCTTCGGCCTGGGCTGGCACGCCAAAGGTGTTGAAGGGGCGAAGGTCGGCGTTGCGGAGAAGGTGCATGGCCATGGTGGAGCGCAGCAAGTTTACCGGCAGCGGTCCTGTACTTTCACGGCCCGCTGCCGTGTCTTGTACACAGCGGCAGGAGGATAGCCCATGCGCCGCGCCATTGTCTGCGTTACCAACGACCTCAGCACCGACAACCGGGTACATCGTACCTGCGTGGTATTGCGTGAGCTGGGGTGGGAGGTGCTGCTGGTGGGCCGCGAGCTGCCGGGGAGCCTTCCGCTTCAGCGGCCTTATGGCACGCTTCGCATGAAGTTGTGGTTCCGAAAGGGGGCGTTGTTCTATGCGGAGTACAACCTGCGGTTGTTCTTCGTGTTGCTGCGCCAACGTGCCGATCTGGTGGTGGCCAATGACCTGGACACCCTTCTGGCGGCACATCTGGCAACCCGCAGTACGAAGCGGGAACTGGTGTATGATAGTCACGAGTTCTTCACCGAGGTGCCCGAACTGCAAGGCCGTGCTGTACGCCGCGTGTGGCTGGTCATCGAGCGGTGGATCTTCCCGAAGCTGAAGCACGTGATCACGGTCAATGACAGCATTGCAAGGGAGTACCGGCAGCGCTACGGCAAAGCGATCACCGTGGTCCGCAACATCCCCATGCACCGCGAGCTGGGACCGTTGCCCTCGCGCGGCGAGCTCGGGCTGCCCACGGACCGCTTCCTGCTGATCCTGCAGGGCAGTGGCATCAATGTGCAGCGCGGCGCCGAGGAGGCCGTGCTGGCCATGCGCGAGCTGCCCGGCTGCCTGCTCTTGCTGGTTGGTGGTGGCGATGCCTGGCCGGTGCTGGAGCGCATGGTGAACGACCACGGCCTGCAGGACCGTGTGCGCCTGCTGCCCCGCATGCCCTACGAGCGCATGATGCAGTACACGCGCAACGCCGACCTGGGCCTTTCGCTGGACAAGGACACCAACCTGAACTACCGCTACAGCCTGCCCAACAAGCTGTTCGATTATTTCAGGGCGCACATCCCCGCACTGGTCACCGATCTGCCCGAAGTGGCGGGCATTGTGCGGCGCTTTGATGCCGGGGTGGTGGTCCCTGCACCGGATCCCGCCGCATTGCGGCCGAGGTAAAGGCACTACAGATCGATCCCGAGCGCCGGAAGGCCCTGCGCCAAAACGCTATTTTCGCGGCCGCTTCGCTGGACGGCGAGCGCGAAAAGGCCGTGCTATCGGCCCTGTTCCAGAGCATTGCTTGAGCGCCACCTGCATATCGTCAGCTTCGATGTCCCCTCGCCACCCAGCTATGGCGGCGTGATCGATGTGTACTACAAGGTGAAGGCCCTCGCTGATCTGGGCGTGAAGGTGCACCTGCACTGTTTCCAGTACGGCCGCCCCAAGGCCAAGGACCTGGAGGCGATGTGCGCCAGTGTGCATTATTATCCGCGCCGCACCGGCAAATTGCAGTTACTGAACAGCCTGCCCTATGTGGTTGTGAGCCGGCGTAGTGATCAGATGATGGGTCGGCTGTTGAAGGACGACCATCCGATCCTGTTCGAGGGCCTGCATTGCTGCCATGCACTGGGCGATCCGCGCCTGATCGGTCGCATACGGTTGGTGCGCGCCCACAACGTGGAGCACGACTACTACGGCGCTTTGGCGAAGGCCGCCACAAGCACTTTCCGTCGCACTTACTTCATCAACGAGGCGCACAAGCTGCAACGCTTCGAGCCCGTGCTGGCCGAGGCGGATCACGTGCTGGCCATCTCCCCCAAGGACGAGGCCTATTTCGGTTCGCATTTCCACCATGTGGTGCATATCCCTGCCTTCCATGCCATGGACCAGGTGGCCGTGCCCAGCGGACTGGGCGATTTTGCCTTTTACCATGGTGCGTTGGGCGTACCGGAGAACGATCAGGCGGCGCTCTTCCTGGTGCGCAAGGTCTTCAAGGGCCTACCGGTGAAATTGGTGATCGCCGGTAGTGATGCCAGTTCCGAACTGCGCCGCGAGGTGGCACGCACCGCCAATGTGGAACTGCGCGATAACATCGGTACGGAAGAGATCCATCGCCTGGTGCGCGAAGCCCAGGTGAACGTGCTGCCCACCTTCCAGGCCACGGGCATCAAGCTGAAGTTGCTGCTCTGCCTGTTCGCAGGCCGCCACGTGGTGTGCAACACGCCCATGGTGGAAGGCACCGGACTGGCCGAGCTGTGCCACGTGCACGACGATCCCGAGGGCATGCGTACGAGCATACTGGCCTGCATGGGCAAACCTGCTAATGGACAGGCCTTGGAGCGGCGCGCCGAAGTGCTGGAGCAGCGCTTCAGCAACAAGCGGAACGCGGAGCGGATCGTGGAGCTGTTGGGGTGAGCGTATCGCGTGGCACTCACCACGTGCAATTCAAGAGGTCCCTGCGGCGCTCAGTTCCAACAGCCGGCCTTCTTCGCACTTCACCACCCGGGTATTGAACTTCTTCATGTGCGTGTAGTCGTGCGTGGCCATGATCACACTGCGGCCCGTTTGGCTGATGGCGAAGAGCAGGTCGAGGATCTCGCCGGTGGTCTCGGGGTCCAGGTTGCCGGTGGGCTCGTCAGCAAGGATGAGCTCGGGGTCGTTGAGCAAGGCGCGGGCAATGCTGACGCGTTGTTGCTCGCCACCGCTCAGTTCGTGCGGCATCTTGTAGCCCTTGTTGGCCAGGCCCACTTTCTCCAGCACCTGCTGCACACGTTCGTCCATGCGCTTCCGGTCGTCCCAGCCGGTGGCCTTCAGCACGAAGAGCAGGTTGTCGTTCACAGTGCGGTCCGTCAGCAACTGGAAGTCTTGGAACACGATGCCGATCTTCCGCCGCAGATACGGGACCTGCGAGCGCTTCAGCTTGGACAGGTCGAAGCCGCAAACGTGGCCCTCGCCCTCCTTCAGAGGCAGGTCGCCGTAAAGGGTGCGCATCAATGAGCTTTTTCCTGTGCCGGTGCGACCTATCAGGTACAGGAACTCACCCTTGTACACCGCGAAGTCCACGTTGTTCAGCACCAGGTTCTCGCGCTGGAAGATGCGCACGCCATGCAGCAGGATGATGGGAGAGTCGGTCATGGTCCAAAGCGCCTTGTCAACCTGGGCGCGATGGCCCAAAGGTCATAATTCCCACAGGATGCCCTGCGTTGTGGACTTCGGCACGGTGCTGGTGTGCCTTTACGGACCACGTGCCAGGTGAACACGCCCGCGTGGATAAGTAGACCACCCGCGACCGGCGCCCGGCCACGGCCCCCAAGAACTTTGACCACTTGATGAAGACCCCATTCCCGATGATCCACCGACGTGTGCTGCTGGCCCTGCCCATGGCCCTGCTGCTCTTCACGGGTGTGCTGGCCCAGCGACCGGCCCATTATGAGCAGCGCAATGCCGACATGGCCCACGCCATGGACCTGTTCAGCAAGGCCAAGTACGGTGCGGCCCAGTTCGAACTGGCACAGGTGGTGGCGCGCATCAGCGACCGCAACGACCCCACGCGCGTGGAGGCCGAGTTCTACAGCGCGCTGTGCGCCGTGCGTTTGTTCAACGATGATGCAGGCTATCGCTTGCTCACGTTCATGGCCGAACATCCCGAGGACCTGCACGTGGGCGCCGTGCGATTCGAGCTGTTCAAGCACACCTTCTCCCAGAAGAAGTGGAAGGAGTCCCTGGCCTGGAGCGACCAGGTGGACCGGTTCAGCCTTTCCCCATCGGACCTGGAGGAGTACCGGTTCAAGCGAGGCTATGCCTTTTTCCAGGAACAGGACCCTGACCGCGCGTTGGGCGAGTTCTCCGAGGTGCAGAACGGTACAGGACCTTACGCCGTGCCGTCCAAGTACTATGCTTCGCACATCCACTATGAGCGGGGCCACTACGAGACCGCGCTTACCGGTTTCCGTGCGCTGGAGAAGGACGAGAACTTCGGCAAGGTGGTGCCCATCTACATTGCCGAGATCCTGTTCCTGCAGGGCAAGTACGACGAGTTGAACACCTACGTGAAGCCGTTGTTGGAGAACCCTGAAGGAGCCAAGCGCATCAACGAGATCAACCGACTGGCGGGGGAGGCCAACTACCGGCGCGGCAACTATGAAGAGGCCCTGCCATACTTGCAAAAGAGCGCCCAGCGGGTGGGCGTGGAGCGCGGCGATCGTTACATCCTGGGCTACACGTACTACCGCACCGGCGATTGCACCAAGGCCCTGGCCGAGTTCAATCTGGTGGCTACTGGTGAGGACAGCATCGCCCAGATGGCCACCTACCACATGGCGGACTGCTACCTGAAGCTGAACGAGAAGAACTACGCACGCAACGCCTTCAAGCGGGCCTTCGACATTGGCAAGGACCCCAAGGTGAAGGAGGACGCCCTGTTCAATTATGCCAAGCTCAGCTATGAGCTCAGTTTCGATCCCTATCACGAGGCCATTAATGCACTGCGTAACTACCTGCGCACCTACCCGGACACCCCGCGCAAGGACGAGGCTTACGAGTTCCTGTTGAACGTGTACCTACGGACCAAGAACTACGAGGACGCTTTGGCCGCGCTGGATGAGATCCAGAACAAGGACCTGCGGTTGCGTGAGGCCTACCAGAAACTGGCCTACGACCGCGGTGTGGAATTGTATGAGGGGCGCAAATACGCCGATGCGGCCCTGTTCTTCGAGCGGGCATTGAAATACCCGGTGAACCAGGAAGTGAACGCCCGTGCGCACTTCTGGATGGCCGAGAGCTACTACGGCCAGAACGACATGCCTGCTGCATTGCGCAAGTACGACGACCTGCGCAATTCACCAGGTGCATACAGCACGGACCTGTATGAACAAGCCGGTTACGGAATGGGCTACACCTTCTTCAAGTTGAAGCAGTATGACGAGGCGTCCACGTCTTTCCGGAGGTACGTGGGTGCGAAGAAAGGGGAGGCCCGGCAACGAGCCGATGCCATGCTGCGCGTGGGCGACTGCTACTTCGTGATGAAGGATAATGCGCAGGCCGTGAAGTGGTATGATGATGCCATGCGCACCGGCTCGCCCGATCGCGATTATGCCATGTACCAGAAGGGGGTGTGCCAGGGCCTGCAACGCCAATTCAACGAGAAGATCGTGACGCTGAAGGCCCTGCTCACCGAAAAGCCGGATTCGCGCTATGCCGCCGATGCGAAGTTCCAGCTGGGCGAGACCTACATCAACCTGGAGAATGACGCTGAGGCCATGCGCTACTACGAGCAGGTCACTGCGCAATATCCGAACAGCCCCCATGTCCGCCAGGCCATGTTGCAAACGGCCCTCATCCATAAGCGCCAGGGCCGCGTGGACCAGGCCATCGAGGGGTTCAAGGCCATTGTGACCAAGTACCCCACCATGGACGGGTCCCGTGATGCCCTGGCCGGCCTGGAGAGCATTTATGTGGAGCAGGGTCGTGTGGGCGAATACGAGGCGTACGTAAAGAGCCTGAAGTTCGTGGACCCCTCCACCCTGGACCTGGACGAGAAATACTACCGCAGTGCGGAAAAGCTCTACTTCGACGAGAAATGCCCTCAGGCCATTGGGGCCTTTGGCGATTACCTGAACAAGTATCCCAATGGTGCATACGCGCTGAACGCGCTGTTCTATCGTGGCGATTGCCATTACCGGGCTGGGCAGTACGAACAGGCCTTGCCCGATCTGGAGGCCGTGGTGAATCGCAACGGGCTCGACTTCATGGAGAACGCACTGTACGGTGCCAGTGACATCCTGTTCCGGGATAAGCGTTGGGAGGGCGCGCTGGACCATTTCAGCCAGTTGGAGGTCCATGCGAGCACACCGCAGAACGCATTGACGGCCCAGGTGGGTGTCATGCGTTGCCTGAAGGAACTGGGCCGTGCCGAAGAGGCTGCGGCAGCTGCTGAGAAAGTGACCGCGAACAGCACCGCGAACGCCGACCTGCGCGCAGAGGCCGGGTTGCTGGTCGCCAATGGGCTACTGGCCAGGAACGATACCGAAGGGGCTTACACCAAGTTCAAGGCGATCAGCGGGAGCAGCACCAATGCCTTTGGGGCCGAGGCCAAGTACTACATGGCCTATGTGCGCCACTTGCAGGGCCAGTTCCGCAAGGCCGAGACCGAGGTGTTCGATCTCGTGAAGCGCTATCCCAGCTACGACCATTGGAAGGCGCGTGCCTTTATCCTGCTTGGCGACGTGTATGTGCAGTTGAACGATCGATTCCAGGCCAAGGCCACGTTGCAGAGCGTTATCGATAATTGCCAGGAACCGGACCTGGTGGCACAGGCGCGACAGCGGCTGGATGCCATCAATGCCAGCGAGGTCCAGCAGGTCACACCGCCCCCCCAGGAGGAACTGCTGGTCCCGGTCCCGGATAACACCAACGGCCAGTGAACGCCATGAAGAACATCCTCCTCCTCCTTGTCTGTGGCCTCACGTCGGTGATCGGTTCGGCCCAGGTGAACACGCCCGGTGGCGAATACGTGGTGCAGGGCATCTACAGCCCCACCTTGATGGATGCGCAGAAGATCGACCTGCGTCCGGAACCCATTGACACCATTCTGCCCGAACTTCCGGTGCGTTACGAGCTGTTGCCGGCCAAGGCAGAGATACCGGCCAAAGTGGACAGTATTGCGGCGGCCAAGCTCAGCGTTTTGGCACCGCAGTCGCGGTTGTACAAGGGGTATGCGAAGGCCGGGTTCGGGTTGTATACCACTCCCTTGGGTGAGCTCTACTATGACCAGACCCGCTCCCGAAAGAACGGCTTTGGCCTGCATGTGAAGCATTTCAGCAGCAATGGCGGGTTGGATGACGTGGGGCCGAGCGGCTACAGCTTCAACAATGTGGATGCCTTCTATAAGCACTTCCTCTCCGACCATGAGGCCTCGGGCAGGTTCATCTACGATCGTCGTCGCATCAACTATTACGGATATGCCAGCAACGACAGCATCGAGGAGGCGCTGAGCGCCATTGAAGCTCCGGAGGACTACACGAAGCAGATCTACAATGACCTGGGTTTCGCAGGTCGCCTGCGCAGCCTGTATACCGATAGTTCCAAGATCGCGCACGATGTGGCCCTGGAAGTACATTCCTATAGCAACCTCAGCAAGAGCCGCGAGACCAACATGCGCGTGAACGCCACGGTGTCCAAGACCGAAGGCAGCGAGACGTACAGCGGCGATCTGCTGATCAACAACAACGCCTACCTGGGAGACCTGGGCGATGCGTTGGGGGAGTTCAGGCAGAACGGTACCCTGATCGGCCTAACGCCCATGGTCAGCACGGGGACGGGCCCCTACATGATCCGTGTAGGCGCCGGCATGTACATCGATTCGCAGGGCGAGACCACCTTCCATTTCTTCCCCAAGGTCTATGCGCACTACAGCCTGTTCGACAACATCCTGGTGCCATACGTTGGCTTGGAAGGTGAACGCCAACGCAACAGTTTCCGAAGCCTCACCCGGGAGAACCCCTGGCTGACCGGAGCACCCCGTTTGCAGAATTCCAGCAAGCTCTACGATGCCTATGCCGGTCTGCGGGGTAGTTTCAGCAGCGACCTGGGTTTCGATGTGCGGGTCAGCCGCCGTCGTACGGAGGACATGCCGCTTTACGTGAACGTGCCCAACACACCCTTCGGCGACCGCATGGACGTGGTGTACGACCAAGTGGCTGTGCTGGACCTGAGCGGCGAGCTCAACTACCGCAAGAGCGAGCAGTTG
>JBEICT010000046.1:0-15981 GCA_040383865.1 Flavobacteriales bacterium | reverse complement strand
GGGGCAGCAACAGCACGATGCCGTTCTGCGTGTTCCACTTCTCTTCCGCACAGCACAGGTACTGGTCCAGTATGATCTGCGCACCGTTCACGAAGTCGCCGAACTGGGCTTCCCAAATGGTGAGCACCTCCGGGTTGGTGAGCGCGTAACCATACTCGAAGCCGAGCACGGCGTACTCGCTGAGCAACGAGTTGTAGATCTGCAGCAGCGCCTGGCCTTCCTGTATGTTCTTCAGGTGGATGAACTCCTCCTCACTGTCCTCCACCTTCACCACGGCATGGCGGTGGCTGAAGGTTCCACGCTCCACATCCTGTCCGGTGAAGCGCACCGGGTGTCCTTCCACGAGCAGGGAACCATAAGCAAGCAGTTCGGCCATGCCCCAGTCCAGGGTCTCATCGGCCATCATCTTCTTGCGGTCGTTAAGTATCTTCTCCAGCTTGCTGAAGAACTTCTTGCCATCGGGGTGCTGCTCGGTCAGCTTCTCGCCGATCATCTTCAACACCTCCTTCTTCACCCCGGTACCAGGCGATGTCAGGAAGTCCTTTGGCTCGGCGCGCTTGAAGCCTTTCCAGCGTTCGGCCATGAAGTTGGTGATCTTCCCCACGCGCACCTGCTTGGCCTCGTTGAGCCGCTCATCGAGCATCGCGGTGAAGTTCCGCTCCATTTCCTCGGCCAGTTCGCGGGCCCCTTCCACACCACTGGCGAGCAGTTTCTGCGTGTACAGCTCGCGGGGGTCGGGGTGCTTGGCGATGGCCTTGTAGAGCACGGGCTGCGTGAACTTCGGTTCGTCGCCCTCGTTGTGGCCATGCTTGCGGTAGCAAAGAATGTCCACCCAGATGTCGGTGCCGTATTTCTGCCGGTAATCCATGGCCAGTTTCATGGTGTAGGCCACGGCCTCGGCATCGTCGCCGTTCACGTGGAACACCGGACACTGGGTCACCTTCGCAACATCGGTGCAATAGGTACTGGAGCGCGCATCGATGTAGTTGGTGGTGAAGCCCACCTGGTTGTTCACCACGATGTGGATGGTGCCGCCCACCTCGTATGCTTTGAGGCCTGCCATCTGCACCACTTCATAGACCACGCCCTGCCCGGCAACAGCGGCATCGCCATGGATGAGGATCGGGGCCGTGATACCCTTCTGGAACTTGTCGTCGTGCTCGATGATGGCGCGGGCAATGCCCTGCATCACCGGACCCACGCTTTCCAAATGGCTCGGGTTCGGTGCCAGCGTCAGTCGCACATCCTTGCCCTTGTTGGTCTTTACCACGGAGCTATAGCCCATGTGGTACTTCACATCGCCCTCCACCAACGAATCCTCGTAGTCCTTGCCCTCGAACTCGCTGAAGATCTGGTCGTAGCTCTTGCGCAGGGTATTGGCCAGCACATTGAGGCGACCGCGGTGGGCCATGCCGATCACATACTCCGTAACGCCCAGTTCGGCACCATGCTCGATCACGGTGTCCAGAGCAGGGATCAGGGCCTCGGCCCCTTCGATGCTGAAGCGCTTGGCACCGATGAACTTCTTGCCCAGGAATTTCTCGAAGACCACGGCCTCGTTGAGCTTGCCGAGGATGTCCTTCTTCTGCTGAATGGTGAAATCGGGCTGGTTGCGCACGCTTTCCATGCGCTGTTGCAGCCACTTCACCTTCTCGGGGTTGCGGATGAAGCGGAACTCCGCACCGATGCTTTGGCAATAGGTCTGCTCCAGCAGCGCCACGATGTCGCGGAGCTTCGCCGGACCAAGACCGATCTCATTTCCCGCACTGAACACGGTATCCAGGTCGGACTCACTGAGGCCGTAGGTGACCAGGTCAAGGGGCGGACTGTACTTGCGCCGCTCGCGGACCGGGTTGGTGCGAGTGAACAAGTGGCCGCGTTGGCGGTAGGCGTTGATGTACTCCAACACCTTGAACTCCTTCTGGAAGCGGTCCTGACCACCACCGGAGGCGATCGGCGAAGCGGGCTGGTCGCCCTCATGAAGGGCCGTGGCGAACTCGAAGCCCTCGAAGAACCGGGCCCAGCCGGTCTCCACACTGGCGGGGTCCTTCAGGTATTGTTGATGGAGTTCGTCGAGCCAGGCGCTATCGACGTTGCTGAGGTAGGAATACTTGTCCATGTAGGGGGTCCGGTGGATCCTGGGGCAAAGGTAGGTTTTGGGCGATGCGTTCTACGCCAGAACGAGGGCCGTTGTTCGGGGCCAAGTCCCGAGAAATACGCTGGCCTGAACGAATGCAGGGGGCGCCATCAGAACCGGCCCGCGAAACGCAGCCTGGTCAGCACCTTCTGGAGGGCCCGCAGCACGCACTCCCCGGCCAGCGCGTGCAGGCCACCCAGCGCCAGTGTACGGCGCAGGTGGGCCTCGGGAATGTCCACCCGGTACATGGCCGTTTGCAGACCCGTGGTGCTTTGCCGCTGAAGCTCTTCCAATCGGGGCAACACCCCGGAACGCAGGGTCTCGAAGGCCTCCTCACCCAGTGGTGGCTGGGGTAGCTCCATTTCGGACAGGGAAAGGTCCTTTCGCAACTGGGCCACCGTGGAGGCAAGCACCTCGGCGCGGTCCAGAAAGCGCTGGACACCCTCCTTCCCCGGTTTCGACAGGTCGTTGTTCACGGTGCGCGCACTTGGTCCAAAGGTCGGCACGGGCTGGCACTATTTTCGCCGTGCACCTGCGTTCCATTTTCCGGACCCAGCAACGAACAACGACCAGTCCCTCATGCGCACCGTCCTTCTCTCCGTGTTCTCCGCCCTCTCCGTGCTCACCGCCACCGCCCAGTACGGCAGTTTCGACGCCGCCGCGGTGAAGGCCGCCAAGGCCACCACCACCATCGTGGTGCTCGACGACGGCGATTCGCCCTACAACCGCACCATTACCGATGCCATGAAGGCGAATTGGAAATTCACCGGTAACCTGGAGTTCGTGAAGGTGAGCGAACTGGCCGCGCAACCGATCACACCGGACAAGACCTACCTGCTGAAGACCGCCAAGGTGGACCCCGTGAAGTTCGAGGCCACCTTCATCACACTGGTGAAAGGCTGGAAACAGAAAAAGGGCGAAACCCTGCAGCAAAAGGACAATGCCTTCACTAGCATTCCCTCGGAGCATGAGATGGCCTTCATCATGATCGACCCCAAAGCGATCAATGACAACGAGAACACAGCGATGCTGACCGTGTACGTAAAGCACCTCCAGGACTACCTGAAGCAGGTGGAAGGCGGCAAGATCACCGACAAGGCCACTGCCGACCGCCTTTACGCCAGCCGCACGCGACTGATCCGCGATACGGAACTGCACATCGGGCAGGCCCACCTGGACAAGAGCCTTACCGACCTGGCCAAGGTGCAGGAGAGCTACACGGCACCCGTGAAATTGGAGCCCGTGAAGGTGATGATGCAGGCGGTGGAAGCGCAGGACCGCACCATCACGGTGACCGATGTACTGTTGACCGGCGACTACAAGACCAAGCATTGCTTCAAGCGCATCTTCAACGCGGGCACCGGCGAGCTGATGTACCAAGGCGATGATGCCGCCTTGGCCGGGAAGAAGGAAGGCATCCTGGCGCAGGACCTGCTGAACGTGATGCGCGCCCGCTAAGCCGGACACCATGGTCACCCAACGATCGCTGCTGATGTCCGTGGCGATCGTTGGGTGTTCGCTTTTCAGCACGGCACAGACCGAGCAACGCTACAGTCTCTGGTCGCCAGGTGGAGGCCTTGGGGTAAGCCTGCAAGGCCCTGTGGGGCTTGAGGCCCATGGCAATTACCTGTGGATGACGGAACTGAAGCCCAAAGGCCACTCCTTTTACATCATCGGTCCTGAGTTGGCTTTGGGCGCCTATCTGGACGACCAAGCGTTTGGTGGACAGAGAATCGGCTTGCGGCAGATGTGGTACCCGAACGGATACGTAGGTCTATCGTTCATGGCAGGGTATGAGAACTACACCCGCTCCTTTTCACTGGAGGATACCCGCGCGTTCCTCCAGACCGGCATCTCCCTCATCGGCCTGTTGAGCATTGAATACGGCAGAGGCTTTCCCTTGACAGAGGCGACCGAGCTGCCGACCACGGACCGTGTGGTGCTTCGCATCGACATCAACTATATGCTCGGCTTCATTTTCATTTAAGTGCCCATTTCCTGAACGTGATGGGCGCGATAGTGACCGGACGCAGATGACACATACACTGCAACACATCATCCTGCTGGTGATCTGCCTGGCCCTGGTGGTGGACCAGTTCTTCTTCGCGAAGGAAGAGACGACCACCCAGGTGGGCCAGCATGCGCTGCGCGAAGAGCGACCCAGGGGTCGGGGCCTCTATCGTTGGCGCCGTTGGAACGAAAAGCCAGGACCGAGACTCGGGGCTCAAGTGCATGCGGAGCTCTGGCATGTGGCCGTGCTGGACAACGACCGTTGGTTCCAGTACCACCAACGCGACAACGGCCTGCTTTCGGACGGTGATACGGTCCGCATAGAGGTCTCGCCGCTCACCGGCAGGGTGCTACGATTCCAACCCATGGGCCGCAGTGCCGCACGTATGCGGGAGACCGTGGACGCTTACACCGAGATCGCACCGATACCCGCACTGATGGCCGTGCTGCTGCTCTGGTCGTTGCTTCTTCGCCCCGGACCCGACGCACGCACCTACCTGCACTGGACGGTGCTTTTGCTGGCGATCATTTTCCTCTTGGGCGTGTTCGCCATGAGCTGGCCCACCTTGAAGTTGCTGGGATGGGCCTGAGCCGCACACCGCTACCTTGTGGGCCATGACGGACACACAGGGACCAGCCACCCGATCCTTCCTCCAAGACCTGGACAGCGTTGCCGCATCGCCCCTGCTCGACCCCGCATACCGGCGAAGAAAGCTGGTGTTCTGGGCCATCCGCCAAGCGATCACGGTAGGGCTGGCATTGGCGTTCTGGGATCTGGCATGGGTGCGTTGGTTGTTCGCATTCGCCGTGGTACTGGCCTTGTTCAACCTGGCCATGCTGTTCTGGGGCGGCCATTTCCTGCAACGGCGCATGCAACGCGTAAGGGACCGGGTGCTCGAACAGGAGGCCATCATGGATGCCGAGGACCGCGCCAGTGAAGATGCAGAGCACTGACCACAGCACTACCCGATGAACCGTAAGGACCAGCTCCTATCACGCTTTGCCGCACTTGAGGCCGAGCGGCAAAAATGGCTGAGCAAGCTGGAGCACTATGAAGCAGCGCTGCTTGCCGCACCACCCCCCTCGGGTGGATGGTCGGTAGCCCAGGTGGTGCTGCACCTCGCCATGGCCGAGGCCCGCAGTGTGGACTACCTGGAAAAGAAACTCGCCGTTGGCGGGCACACCCCGGTGGGGACCGACGCCACGTTCCGTTCCGCCCTGTTACGCACGGCCATGATCCTGCCACTGCGATACAAGGCCCCAGCGATCGTGGCCACGGTGCCTCCGTGCACCTTCGCTGAAGCACGCAGCGAGTGGGACCGCGTGCGTCAACGGATGGCCGCGAGCTATACCGCACTACCCGAGGAACTGGTGGGCCATGGACTGTACAAGCACCCCGCCGCAGGCAAGCTCAATGTGCTTCAGGGCCTCGCCTTCATGGGCGATCATGTGCACCACCACCGCAAACAGGTCCTGCGAACGATCGGACAGGTGAGCCGGTGAACGGAACAGTCCTTGTGGGCGTTCTCCGATCATGCGCCCACTACCTCCTGCCGTCCATGTGGTCACCGGTGTATTGCTGCTCAACATGCTCGTGGCCCTGCTGGACCCGCCTCCCTGGGTCTACTTCAACCTTTTCGCTGCAGGACCCTTCCTGATGGGCTGGCTGGTCTGGACCGTACTGCACGACACCAAAGTGCCACCGCGCGACCTGAGTCCAGGGGCTGAATGGGGCTACCAGGACCGCACGGATATCGCTCCTTTGAAGGAATGAGCTTGCCTATGGAGGGTGCGTTGGAATACCTTGTCCGCTATTATCGGCAGACATGCGTTGTTCCTCCGCTATCCTTATCACCCTTCTTGCCAGCCTGAACGTATCCGGTATACACCTCCCCGGCGGCACCATCACGTGGCGCTGCATCGGTGGCAACTTCCACGAAGTGGAGCTTCAGGTGTGGCGCGAATGCAGCGGCAACGCCATGCAACCCCAGACACTTGCCTTCAGCAATGATTGTGGGGTTTCCTTCAACGTGAGCGACCTGGAACCTGCCGAGGTGATCAACGTGAGCCAGGTATGCGAGGGCGAACTGGGCAGCACCAACTGTAATGGCGGAGGCGTGGCCGGGATCGAACGGTACACGTACCGCACCACGGTGTTCCTGAGCCCGTGCAACGCCTGGACCATCAGCTGGGACATCTGCTGCCGCAACAACGCCCTGAACATCGAGCCCAGTCAGGGACTTCGTCTGCAGGCACGACTGAACAACCTGGCCGTGGCATGCGATGCTTCGCCCACATTCGCGCACCAAGGTGTGCCACTTGTGTGCGTGGGACAACCGGTGAACTACGATCCCGGTGCCACTGACGCTGATGGACACCGGCTCCGGTTCAGCTTGGTGGATGCGCTCCTCTACAATCCCGAAGTGGCTCCGGTGGAGTATTCCAATGGGTTCACGGGAGCACAACCCTATACGGGCTTGAGCATCGATACGCTGACCGGCCGCATCAGCTTCACCCCGGACCTGCAGGGCTATGTGGTGGTTTCGATGCTGGTGGAAGCGTTCCGTGCGGACGGGGTGCTCATCGGTAGTGTGATCCGTGATTTCCCGTTCATTGTTCAGGCGTGCACCAACACGGCCCCTACAGCGGGAGCGGGAACCTTTCAGAACGTGACCGGCGCTACTGTCACTGGGCCTCTTGAATTGCAGGTTTGCGCCGGATCCAGCTTCTGCTGCGAACTGAACTACAGCGATACCGACCCGGGCACAGTGCTGGAGCAGATCAATACGATCACGACCGCCCTGCCCGGTGTTGAGCTTGACACCTCGGGCACCATGCCGCTTACGCTCTCCCTGTGCTGGCAAGCGCCCATCAACAGCACCGGGCTACGGCGCTTCACCACGCTCGTGCTCGATAATGCCTGCCCCTATCGTGGCCTGCAGACCTACAGTTACGTCATCCAGATCAGCCAACCGCCGAACGCAGGGGGCGATGGCCAGGCCTCCTTCTGCGCATTGTCCGAACCGTTCGCGCTAAGCGACAGCCTTACAGGCTTACCAACACCGTTCGGGCAATGGTTCGGGCCGGATGGTATCAACACGGGCATTTTCATGCCCGGCATGAGCACCCCCGGGGCCTATATCTATGTGGTGCAGAACAGCGCCGGGTGTACGGATAGCGCGACCGTTCAAGTGGACCAGCTCCCCGCTGCCGACCCGCTTTGCATCTTCCTTGGCACTCCGGACATCAGCCCCCCAAGTTCATGGGTAAGCCCCAATCCGACCACGGGGCCTTTGCTCCTTGAAGGTGTTGATGGGCTCATAAAGTTGGAAATGACGGACGCCCAGGGACGCATGACGTGGATACGCTCGATCCATGCGGATGGCGCGGCCACTGTTGAACTGCCGGATCATGTGGCCAACGGAGCGTACATGTTGATCCTTTACGATGCCAGGGGGCAGCGTACCATGCAGCGCATCGCCGTGCAACGCTGAACCGGACCTCCCCGGATCTGTTATCCTGTTGTTAATGCGGACCGCACCGTTGCCGGCCTGCGTTGCTTTGCACCATGGCCAAGGTCCTTATCACCGGTGGCACCGGTCTCATCGGTACCGCGCTCACCCAAGCGTTGGAAAGTGCCGGGCATCAGGTACACCTGCTTAGCCGCACCGCGTCCAACGCTGGCGGCAACGTCAAGCGCTTTCGCTGGTCGGTTCAACAAGGGACCATGGACCCTTCGGCATGGGCCGGTGTTGAACATGTGGTGCACCTGGCCGGTGCAGGCATCGCGGACAAGCGCTGGAGCCCTGCCCGGGTGCAGGAGCTGGTCGACAGTCGTGCGGCCTCTGCGAGAATATTGCTACGCTCCGCCAAGGAGCATGGTGTTCAATTGAAGAGCTTCGTAAGCGCTGCAGGCATCAACTATTACGGCGCCGTAACGAGCGACCACGTGTTCGTGGAAACGGATGCTCCTGGCACCGATACCATCGGTCGCATCAGTCGCGAATGGGAGGCCGCAGTGGATGAGTGGACCACCGAATGCCGTGTGGTGAAACTGCGGACGCCCATTGTGCTATCGCGCTCGGGTGGTGCACTGGCCAAGCTGACCACTCCTGTTCGTTTCGGTCTTGGCGCAGCGCTGGGAAGCAGCAAACAATGGATGCCCTGGGTTCACCTTGACGACCTTGTGGGCGTGTATATCGCGGCCCTTTTCGACGAGCGGTTCAGCGGTGCCTACAACGTTAACAGCGGGAACGATGTCACTAACGCTGTTTTCATGCACACCGTGGCCCGAGTGCTGCGTCGCCCCTATGTACTGCCTGCCGTACCTGCCTTTGCGTTGAAGCTGGCCCTGGGTGAGCTATCATCCATCCTTCTCGAAGGATCACGCGCCTCGAACGAGCGATTGCTCTCCACAGGCTTCCGTTTCAGGCACCCGGAACTGGAGGCCGCCCTTCTAGACCTTTTGCAGCCTCGCTAGGTTCAGTGCGTTCGCACCATCAGCATGGCCGCAAGCTCGCGCATGGGACCCTTGCGCTCCTCCGGCACATCGATCGCGTCCAGACCGAGCAGCGCCGCCTCATCGTGCAGCACCACTTCGGCCTCGGCCTCTGCGCGCACACCAAGGTCTTCCAACACCGTGATCATTCGCGTGACATCACGATCGGAAGGCGCTTTGGCGAGTTCCTCCTTAAGCTCCGTTCGTCCGGCAATGCGGCTCTTCTCGAGACCACGGATCAATAGCCAGGTCTTTTTGCCCGCGCGCAGATCACCGCCCACCTGCTTACCCACTTTATCCGGATCACCGAAAGCGTCCAGCAGGTCATCGCGCAATTGGAACGCCAGGCCCAGATGTTCGCCCAGTTCACCCATGCGCCATGTGTCGTTCTCATTGGCACCGGCCAGCACTGCACCCACCTGCATGGCACAGGAGAGCAGCACGGCGGTCTTCAGGCGGATCATCTCCTTGTACTCCACCAGCACCACATCCTCGCGGCGTTCGAAATCCATGTCGAGCTGCTGTCCCTCACAGACCTCAAGCGCATAGCGATTGAAGAGCCCCAGCACGTGGACATTGCGCCCCATTTGCATGTATGCACGCACCAGCATGGCATCGCCGCTCAGGATGGCGGTGTTCGTGTTCCACTTCGCATGCACCGTGGGCCGACCGCGCCGCAATGGAGCTTCGTCCATGATGTCATCGTGCATCAGGGTGAAATTGTGGAACAGTTCGATGCCGAGCGCCTCCTCCATCGCGCCATTGGGCGCACCGCCCAAAAGCTCATGTACCATCAGCACGGCCACGGGGCGCACACGCTTGGCGGGCAGTCGCATCAGGTAGGCCATGGGGTCGTGGAGGCCATTGGCGGGCATGTCGACACACCATTGCTCAATGCGCGCCTCCACGGCGGCGCGGTGCTCATCGAAGGATCGCATCGGGATCAGGGCTCCACGAGCTTCAACAGGTACTCGCCGTATCCGCTCTTCACCAAAGGACGCGCAAGGGCCTTGAGTTGTTCGGCATCGATGAAGCCTTTCTTCCATGCGATCTCCTCGATGCAGCCGATCCGAAGGCCCTGTCGCTCCTCGATCACCTGCACGAACTGTCCGGCCTGCATCAGCGAGCGGAAGGTGCCGGTGTCCAACCAGGCCGTTCCACGGTCCATGATCTCCACCTTCAACCGGCCTTGGCGCAGGTACTCCTTGTTCACGTCGGTGATCTCATATTCCCCACGTGCACTGGGCTTCAGGCCGGCGGCTATCTCCACCACGCTGTTATCGTAGAAGTACAGCCCAGGAACGGCATAGTTGCTCTTGGGCTTGGCGGGCTTCTCCTCGATGCTGAGCGCGCGATTCTCGGCATCGAACTCCACCACGCCATAGCGCTCCGGGTCGCTCACGTGGTAGGCGAACACAAGCCCGCCATCAGGATGGGTGTGTTCGGAGAGCATTCGGCCGAAGCCCCGTCCGTAGAAGATATTGTCACCGAGGATGAGCGCCACGGGATCGTTGCCCACATGCTCGCGGCCAATTACAAAGGCCTGCGCCAAGCCGTTCGGCTCGGGTTGTTCGGCATAGGTGAACACACAGCCCAACTGCGAACCATCGCCCAGCAACTTGCGGAAACTGGGCAGGTCGTGCGGTGTGCTGATGATGAGGATCTCCCGTATCCCCGCCGCCATGAGCGTACTGAGCGGGTAGTAGATCATGGGCTTGTCGTACACCGGCATCAGCTGTTTGCTTACAGCGAGGGTGAGCGGATGCAGGCGAGTGCCGGAGCCGCCAGCGAGAATGATCCCTTTCATGGTAGCTGGGGCTTGTCGCGCCCCCCGATCTTCAGTTCGTCCAGGTCAATGTCCTGCTCCTCGTCAAGGATGTCCAGCAAGGGCTCCTCGAAGGCCTTGGTGGTGACGGAGCGCTCGAACGAGAGAAGCAATGAAGGCAGTATGATCAGGTTGGTGAACATGGCCACCAAAAGCGTGAACGACACCAACAGTCCGAGCGCCTGGGTGCCGCCGAAATCGGAGAATACGAAGAGGCTGAAACCGCAGAAGAGCACAATGCTCGTGTACATCATGCTCACGCCGGCCTCGCGCAAGGCCAGGATCACCGATCGGTGGATGTTGTGGTTCGTAAGCTTCAGTTCCTGACGGTACTTGCTCAAGTAGTGGATCGCATCGTCCACAGCGATGCCCAAGGCGATGCTGAACACGAGTATGGTGCTGGGCTTGATGGCGATCCCGAGGTAGCCCATCATGCCCGCAGTGGTGATCAATGGTACCAGATTGGGGATGAGCGATATCAGCACCATACGGAACGAATTGAAGAGCAAGGCCATCAATCCGCTGATGAGGAACACCGCCATGATCAACGAGACCACCAGGTTCTTCACCATGTACTTACTGCCCTCAAGGAACACCACACTGGTGCCTGTGAGCACCACATCGTACTTGGCGGGGTCGAAGATCGAATCCACCTGCGCGCGCAAGCGGCCCATCAGCACATCCATGCGCGCCGTGCCGACATCGGCCACCTGCACCGTGATACGTGTCGCCTGCCTATCCTCGTCCAGGAAGCCGCGGGCCAGACCGCCCTTGTTGTCCGCTGATTCCAGATAGGGCAGTATGAAGGTCTTCTCGTTGCCGCGGATCAGCTCATAGCGTTCCGGATCACCGCCATAGAACGATTGCTTGGTGAACTTCACTGCGTCGGCAATGGACAAGGATCGCGACAGTTCAGAATGTGTGGCCAGCGAATCCTGCAACTGGGCAATGCGCTTGAGGTTCACATCCTTCAGGGCCTGGCCCTTCTTGCGCGTGTCCACCATCACCTCCAGCGGCAGCACCCCATTGAAATTCTCCTCGAAGAAACGCAGGTCCTTCATCACGGGGTCGTTCGTGGGCAGATCATCCACCACATGGCTCTCGTTCTTCAACCGGGAAGCCCCTACCAGACTAATGGCGATCAGAACGGCGGTGACTCCGTACACCATTGGACGGTTATACTGGACCATACGGATGAGCCCCTCCGTGCTGCGGTCCACCCATTTGCGGTCCAAGTGGGCCAGGTGGCGAGCCTTGGGGTCACCTTGGAAACTAAAGAGGATGGGCACCAATAACAGGCTGAGCGCGAACACGGCCATGATATTGATGGAAGCGATCAATCCGAACTGCTTGAGCACATCGCTGTAGGTGACCACGAAGGTTGCGAAGCCCACGGCCGTGGTGGCGTTGGTCATGAACGAGGCCCGGCCTACGCGGTATACCACACGGGTGAGCGCTTTCACCCGGTTGCCATGGGTGGCGAACTCGTAGTGGAACTTGTTGATCAGGAAGATGCAGTTAGGCACACCGATCACGATGATCAATGGCGGAATGATGGCCATCACCGAGGTGAGCTTGTAACCCAGCAACCCGATGGACCCCATGGCCCATATCACGCCCACCGCCACCACCGTGAGGCTCACCATCATGGCGCGCCAAGACTTGAAGAACAGCAACAGCAGTGTGGCCACCACCAGTACCATCAGACCCACGAACATGCGCAGCTCGCTCTTGGTGCGCTCGGTGACCACCGTACGGATGAAGGGCAGGCCGCTACGGTACACCTTGAAACGCCCCTCGGCGAACTCGTCCACGCGGGCCGCGATCAGGTCCACCATGTCACCGCGCTGTTCGCTGTTGAAACGCTCGGCGTTCACGAACACCATCATCAGGCTCGCATGGGTGCTGTCGTTGTATAACAGCTCGCGGTAGAAGGGCAGCGAACGCACCTTGGCGTGCAGGCTGTCCACCTCGGCCTGGGTGGTGGGTTTGTTGGGCACCACATTGGACAGTTGGAAGCGCTTGAGGCTGTCGTTGCGGACCAGTTCGAACAGGTGGGCCTCGGAGAACACCGAATCAACGCCGGGTTGGGCCTTCAGATCATGACCCAGCTGCCACCAGGCCTGGAAATTGTCCAGATCATAGAGGGCCTTGTCCTTCACCCCCAACACGATCACATTGCCGTCCTCGGAGAATTTCGACAAGAGCCGCTCATACTGCACATAGGCGCTATCATTCTTGGGCAGAAGCCCACCGAACTTGTAGCTCACCTTCACGTTCTTGGCCTGGTACGCGAAGAAGGCCGTGATGAGCCCGAGCACCACAAGGATGCCGGTCCGGTTGCGTAAGATCCTGCTGGAAAGCCAAGCCCACATGGGAAATATCGCCAAGGCCTGGAATGTGCCCCGGCCAAGCCTGACAAAGGAACGAGATCCGGCGCGAAGCCCTTCCTCCGATCAAAAGCTGAGTCCCAGGGTCATTTTCAGGGCCAGGTTGTCCGCGGCCGATGGCAGGGCGTTGGGTCCCATGCGGTAGAAGGCCCCCACACCGAAGCCGGTGGTGTTCATCTTCAGCAGGTCGTCGATCTGCAGACCCGCTTCATAATAGCCATCCTCCGCCGAACTGAACGTGTATCCCCGGTGGCGCTCGGGCATGGACAGGGCGCCCCAGGCCGCATTGGCCACCACCACGGGCACGGGCCGGAACTTCTTTCCCTTGAAGAGCAGGTTGCCGAAGCTGTGCCGGAGGTGCACCGCCACGAAGCGGTCGGCGGCGAACTCGTTGGGCAGCATGGTCTCGAAGGTGAACTGGGTGGCCACCGGCACCCGCCCATCGTTGGAGCCGCGCAGGTTGAACAGGAAGGGATAAGGTGCCGCCTCCTCCGCCGCACCGCCCACCACGCGCAGGGTCAGGTCGCCCACCATACGCAGCCTGAAGGTCTTTTCCAGCTGCATCATCAACCGCCACAGGTCGTACTCGCCGCCCCAAAGGCCGTCCACCGCCTGCCAGGCCTGCACGTACAGAACGGGCCAGCGTGTGCCGAGCCCCACCTGCCGATCGGGGAAACGGGCCACCCGCTCGCGGAAGGCAAAGCGCGCCCCGAGCGATACCGCTCCTGTGCGGAACCTATTGGTCAGCAGGGTCACTCCGTCCGCCACGGGCTCGGCGTACTGGTAGCCGATCACGTTCAGACGGTCCGTGAGGTCGGTGCCCAGCCACAGTTTCAGCGAACTGCCAGCGCGCAGGGCCAGCTCGGCACCCATGCGTTCAATTCGGTCCATGCGGTCCACGTACAGCCAGCGGTAGCTCTCGCTGTTGAACGACCACCGCTGGCCCGGGAACGACCAACCGCCGCTCTCCTCCACATCGTTGGCATAGTAACCCTTCAGCTCCAGCTCTCGGCCCGGCCGAGGCTTCAGGGTCAGGTCGCCCCCGTACTTCCACCGCTCATCGCCAAATCCGTACGCGAAATAACCGCCCAGCGCCGCATAGCGCGTGATCTTGTCGTTGGTCACCGCGCCCGCCCCCAACCGCAGGTTCTCGTACTTGTTGTACCGCATCACCTGGTCCAGTCGCAGATCGAAGGGTCCTATGGGCAGCCTTCCGGTGGATAGCGCCCCAAGCCACTTCACCTTTTGGTCGAGCTTCTCCGCTTCGCCGATGCTGTCTATCACGTGGTAGGTGCGGAGGTCCTTCTGGTCCAGTGAATCGCTGCGCAGGGATGTCCAGAAGTCGTCGTCACGGCGCACGGCCATGCGGTCCATCACCAGCTCCGGGCCACGCACCTCCTTGCGTGCAATGTCCGCGTCCAGCTCGATCTCCTTGAGGTAGGTGCGGCTCACGCCCAGCAGCTTCCAGTTGTTCACCTGCACCCCATCGAAGTACATGAAGGTGTTCAGCTGCACCGGGAACCAGGCCCTGCCGCCCACCTTCTCGAACTGTTGCTGCAGCTTGATGTTCACGCCACCGACCCGTTCCACCGGCTCGGCGATCACGTTCTGCAGCGCATAGCCATCGGTGTTCACGTACAGCACCCCTTGCAGCCCTTCGAACTTGCGCCCTTTCCTTGGCCGGTAACTGATCACGAACACCGAATCGCTGCCTTGGTACAACGTGTCCTGTAGCAGGAACAGGTACTGGTCGGTGCTGCCCGGACCGATCGGCCCCAGGTAGGTGCGCTCGTTGAAGGTGATCTGCGGGGCGTAGATGGAGAAGGTCTTCGTGGAGGCGAGCAAGGCCAGCAGCGAGGGGTCCTTCAGGCCGCTCACGCGCATGGCCAGCACCTCCTCCTTTTCAGCTGCTGGTGGAATGAAGCTCTTCCGTGTGGCGCTCTCCATCAGCAGGATATGCTGCCGCTGCATGAACTCGATGGCCTCCCGATCATTGCTGTCCAGCGCGGCGATGCGGCTTGGGTCACGCATCAGGGCGCTGTCCACATCACCGGTGAACACCGACTTGCTGTAGCTGGTATATCGGTGCGCCCGATTGCGAAGCCCATCGTTCTCCTTGCGGGCAGCATACACCCGTTCAATGATCCGGTGTGCGGGGTTCTCGCCGGGCAGCACTTCCACCGCGCGCAGTTCCACGGCGGCCCGATGCATGCGAATCACCACGGGCGCGCCCACCTGAAGGGTCTCGGCGTGTGGCGCATAGCCCACATAGCTGAAGCGCACCACTACCGACCCTCCAGCTACCCGCAGAGCGAATCGTCCATCAATGTCGGTGGTGGCCCCCTCACGTTCGCCCTCGGCCAGCACGTGTACAAAGGCGAGCGGCTCCTGGGTAACGGCATCCACTACGCGACCCTGCACCACCTGCTGCGCCAAGGCCTTCACCATGAACAAAGCGAGCATCAGGACCAGGACAGTGCGCACCATGAATGTTGGAATGAGGGGTTCCGGAACTATGACGAAAGCATGCCCCCGAAAGTAACAGCGGATCACAACGGTAACTTGCGGCCTCCATGTTCGCTCCCCTCCGCGATGGCCTCGAATGGTCGCGTAAGGCCACACCCCGCCGCCTGCGCAACGCCGCCGCGCTGTGGACGAGCTTCCAGCGGGCCAAGCGCACCAGGGACCCGCGCATCGGCGGACTGCCCTTCAGCATCAGCTTCGAGCCCACCACCGCCTGCAACCTGCGCTGCCCCGAATGCCCCAGCGGCCTGCGCAGCTTCACCCGCCCCACGGGCAACCTCCGGCAGGACCTCTTCGCCCGTGTGATGGACGAGCTCGGCGACGACCTCTGGGCGCTCACCTTCTACTTCCAAGGCGAACCCTACATCAACCCGAACTTCCTGGACATGGTGGCGCTGGCCAGCCGCAAGGGTATCTACACGAACACGAGCACGAACGCGCACTTCCTCACGGAGGAGAAGGCCGAGGCCACCGTACGCAGCGGTCTTTCGCGCCTCATCATCTCGCTGGACGGCACCGATCAGGACACCTACGCCGCCTACCGCCGCGAGGGCGACCTGGCCAAAGTGATCGAAGGCGCCGAGCGCATCGTGAAGTG
>JBEICT010000045.1:0-16092 GCA_040383865.1 Flavobacteriales bacterium | reverse complement strand
TTCGTGGCCACGGTGGAGGTGATCGGTCTGCTGGGCCTTGTGCCCGTGTTCGCCGATGTGCTGCCCGGCACCTTCAACATCGACCCGGCCGATATCAAGCGGAAGATCACCCCGAAGACCAAGGCCATTGTGCCGGTCCACCTGTTCGGGCAGACCGCCGATATGGCCGCCATCATGGACATTGCCAAGGAGCATGGGCTTTACGTGATCGAGGACAACTGCCAGGCCGTGGGCAGCGACTACACCTTCCCCGATGGCACCGTGAAAAAGGCCGGCACCATCGGCCACATCGGCACCACCAGTTTCTTCCCCAGCAAGAACCTGGGCTGCTACGGTGATGGCGGGGCGATCTTCACGAACGATGATGAGCTGGCGAAGAAGCTCCGCCGCGTGTGCAACCACGGCAGCGATGTGCGCTACTACCACGAGGTGGTAGGTGTGAACAGCCGCTTGGACAGCATGCAGGCCGCCATCCTGCGGATCAAGCTGCGCCACCTGGACAACTACGGCAAGGCCCGCAACGCTGCTGCGGCCTTTTACGACGAGGCCTTCAAGGGCATTCCCGGACTTTCCACACCGGAGCGCAGTGCCAACAGTACGCACGTGTTCCACCAGTACACGCTGAAGGTGGCCGGTGGCAAGCGCGATGCCCTGAAAAAGCATCTGGAGGACAACGGGGTACCGGCCATGATCTACTACCCTGTACCCTGTCACCTGCAAGCTGCGTATAAGACCGCCAGCTTCGGGGAGGGATCGCTGCCGGTAACGGAGGCCATCACCCACGAAGTGCTCTCGCTCCCCATGAGCACCGAACTGGACAACGAACAACTGACGCACATCACCAACACGGTGAAGGCCTTCTTCAACGCTTAAACGTACGGGCCGGTCATGATCGGCCCCAACCATCACCCATGAACATTGCAGTAGTAGGAACAGGATACGTAGGGCTGGTGACCGGCACCTGCTTCGCTGAAACGGGCAACCACGTGATCTGCGTGGACATCGACGCCAACAAGGTGCAGATGATGAAGGATGGCAAAGTGCCCATCTACGAACCGCACCTCGATGTGCTCTTCGAGCGCAACATCCGCCAGGGCCGCCTGAGCTTCACCACCGACCTGGCCAGCGCCATCAAGGACGCGCAGATCATCTTCCTGGCCCTGCCCACGCCCCCCGGCGAGGACGGCAGTGCCGACCTGAAGTATGTGCTGGGCGTGGCCGACGACCTGGGCAAGATCATCACCGACTACAAGGTGATCGTGGACAAGAGCACTGTGCCCGTGGGCACCGCCGAAAAGGTGCAAGCCGCCCTGGCCAAGAACGCCAAGGAGGACCTCTTCGACGTGGTGAGCAACCCCGAGTTCCTGCGCGAAGGCTTCGCCGTGGACGATTTCCTGAAGCCTGACCGCGTGGTGGTGGGCACCAGCAGTGCCCGCGCCCAAAAGGTGATGGAGGACCTGTACAAGCCCTTCGTGCGCCAGGGCAATCCCATCATCTTCATGGACGAGCGCAGCGCCGAACTGACCAAGTACGCCGCCAACGCCTTCCTGGCCACCAAGATCACGTTCATGAACGAGATCGCGAACTTCTGCGAGCTCGTTGGCGCCGACGTGGACAAGGTGCGCATCGGCATGGGTACCGATACCCGTATCGGCAAGCGCTTCCTGTTCCCGGGCATTGGCTACGGCGGCAGCTGCTTCCCCAAGGACGTGCAGGCCCTGGCCAAGAGCGGCAACGATGCCGGCTACGAGTTCCAGATCATCAAGAGCGTGATGGAGGTGAACGAGCTCCAAAAGACCTCGATCATCCCCAAGATCAAGGCCCACTTCGGCGGCGACCTCAAGGGCAAGCACTTCGCCCTGTGGGGACTTGCCTTCAAGCCCGACACGGACGACATCCGCGAGGCTCCGGCCCTTTATGTGATCGATGAGCTGGTGAAGGCCGGCGCCACCGTCACCGCCTTCGACCCCGAGGCCATGGCCAACGTGAAGAAGGTGATGGGAGCCAAGTGCAGCTTCGCCAACGACGAGTACGAGGCCCTGAAGGGTGCCGACGCGCTCATCATCGCCACTGAGTGGGCCCTGTTCCGCACACCCGATTTCAAGCGTGTGGGTGAGACCCTGAAGAACAAGGTGATCTTCGATGGTCGCAACCTGTACGACCTGGACGAGATGCACAACCTGGGCTTCACCTACGTGAGCGTGGGTCGCCAGACGGTGGGTGCAAAGAAGACCGCGAACGTCTAAGCGACGGACCATGGCCCAACAACGCGAACGAGTCCTGATCACCGGAGCCGCCGGCTTCCTGGGGTCGCACCTCTGCGACCGATTCATCAAGGAGGGTTACCATGTGATCGCCATGGACAACCTGATCACCGGCAGGCTGAAGAACATCGAGCACCTGTTCAAGCTGGAGCAGTTCGAGTTCTACAACCACGACGTGAGCAAGTTCGTGTATGTGCCGGGCGACCTGAAGTACATCCTGCACTTCGCCAGCCCCGCCAGCCCGATCGACTACCTGAAGATCCCCATCCAGACCTTGAAGGTGGGGTCGTTGGGCACGCACAACCTGCTGGGCCTCGCGAAGGCGAAGGGCGCACGGATCCTGGTGGCCAGCACCAGCGAGGTGTACGGCGATCCGCAGGTGCATCCGCAGACAGAGAGCTACTGGGGCCATGTGAACCCCATTGGCCCGCGCGGTGTGTATGACGAGGCCAAGCGCTTCCAGGAGGCCATCACCATGGCCTACCACACCTACCATGGGCTGGAGACGCGCATCGTGCGCATCTTCAACACCTACGGCCCGCGCATGCGATTGAACGACGGTCGGGTGTTGCCCGCCTTCATTGGCCAGGCGTTGCGTGGCGAGGACCTCACCGTGTTCGGCGATGGTTCGCAAACGCGCAGCTTCTGCTACGTGGACGACCTGGTGGAAGGGATCTATCGCCTGTTGCTCAGTGACTACGCCGGTCCAGTGAATGTGGGCAACCCCGGAGAGATCACCATTGCGCAGTTCGCCGAGGAGATCATCAAGCTCACGGGCACCACGCAGAAAGTGGTGTACAAGCCGCTACCCACCGATGACCCCATGCAGCGTCAGCCGGACATCACCCTGGCCCGCAAGCTGCTGGGTTGGGAACCCAAAGTGAACCGTGCCGAAGGCCTGAAGATCACGTACGACTACTTCAAGAGCCTCACCGAGGAAGAGCTGAACGAGAAGGAGCACTTCAGCTTCGAGGGGTACGTGCGGAAGTGATAGGCCGCAACAATGTGATCCCTCGGTCGTTGAGCGTTCCATTCAACGGAGCCATCGGGAAACGCACGTGAAGATCCCTGCTTCCATAACGAGCGCTGCACAAGCGGGCAGTGACCTGCTACCACTGCACATTGCCGGGGTGCCCGAGCATTTCAACCTGCCGTGGATGCTGGCCTTGGAGCGCCGCGCCTTTGTGCGTGCCGGGGTGGAGCTGAAATGGCACACCGTGCCGGAGGGCACCGGACGCATGTGCACCATGCTGCGCAACGGTGAACTGGACCTTGCCATCCTGGTCACTGAGGGTGCGGTCCGCGATATCCTGCGGGGTGGTCCGTACCGCATCATGGGCAACTACGTGGACACGCCGCTGACCTGGGGCGTGCACGTGGGTGCGGCATCGTCCATCGGATCGCCTGTCGACCTCAAGGAAGTCCCCTTCGCCATCAGCAGGGTGAACTCGGGCAGCCATTTGGCCGCTGTAGCCTATGCGCAGGCCCATGGCTGGACCCACAAGGACAGCGACCTGGTGGTGGTGAACGACCTTGCCGGCGCCGTGGAGCGGCTGCGGACCACCGACCGTATGGCCTTCCTGTGGGAGAAGTTCACCACGAAACCCTTGGTGGATGTGGGAACACTTCGCCGGGTGGACGAACATCGTTCACCGTGGCCGGCCTTCGTGGTGGTAGCCACCGAGGCCGTGCTGGCCGAACACCCCCACGAAGTGGAACGCGTGCTGAAAGTGATCCGCGACCAAGCGCGCGGGCTGATGGAGAAAAAGACCGCGCCGGAGATGGTGGCACAGCGCTACAGGATGGGCTTGGAGGATGCCTGGGAATGGTTCGGCGGGGTGCGGTGGAATACCGATGGCCGCATGGACACCACCGTGCTGGAAGGCGTGGTGAAAGCCTTGATGGATGCGGGTATGGTGAGCGATGTGAAGGATTTGGACGGCGCTATTGAACGCCTGTTCCGGACCGCCCATCAGCCCTGATCCCTGCCTTTCGGCATCCGCTGCTGCTTCGATACCTTCGCAGCCCGCCCGGCGTGGGCCCATGAGCGCATGGGCCATGACCACAGGAGCACATGAGCTACACCGCCCACCCCACCGCCGTCATCGACGAAGGCTGCACCATCGGGGAAGGGGTGCGCATCTGGCACTTCAGCCACATCATGCCGGGCTGTACCATTGGCGATGGCTGCAACATCGGGCAGAACGTGGTGGTAAGCCCCGGGGTGAAGCTGGGCCGCAACGTGAAGGTGCAGAACAACGTGAGCATTTACACCGGCGTGGAGTGCGAGGATGACGTATTCCTCGGGCCCAGCATGGTGTTCACCAACGTGATCAATCCGCGCAGTGCCGTGGCCCGGCGCGACCAATACCTGCGCACGCTGGTGAAGCAGGGGGCCTCCATCGGGGCCAATGCCACCATTGTCTGCGGGCACGACATCGGGCGCTTCGCCTTTATCGGTGCCGGGGCGGTGGTCACCAAGGAAGTGCCGGATTACGCGTTGGTGGTAGGCAACCCTGCGCGTCATTCCGGTTGGATGAGCGAGTATGGCCACAAACTGAAGTTCGACGCCAACGGCGAGGCCACCTGCCCTGAGAGCGGGCAACGTTACGCATTGACCAACGGTACAGTGACCCGCACTGCCTGACCATGGCCCTACCAACTGAACACCGGATCAAGTTCGCCGTGGTCGGCTGCGGCCACATCGGCAAGCGCCATGCGGAGATGATCCAGCGCCACCCCGAGGCCGAACTGGTGGCCCTCTGCGATGTGCGCTCCGCTGCGGAGGCCGGCGTCGATGGCATGCAAGTGCCGTTCTTCCAGGACATGGACCGCATGCTGGCCGAAGTGCCGGGCATTGATGTGGTGAACGTGTGTACACCCAACGGCCTGCACGCTCCGCAAAGCATCAAGGCACTGGAGGCCCGCAAGCATGTGGTCTGCGAAAAGCCCATGGCCCTCAACAAAGCGGGTTGCGAGGACATCCTGTACAAGGCCCTGCAGATGCACCGTACCGTGTTCGGGGTGATGCAGAACCGCTACTCGCCGCCCAGCCAGTGGATCAAAGGCGTGGTGGACCAGGGCTTGCTCGGCGACATCCATCTGGTGCAGGTGAACTGCTACTGGAACCGCGATGCCCGTTACTACAAGCCGGGCAGTTGGAAAGGCACGGCCGACCTCGATGGCGGCACGCTCTTCACGCAGTTCAGCCACTTCATCGACATCATGTACTGGCTGTTCGGCGACATTGCCGACATCCAGGGCAAGTTCGCCGACTTCAACCACCAGGACCTGACGGCCTTCGAGGACAGCGGTCTGGTGAACTTCCGGTTCCTGAACGGAGGGATGGGCTGCATCAACTACAGCACGGCCGTGTGGGACAAGAACCTGGAGAGCAGCATGACGATCATCGGCTCCAAGGGCAGCGTGAAGATCGGAGGGCAGTACATGGACCAAGTGGAGCACTGCCACATCCAGGACTACTCCATGCCCGACCTGGCGCCCACCAACCCCGCCAACGATTACGGGGCCTACAAGGGCAGCGCCAACAACCACGGATACATCATCGACAACGTGGTGGACACCCTGAAGGGCCGCAACACCATGACCACCAATGCCCTCGAAGGACTGAAGGTGGTGGAGATCATTGAACGCATTTACCAGAAAAGGGATGAGCAGTCTGTATGACCGCCTGCTGAAGAAGGAGGCGAAACTGGCCGTGATCGGCCTTGGTTACGTGGGTCTTCCCATTGCACTGGCCTTCGCCCGCAAGATCCGCGTGGTGGGCTTCGACATCAACCAGAAGCGCGTGGACATGATGCGCCGTGGCGAAGACCCCAGCAACGAGCTGGAGGCCTCCGAGTTCGAGGGATGCGACATCCACTTCACCGCCGACCTGAACGACCTGAAGGAGGTGGAGTTCTTCATTGTGGCCGTGCCCACGCCCATTGATCAGCAGAACATCCCCGACCTGGGGCCGCTGCTGGGCGCCACACGCACCGTGGGCCAGGTGCTGAAGAAGGGAGACGTGGTGGTCTATGAGAGCACCGTTTATCCCGGCTGCACCGAAGAGGACTGTGTACCCCTGTTGGAGCGCCTCAGCGATCTGAAGTTCGTGGAGGACTTCAAGGTGGGCTACAGCCCCGAGCGCATCAACCCCGGCGACAAGGAACACACGTTGGAGAGCATCGTGAAGGTTAGCAGCGGCTGCGATCCCGAGAGCGCTGAGCTGATCGCCAAGGTGTATGAACTGGTGGTGAAGGCCGGTGTACACCGTGCGGCGAGCATTAAAGTGGCGGAAGCGGCCAAGATCATCGAGAACACGCAGCGCGACGTCAACATCGCCCTGATCAACGAGCTCTCGATCATCTTCAACCGCATGGGCATCAATACCTACGATGTGCTGGAGGCCGCAGGCACCAAGTGGAACTTCCTCAAGTTCCAGCCGGGCCTGGTGGGCGGCCATTGCATCGGCGTGGATCCCTACTACCTGGTCTACAAAGCCAAGGAGCTGGGCTACCACGCGCAGATCATCGACAGCGGTCGCTTTGTGAACGACAGCATGGGTGGCTACGTGGCCAAGCAAACGGTGAAGAAGATCATCAGTGGCGGCACCAACCCCGCGGATGCGCGCGTGCTGGTGATGGGTGCCACCTTCAAGGAGAACGTCACCGACATCCGCAACAGCAAGGTGGCCGATGTGGTGAACGAGCTGAAGAGCTTCAGCTGCCATGTGGATGTGACCGATCCGCACGCCGATGCCGCCGAGGTGAAGCACGAGTACGGCTACGAACTTGCCCCGGAAATGAAAGGCCCATACGATGCCATCATCGTGGCCGTGAACCATGCGGAGTACGCCAACAAGGACGAGGCCTGGTTCAAGGGTATGATGAAGCCGAAAGGTGTGCTGGTGGACCTGAAGGGCGTGTTCAGGAAGAAGATCAAGGACCTGAATTACTGGAGCCTGTGAGCACACGTAAAATCCTCATCACCGGCGGCGCCGGTTTCATTGGAAGCCACGTGGTACGTCGCTTCGTGACGAAGTACCCCCAGTACCGTATCGTCAATCTCGATGCGCTGACCTATGCGGGCAACCTGGAGAACCTGCGCGATATCGAGAACGCGCCCAACTACACCTTCGTGAAGGCCGATATCTGCGATGCGGAGGCCGTTGCCAAGGTGTTCAAGGAGCATGACATCGATGGCGTCATCCACCTCGCTGCTGAAAGCCATGTGGACCGAAGCATCACCGATCCATTGTCCTTCGTGCGCACCAATGTGTTCGGCACGGTGACCTTGTTGAACGCAGCCAAGGACGCTTGGAAAGGCAATTTCGAAGGCAAGCGTTTCTACCATGTGAGCACCGACGAGGTCTATGGCTCGCTCCACGACGACAGCCTCTTCCTCGAGACCACGCCCTACGACCCGCAGAGCCCGTACAGTGCGAGCAAGGCCGCCAGTGATCATTTCGTGCGGGCCTATGGCAATACCTACAAGCTGCCCTTCGTACTCAGCAACTGCAGCAACAATTACGGAAGCCACCATTTCCCCGAGAAGTTGATCCCGCTCATGATCAACAACATCCGCAACAACAAACCGCTGCCGGTGTACGGCAAGGGCGAGAACGTGCGCGACTGGTTGTGGGTGGAGGATCACGCGAGTGCCATCGATACGATCTTCCATACCGGGAAGAACGGCGAGACCTACAACATCGGCGGGCACAACGAGTGGAAGAACATCGACCTCGTACACCTGCTCTGCTCCATCATGGACAGGAAGCTCGGTCGTGTGGAAGGGGAGAGCGCCAAGCTGATCACCTACGTCACTGACCGTGCCGGGCACGACCTACGGTATGCCATCGACGCGGGTAAGATCGAACGCGAGCTGGGGTGGAAGCCGAGCATCACTTTCGAGGTGGGCCTGGAGCGCACAGTGGATTGGTACCTCGCCAACACCGAATGGCTGGACCACGTGACCAGTGGCGCGTACCGGAGCTACTACGAACAGCAGTACCAGCAGCGCTAATGGGTTTTCTGGGCAGGCTCTTCGGGTCGAAGGAACAGGCGATGCCGCCCGCCGATCTGTCCGTGCTGCGTTGCGATGTGCACTCGCATTTCATTCCGGGCATCGATGACGGCGCCCAAACGCTGGAGCAGAGCATGGAACTGCTGACGTCCATGCGCGAGCTGGGGTACCGCAAGGTGATCACCACGCCGCACAGCATGGCCGATGGCTACAAGAACTCGCCGGAGATCATTCGCGGCGGGCTGGCGAAGCTGCGGCGAGAGGTGGAGCGCGTGGGGCTGGACATCACGGTGGATGCCGCCGCCGAGTACTACCTCGACCATGAGCTGGAGCGGAAGGTGATGGACCGCACCGTGCTCACCTTCGGCAAGGACCTGCTCCTCTTCGAACTGCCCTTCATCAGCGAGCCGGCCATCCTGTTGCCGGTGATCTTCCAGATGCAGACCCAGGGCTACCGCCCCGTGCTTGCCCATCCGGAGCGATACGGCTTTTGGCATGGGGACTACGCGAAGTACGAGCGGCTGAAGGAGCGGGGCGTGCTCTTCCAGTTGAACCTCATCGCACTGTCAGGGGCCTATGGCCCCAAGGCGAAAGAGATCGCCGAGCGGCTGATCGACGATGGCCACTACGAGCTGTTGGGCAGCGACTGCCACAACATGAACCACGTGGAGGCCATCCGCAACACGCTCACGCGGCCCTACCTGCACAAGCTGATCGCCAGCGGCAAGCTGTTGAACAGCACGCTTTGATCAGGGAGCGAAGCGCTTCTGGTCCGGCAGGTACCAGCACAACAGGCCCAGCAGGGGCAGGAAGGAGCAGACCCGGAACACCGTGTCGATGTCCGTGGCATCGGCGAGGCGTCCGAGCAGGGCACTGCCCAGACCGGCCATGCCGAAGGCGAAGCCGAAGAACAGTCCGGAAACGAGACCGACCCGTCCAGGGATCAGCAGTTGGGCGTAGACCAGGATCGCCGAGAAGGCGGATGCCAGGATGAAGCCGGCCAGGAAGGCCAGCACGCCGGTCCAGAAGAGGTCGGCATGCGGGAGGGCGAGCGTGAACGGTGCCGCACCGAGGATGCTGGCCCACACGATCCGCTTGTAGCCGATGCGGTCGCCGAGGAAACCGCCGAGCAAGGTGCCAATGGCCGCCGCGAAGAGGAAGATGAACAGTTGCACCTGCGCTTCCTGCACAGTGAGCCCGAAGCGCCCGATGAGGTAAAAGGTGTAGTAGCTGGTCATGCTGGCCACGTAGAACTGCTTGGAGAAGATCAGCAGCAACAACGTGGCGATGATGAGCACCACCTTGCGCCGTGGCAGCGCGGACCGCACAGGACCGGAGGCCGCAGGGGACCGTCGCTGTCGGATGGCCATCACCCGCAGGTACCACTGCCCCACACGCCAGAGCACCACCATGGCGATCAGTGGCAGCACCACGAACCAGCCCACGGTGGCCTGCCCGAAAGGCACGATCACCGCAGCTGCCAGCAAGGGACCCAGCGCGGAACCAGCGTTACCACCCAACTGGAACACCGACTGCGACAGTGATCGTTTGCCGCCCGATGCGGTGAAGGCCATGCGCGAGGCTTCGGGATGGAAAATGGACGAGCCGACACCCACCAGCGCCACGGCGGCAAGGATCATGGGCAGCGACGATGCCTGAGACAAGACCAGCAGGCCAACGAGCGTGGAGCCCATACCGCCCACCAGCGCGAAGGGTAGCGGCCGCTTGTCCGTCCAGTGCCCCACCAACGGTTGCAGGATGGAGGCCGTGGTCTGGAAGGTGAGCGTGATGAGGCCGATCTGCGCGTAGCTCAGTTGGTACGAGGCCTTCACCAGCGGATAGATCGCAGGGATCAGCGCCTGCACCGTATCGTTCAACAGGTGCGAGAAGGCGATGGCAACAAGGACCGGGTAGACGGTTCGCTGTGCGGCGAAGCCGGGGGAGGAGCCGCTCAGGGACATGGACGGCACGAAGGTACCGGGAACGCCGCTGCGCTTAAGCAGCGCTCGTCTCCAGCTCCCTGTTCACCTTCTTGAACAATCCCTGTAGCACATTGCCGGGACCCACCTCCACCACCTTGTTGCACCCGTCGGCCAGCATGTGCTGCATGGTCTGTGTCCAGCGCACGGGGGCGGTGAGCTGTGCGATCAGGTTGGCCTTGATGCGGGCCGGGTCGGTGTGCGGACGGGCATCCACGTTCTGGTACACCGGGCAGCGCGGGTTCACGATGGGCGTATAGGCGATGGCGGTCTCCAGTTCCACACGGGCAGGTTCCATCAGCGGGCTGTGGAAGGCACCGCCCACCTGCAACACGAGCGCACGTTTGGCACCGGCGGCCTTGAGGGCCTCGCAGGCCGCGTTCACGGATTCCACGGTGCCGCTGATCACCAGCTGGCCGGGGCAATTGTAGTTGGCGGGCACCACCACGCCGGGGATGCCCTTGCACACTTCTTCCACCTTGTCATCCTCCAGGCCCAGGATGGCGGCCATGGTGCTGGGCTGCAGTTCGCAGGCCTTCTGCATGGCATTGGCGCGCGCTGCCACCAGCTTCAGGCCATCGCTGAATTCCATGGCCCCGGCGGCCACAAGCGCACTGAACTCGCCCAGGCTGTGCCCGGCCACCATGGCGGGGTGGAACGTATCGCCCATCACCTTGGCCTTCACCACGCTGTGCAGGAAGATCGCGGGCTGCGTCACGTTGGTCTGCTTCAGGTCCGCCTCGCTACCGGTGAACATTACGTTGGTGAGGTTGAAGCCGAGGAGGTCGTTGGCATGCTCGAACCAGATGCGTGCATTGCTGTCGGCATCATACAGGTCCTTGCCCATGCCGGGGAACTGGCTTCCTTGTCCAGGGAATACGTAGGCGGTCATACGGTCGTTGATCGAAGGTGGTGGGCGGTGTCCTTACGGAACAGAGGCTCCTCACTTGCGGCTGCCCAACAGGCGCAGCAGCATCAGGAAAAGGTTGATGAAGTCCAGATATAGGCTCAGGGCGCCCATGAGGGCCATTTTCTGTGCGGTCTCGGTGCCGGTGGCCACCACTTCGCCCATGCGCTTGATCTTCTGCATGTCATAGGCAGTAAGTCCGGTGAACACGATGACGCCGATCACGCTGATGATCCAGCCCATGGTGCCATTGGGCCAGAAGATGTTCACCAGCGAGGCCAGCAGGATGCCGATGAGGCCGATGAACAGGATGTTGCCCAGCTTGGTGAGGTCGGTCTTGGTGGTGTAGCCCGCTATGGCCATGATGCCGAACACGGCCGAGCTCAGGAAGAAGGTGCGGATGATGGCCGTGAGGTCGTAGACCACGAAGATGTACGAAAGGCTCATGCCCGTGAGCGCGCTGTAGACGATGAACACCGTCATCAGCATGGTGCCGCTGAGCTTCTCCAGCATGCCGCCCATGAGGAACACCAATCCGAGGGGCGCGAACATCACCACCCAGCCCAGGATGGTGGGCTTGCCGGTGTACAGGTCGCGAAGGCTTCCGAACAGTTCCATGTTATTGCCGAACCACCAGGCCATCACGCCGCTGATCACAAGGGCCATGGTCATGTAGCTGAACACGCTGGCCACGAACGTGCGTACGTTGGACACTTCGCCGGTGCCGATGTAGGTGGTCTGTTGGTAGTTCTGGTTCTCCATGTGGGAATGCTTGAAAGGTCGAATATCGGAGATCGTTGGTGGTTTTCGATGGGGCTGGTTCAATGCAGCCGCGAACTGACGAGCTGGATGAACTCCTCACGGGTGCGGTTGTCGGTGAGGAAGATGCCGGTGAAGGCGCTCGTGGTGGTCACCGAGTTCTGTTTCTGGATCCCGCGCATCTGCATGCACAGGTGGCTGCACTCCAGCACGACCGCCACGCCCATGGGCTGCAGGGTGTCCTGTATGCAGTCGCGGATCTCGTTGGTTAGGCGCTCCTGGACCTGCAGTCGGCGGGCGAACGCGTCCACCACCCGCGGGACCTTGCTCAGGCCAACGATCCGGCCCTGTGGGATGTAGGCCACATGCGCCTTGCCGAAGAAGGGCAGCATGTGGTGCTCGCACATGCTGTACACCTCGATGTCCTTCACCACCACCATCTGGCTGTAGTCCTCCTTGAACATGGCGCTGCGCAGGATGGCCGCCGGGTCCAGGTCGTAGCCATGCGTAAGGAATTGAAGGGATTTGGCCACGCGCTCGGGGGTCTTCTTCAACCCTTCGCGTTCCGGGTCCTCGCCGATGGCCTTCAGGATGTGGCCATAGTGCCCGCTGATCCACTCAATGCGTTCCGGGTCGTACTGGTCGATCCTTTCGTAGCCCTCGCCGATGGGTTCATGCTCACCGCTCGCCATGGTACTCCACGTAATTGTTCTCCGTCTCCTCCACCTTCACGATCCGCAGCTCAACGCCCAAGGCCTTTACAGGCCCTTCCAGTTGTTCCCAAATGGCCACGGCCAGGTTCTTGGTGCTGCTGTACCGGCCTTTCATGAAGGGCACGTCGAGGTCGATGTTCTTGTGGTCCAAGTGGTCCAGCACATGCTCCTTGATCAGGCGGCTGAGCGCGCTGAGGTCGGTGACGAAACTGGTCTCGGGGCTGGGCTCTCCGGAAACGGTGACCCACAGTACATAGTTGTGGCCGTGCCAGTTGGGGTTGGAGCACTTGCCGAAGGTGGCATGGTTCTTTTCCAGGCTCCAGTCGGGGCGGCTCAGTTTGTGGGCGGCGCTGAAACGCTCGCGGCGTGTGATGTGTACGATCGGCATGCGGGGCAAAGGTAGGGTCGTGCCTCCGCTCCATGGCCGCGGTGATGCACCACGCTACCTTCGCACCATGATCGTAGTGACCGGAGCCGCAGGCTTCATCGGCAGTGCCTTGGTGGGCGAACTGTTACACCAGGGTTGGCAGGACATTGTGGCCGTGGACGACTTCTCCCGGGCCGACAAGGCTCCCAACCTGCACGGCAAGCAGCTCACGGCCAAGGTGGACCGCGCCGATTTCTTCACCTGGCTGGATGCCAATGAGAAACTGGTGCAGTTCATCTTCCACCTGGGCGCACGCACCGACACCACCGAGTTCAACACGGCCATCTTCGACGAGCTGAACCTGCACTACAGCCAGCGGATGTGGGAGGCCTGCGTGAAGTACGGCATCCCGCTGGTGTACGCCAGCAGTGCGGCCACTTACGGCAGTGGTGAACTGGGATACAGCGACAAGGACGATACGCTCCCGTACAAGCTGAAACCCCTCAATCCGTACGGCGACAGCAAGAACGACTTCGACAAGTGGGCGTTGGCGCAGGAGCGGAAACCGTTCTTCTGGGCGGGTCTGAAGTTCTTCAATGTGTACGGCCCCAACGAGTACCACAAAGGACGCATGGCCAGTGTGGTGTTCCACGCGTTCAACCAGATCAATGCCACGGGCGGCATGAAGCTCTTCCGCAGCCACCGGCCCGATTACAAGGACGGCGAGCAACTGCGCGACTTTGTTTACGTGAAGGATGTGTGCAATGTGTGCCTGTTCCTGATGGAACACCGGAAGAACAGCGGCATCTACAACCTGGGCAGCGGCACCGCCCGCACCTTCGTTGACCTGGTGCGCGCCACCTTCAAGGCCATGGGAAAAGAGGAGAACATTGGATTCGTGGACACCCCGGCCGATATCCGCGACAAGTACCAGTACTTCACCGAGGCCGACATGAGCAAGTTGCAAGGCATCGGTTACGGAACGCCTTTCCACACGTTGGAGGAAGGTGTGGCGGATTACGTGGGCAATTACCTGCGGCAGGCCCGCTACTGCTGATCGTTCAGCACCGTTCGCGCAGCTCCAACAGGCTTTGGCGGATACCCATCAACCGGTCGCGCACGTCAGCGATGCGGTCCACGGGGCGCTGTTCTTCGGCGCCTGAGCGCAGGCGTTCCTTCGCGCCGTTCAAGGTGAAACCCTGTCCCTTCACCAAGTGCTGGATGCGACGGAGCTGTTCGATCTCCTTCGTGGTGTACAGCCGGTCGCCCTTACTGTTGCGGCGCGGGCGCAGCACATGGCTGAACTCCTTCTCCCAATAGCGGATCAATGAGGTGTTCACCCCCAGTTCCTCGGCCACTTCGCCGATGGACCAGAAGAGCTTCTCGACGGTCTTTTCCTTGTAAGGCATGTGCGCTCCAAATGTATCCGATCAATCGAGCGATTGGCCGGCGTTGCGCGAAAGCTCCAGCATCCGGGCATACTCCTCGGGCGTCAGGTCGTTGAAGTAATAGTTGGCCGGGTCCACGGGCTGGCCGTTCTTGTGTACTTCGTAGTGCAGGTGCGGGCCTGCGCTGAGGCCTGTGTTGCCCACAAGGCCGATCACATCGCCGCGCTTCACCTTCTGCCCGTTGCGCACCTTCAGTTCGCTGAGGTGGGCGTACAGCGTGTTGTAGCCGAAGCCATGGTCGATCACTACGTGCCTGCCGTAACCATTGGTGGCGTAGTCGGCAAAGGTCACGCGGCCATCACCCGTGGCATAGATCGGCGTGCCCTGCTTGGCCGTGAAGTCCATGCCCGCATGGAACTTGGGGATCTTGTGGATCGGGTGGATCCGCATGCCGTAACCGCCCGCTGTCTGGGTCAGGTCCTCGTTGGGTATGGGCTGTATGGCGGGTATGCTGGCCAGCATCTCCTGCTTGCGCAGCACCAGCGCGGCCACCTCATCCAACGAGCGCGACTGCACCACCAGTTGCCGGCTCATTTGGTCCAGGCGCTTGCGGGTGTCGATCACCAGATCGCTGCTGGCAAAACCGTCCAGGTCCTTATACCGGTTGATGCCACCAACGCCCGCTCGTCGCATGCTCTCGGGCACCGGGTCGGCCTCGAAGATCACGCGATAGATATTGTCGTCGCGGCGGCGCACATCGGCCATCACGCGGTCCAGTTCCTCCAGGCGCTTGTTCAGCAGCTCGTACTGCACCAGCAATTGCTTGTTCTCGCGCCGGAGCAGCGCTTCCTTGGGGCTGTCCACGAACTGGTATACCAGGAAGATGCCCAACAGACCCACCACCAGACCGGGCATCAGCATCAGGCCCAGCCGCCGGGTGCGCTGCCAGGCCGACAGCCTGATCCGCTCGAAATTGAGCGTTTGCGGGTTGAAGCGGTACTTATGCTCGGGCATGGGCCTTCCGGAGTGCGAAAGGCGAATGTAACCACCCCGTGTGCGGCTGCGGTCCCCCTGCCGCCAGTGGGGGCGTTAAAGTTCCCTAAGTCACGGTGCTCCAAACCTTTCCATGGAACCACCGGTATCGCCACCTTTGCGGCCGCATTCCCCCCGTACCATGCTCACCTCGCAGCAGATCCGCCAGAAGTTCCTCGACCATTTCGCCCAGCGCGGCCACACCATCGTGCCCAGCGCCCCCATGGTGGTGAAGGACGATCCCACGCTCATGTTCACCAACGCGGGCATGAACCAGTTCAAGGACCTGTTCCTGGGCAACCGCGAGGCGAAACACAAACGCATCGCCGACACGCAGAAATGCCTGCGCGTTTCCGGCAAGCACAACGACCTGGAGGAGGTGGGTATCGACACCTACCACCAAACCATGTTCGAGATGCTCGGCAACTGGAGCTTCGGTGACTACTTCAAGGCCGAGGCGATCCAGTGGGCGTGGGAACTGCTGGTGGACGAGTACAAGATCGACACGAACGACCTCTACGTCACCTACTTCGGTGGCGATGCCAAGGACGGCCTGGAGCCCGATGAGGAGACCCGCCAGCTCTGGATGAACTACCTGCCCTCCGAGCGCATTCTGCCCTTCAGCAAGAAGGACAACTTCTGGGAGATGGGCGACACGG
>JBEICT010000044.1:0-16122 GCA_040383865.1 Flavobacteriales bacterium | reverse complement strand
TATTGCTGCTCCGCCTGGGTGCGGTAGGTGCCGTGTATGCGTTGCTGCGGCTGCTGTTCTGGCTGTACAACCGCGACCTCTTCCCCTCGCCACCCGTCTCGGCCTTCGTCGGGGGCCTGCGGTTCGATGCTTCGGCCATTGCCTGGCTGCACCTTCCGTGGGTACTGTTGGTGTTCCTGGCGCCACGACCTGGTCGCACCATGGCGCGCGTGCAATTCGGCCTCTTTATGGCCATCAATGCATTGGCGCTCTTCTTCAACTGCGTGGACCTTGGCTACTTCGCGTTCAGCCTCAAACGCAGCACGGCCGACTTCCTGCAGATCCTGACCACCGGTGGCGACACGGCCAACCTGGCACCGGCCTTCCTGCGCGACTACTGGCACATCGGGCTCATCTACATCGGTTGCCTGGCACTGCTGGCGAGGGCCTACCCGCGCATCGGTCGGCTCGATGCCAAGGTCCAGCTGCGTTGGCCATGGCAGATCGGTTGGCGGACCATTGCCTTGGCGCTTCTGGTGCTCGCATCGCGCGGGGGCTTCCAATTGATCCCACTACAAGCCTTGGACGCCGCGCAATACGGTGGCGGATCGTACCTGCCGGTGGTGCTCAATACCCCGTTCACCATACTGACCACACTGGGCAAACCCACGTTGGCCGAACGCCACTACATGCAGCCTGCGGAGGCCGATGTCCTGTGGCCGATAGTGCAGCAGCACGCGTTCCCCAGCGACAAGATCAATACCCATTTCACGTTCCGCGAAAGGCAGAGACCCAACGTGGTGGTCATCATTCTCGAGAGCTTTTCGGCGCTGTATTCCGCCCGGCTTTCCGGCGGCGATGGCTACATGCCCTTCCTCGATTCACTCATGGGCCAAGGGCTGTGCTTCACCAATGCCTATGCCAATGGGCGCCGCAGCATCGATGGCATCCCCGCCATCGTGGCCAGCATGCCGCAATGGATGGACGAAGCCTTCATCACGTCGCCCTATGCCAGCCTGCCCTTCACCTCCCTGGCCAGTATTCTTGGCGGACAAGGCTATCGCACCAGCTTCTACCACGGTGGGCGTAATGGCACCATGGGCTTCGATGCGTTCGCCAAGAGCGCGGGCTTCCAACGCTACGTGGGATTGAACGAATACGACAACGGAGAAGCGGATTTCGATGGGCACTGGGGCGTACGCGACAGACCCTTTCTCCAGTTCCACGCCCAACGATTGGCCAGGGAACAGCAACCTTTCCTGAGCGTCGTGTTCACGCTGAGCAGCCATCACCCCTATGCCCTTCCGCCCGATGAGGCCGCGCGCTTCGCCGGGGGCACACAGGCCATTCAACCCACTTTGCGCTACGCCGATGATGCTTTGCGCCAGTACTTCGCCACTGCGCGCACCATGCCTTGGTACCACAACACGCTCTTCGTGATCACCGCCGACCATACCGCCGACCTGGAACGAACAGGTGCACAAGGCAACAAGCCGATCGATTACTGGGTTCCGTTGGTCTACTTCAGTCCGCAGTTGATACAGCCCCGCACCGAAGAGCGCGTTACGCAGCACGTGGACATCGTTCCCACGGTGCTCGACCTCATCGGATACGATGCGTCGTTCTTCGCGTTCGGGCATAGCGCGCTTCGACCTGCCTCCCCCCCCCATGCCATCTGGACCAACAACGGTTTGTACAGCATCACCAGCGCCACCCGCCAGTTACAGTTCGACGGAGAACGGATCATCGGTAGAACAACGCTGGCGAACGATTCCACGGCCATACCGGAACACGATGCGGACCTGGAGCGCCACTTGAAGGCCGCCATCCAGCAGTTCAACGGCCGCATGATCAACGCCTCGCTCACCATCCCCACCGCGCCATGAAAGCGATGGTGATCTACAACCCACGTTCGGGGAAGAAACAGGCACCGCGTATCACGGCGATCGCTGATCGGTTGATGAAGACGATGAACGCACAGTTGGACCTGCGTGCCATTGAAGGACCCGGTCATGGTACCGAACTGGCAAGGGAAGCCGTGAACCAAGGCTACGACCGGGTGATCAGCGTGGGCGGCGATGGCACCAACAACGCCATCGCGCAAGGTCTGCTGGGGTCGAAGGCGCCCCTGGGCATTGTGGCGATGGGCAGTGGCAACGGCTATGCGCGCTCCATCGGGCTGCCGCTGGATCCTCAGAAGGCGCTTCACCATGCGCTAACCGCACCAGCGCGCGCCATGGACGTGTGTTACCTCAACGACCACCTCTTCCTGGGCACTGCCGGCATCGGGTTCGATGCGCGCGTGGCCGACCGTTTCGATCGGAGCAGCACGCGTGGCATGTTCACCTATGCACGTATCATCGTGCAGGAGATCTTCGGCGCACCGCCCATGCCGGTTGAACTCCAGGTGAATGGAAAGACGATCAAGGAGAGCGTGCTGATGCTGGTGTTCTGCAACACCCGGGAGTTCGGCAATGGCGCGGACATCAGTCCGGGATCGAAGCCGGACGATGGCATCGCAGAGCTTCGCTTGGTGCGCAAACCTCCGCTCCTACCCCTGATCAAGGCCTTTTACGACATCTACACCCACCGGGCGGACGGCAACCCCTACCTCTCCAACATCCCTGCCACTGCGGCCACTGTTCGGCAGGGCGGCACAATGGCCCATCTGGACGGCGAACCCCTTGAAGTAGGGCACGATGTACGGTTCCGGTTGGAAGCGGCACGGCTGCTCGTGGTGGCTTGAATGTGGTCCACGAGTTTATCACGGCCCGCGAACGGTCGGTGCCGATCTGCTAAATTGGACCTGTCAATTATCCCTCCCATGCCGCACACTACCCGTACTTTTTTCCTTGCCATTGGCGTATTGATCGCGATCACCGCAAAACCCCAATGCACCGAACCGGTCCAGGACAAGGTGCTGCTGGTGGGCGACAGTTGGGCCTTCTTCATGGGAGTGGACCAGACCATCAATGAGGTCCTGGCCAAGTGGGGTCACTCAGGCCACCGCTACTACACCAATCTCACGCTGGCCGAGAACGGCGCCGAGACCGACGACTTCCTGGGCATGGACAAGCAGGCGGAGATCGCCGACCGGTTGTTGGACGACACCGGCATCAAGGTCGTACACCTGAGCATTGGGGGCAACGATGTGCTGGGCGATTGGAATGTGAGCTTCACACCCGAACAGACCGATTCACTGCGCCAGGCCGTGTTCGATCGGTTGCACCAGGTGATCACCTTCATCCTTGGTGTGCGTCCGGACATCCATGTGCTCTGGAGCGGCTACATGTATCCCAACTTCGAAGAGGTCATCGAGGACCTAGCACCCTTGCAGACCATCCATCCGTTCTATGGCACGTGGCAGGGCATGGGCTTCCCGAGCTTCGCGCAACTGAACAACATCCTGAATGATTTCAGCGTACTGCTGGAAGGGTATGCCGACACCACGGACCGGGTGAGCTTCGTGAGCGCGACCGGCCTCATGCAGTACGCCTTCGGCCAGAACAGCGCGTTGGGTGTGCCACCGGGCGGCAGCTATCCACCTGGCACCGCGCCATTGCCTATTGGCTACTTGGACTATCCTTCGCCGAAAAGCTCCATGCGCAACTATGGGCTCACGCGCGACTGCTTCCATCTGTCGGCGAGCGGGTATCGGGAAATGATCGAGCTCCATACCCGGAAGTTCTACCACAAGTTCCTGATGGATGACCAATATCTGCTCTCGTCCGGCACGCAGGATGGTTCGGTTTCCAGCCAGGGTGCGGTGTCCGGCACGTTACAGCTGGGCACTGCGGGCACAGAACAGGTCGCCACGGTGCTCACCTTCGCCACCACCGACATGCAGCAGAGCATTGTTGACGGCGCGAGCATCTTCCTCCGTCGCTCGGGGCTTAGCGGCGACAACCCCTTGGATGGTCCCTTGGATGTGAAGGTGAAGAGCGGCGGCTTCGGCACCGGGTTCGAAGTGGAGGCCGTGGACTATTTCGCTGCGCCCGATGCTTCGGGAAGCGCGTGTCGTTTCGGATCGAACGGGGGCGATGGCCACTGGATCCGTCTCGATCTGCCTGCGGAACTGCTCCCTTACCTTTCACAGAGCACGGCCACACAGTTCATCATTTCGGCACCGGGGTTCACACAAGGTGTGGTGACCTTCAGTGATGCCAGCGATCCCGAACTGGCACCGGTCCTGAACCTCCGCTTCGGCGAACTGGCAACGGCAACTGAACCCGCATCTGAGAACAATACCAATGCGGTCTTCCCCAATCCAACGGGCGGCCTCTTGTACCTGAACACCACTGGCGAACAGGTGCTCGACGTACAGGTGTTAGACATACTGGGACAACTGGTGCTTCAGCGCAATTCACCCGGCACCATGCTCGACCTGAGCGCATTGCCAGCCGGACAATACCTCCTGCACATGCGCACCGCCAAAGGCCGCACGATACAGCGCGTTACCCGATGGTAACCGCAACAACCGGACGGCTTCCTCTCTTCCTTGCTTTCTTTGCCGCTGGCCGGACCATATCCGCTCGACCCACGCGATGAACCGACTGCTGATCAAGAACGCCAAGGCCCTGGTGGGCACCCATGCACAGGGTGTCACCATCGCCCGCGGCGCCGAAATGTCCAGTCTTCCGCAAGTGAGCAACGGCTGGCTGTTGATCGAGAACGGACGGATCAGTGCGTTGGGCAGTGCGGATACACTTCCAGCCGTAGGTACTGAGGTGACCGTGATCGATGCCACAGGGCGCTTCGTACTGCCCGGCTGGTGCGATCCACATACACACACCGTGTTCGCCGCGCCGCGCGAAGAGGAGTTCGTGGACAAGATCAATGGCCTCAGCTACCAGGAGATCGCGGCCCGCGGTGGCGGCATCCTCAACAGCGCCCGCAAACTGCGCGAAATGGATGAGGAATCCCTCTACCGGAAGGCACGTCTTAGACTGGAAGAGATGATGCGGCAAGGCACCGTTGCCGTGGAGATCAAGAGCGGCTACGGGCTCACGGCCGAAAGCGAGTTGAAAATGTTGCGCGTGGCCAGGCGCCTCAAGGACACGCTCCCCCTACAGGTGAAGATCAACCTGTTGGCCGCACATGCCTTGCCACCTGAGTACAAGGACGACCGAAAGGCCTACATCGACCTGATCTGCGAAACCCTCATTCCGCAGGTGGCCGCCGAGGGACTCGCCGACTTCGTGGACGTGTTCTGCGAAACCAACTACTTCACCGTGGCCGAAATGGAACGCGTGCTGGTGGCCGGCCAGCGCCAAGGCCTACGCGGCAAGGTGCACGTGAACCAGTTCACCAGTATCGGCGGCGTGCAGGCGGCCGTAAAGCATGGTGCGCTCAGTGTGGACCACTTGGAGGTGATGACCCAGGAGGACATCGATGCATTGGTCGGACAGGAAACCATCCCCACGCTCCTGCCCTCCTGCTCCTTTTTCCTCCGCATCCCGTACGGACCGGCGCGCCAACTGATGGACCGGGGGGTGCCCGTGGCGCTGGCCACCGACCATAATCCAGGAAGCACGCCAAGTGGCAACATGAACCTGGTGCTTTCGCTGGCCTGCATCCAGTTGCGCATGCTGCCAGAAGAGGCCGTGACCGCCATGACGCTGAACAGCGCTGCTGCCATGGGCCTTTCTGCGGAGCTCGGCAGCCTTACCGTGGGCAAGCGGGCCAGCCTGATCATCACCCGCGAGGTACCTTCGCTCGCCTATTTGCCCTACGCCTTCGGCAGCGACCATATCGACACCGTGCTCATTGATGGAACAGTCGTCCGCGCCGGAACCCTCCCTGCCTGAACCAGGCCACCCTCTTCATCGTCCTCCCCAGTTGGAGTTCGCCATGGGCATAGCGCTCTTTGCGATCATCCTGCTGGTGTTCATGCTGGTGCAGTTCGGTGTGCTGGTGGTGGGCGTGGCCAACGCGGATCCAGCTTTCGCCGACAAGGGGTTCTCCTTTTCGCTCCTTCAGGACGAAGGCTTCCGATCGGCCATGGACCACTATCTGCTCAACGGTGACATGGTGGCCAAAGAGGCGCTTTGGAGCGGCGTTACCGGCATTGGCCTGATCCTGCTTTCGGTCTTCCTCTGGAAGCGCCGCCAAGCGGCCGATACACTGGGCTTGCGGATCCCCTCGCTGAAACGCTCCGTGATCTGGATCGGGATCTTCCTGCTGCTGGCCGGTGCGTTGGAGGTATTGATGCGCTCCGTGCCCGCCTTCCAGACCGACTTCATGGAGAAAGTGCTGGGAAGCACCACCAACATGACCATGCTGGTGATCGGTGTGGGTATTGTGGCTCCCCTGTTCGAGGAATTCCTGTTGCGCGGCCTGCTGTTCGGTACGGCCCGCCACGTGGTGGACGAGCACGCCAGTGTGGCCATCACCGCCGGGGTGTTCACCATCATGCACCTGCAGTACGAGGTGCTTGTCATGCTGCTCATCCTGCCGCTGGGTATCGTGCTCGGCTACGCCCGGGCCCGCACCGGGTCCATCTGGGTGCCCATCCTGCTACACGTGATGAACAACCTGGCCAGTGTCCTGCTGGGTTGAGCCGAGGGCCAAGCGCCTGAACGATCATTGGTTCGCTGGCTCTGGCCTTCTCCCTCTTGCGGAACGGAGGTCAGTTCCGCATGGCCACGAGACAAGGCATACCCCAGCCCGGCAACTCAATTGGAATTACAACTAGCACGAGTCCAAATATCCTGGACCGATGGATGCAAGTCGGTGAACGGGTCAAGAGGCGAGCGCTCTGCACTGCTAGCTTTGCCGCCCATTCCAACCGAGCAACATGCAACGCCAACTGATCGAATGCGTGCCCAACATCAGCGAGGGACGCGACCGTGCCAAGATCGATGCCATCGCCGCCGTGGTGGAGACCGTGGAAGGCGTGCGCCTGCTGGACGTGGACCCCGGCAAGGCCACCAACCGTACGGTGATCACCTTCGTGGGTGAGCCCGGCCCGGTCTGCGAGGCGGCGTACCGACTGATCAAGAAAGCGCAGGAGCTCATCGACATGCGGCAGCACAAGGGCGAGCACCCGCGCTTCGGAGCCACCGACGTGTGCCCCTTGGTGCCCATCAGCGGCATCAGCATGGAAGAATGCGCAGCGTGGGCCAAAAAGCTCGGTGAGCGCGTGGGGAAGGAGCTCGGTATCCCGGTATACCTCTATGAGGCCGCGGCCAGCGAAGAGAAACGGAAGAACCTGGCCAACAACCGCAGCGGCGAGTACGAAGGGCTGCCCAAGAAACTGAAGGACCCCGAATGGAAGCCCGACTTCGGTCCGTCGGAATTCAACGACAGCGTGGCCCGCAGCGGGGCCATGGCCATTGGTGCACGCAACTTCCTGGTGGCCTACAACGTGAACCTGAACACCACCAGCACGCGCCGGGCCAACGCCATCGCCTTCGACATCCGCGAAGCGGGCCGCAAGGTGAAGCAACCCGATGGCACCGAAGTACAGGTGCCCGGCAAGCTGAAGACCGTGAAAGGCATCGGCTGGTTCATCGAGGAGTACGGTGTCGCCCAGCTGTCGCTCAACCTGACGGACATCACCGTGACCCCCGTGCATGTCGCCTTCGATGAAGCGTGCAAGGCCGCCGAGGAACGCGGCATCCGTGTTACGGGCAGCGAACTGGTGGGCCTGATCCCGAAGCAGGCCCTGCTCGATGCAGCGGACTTCTACCTGAAGCGCCAGGAGCGCAGCCTGGGCATACCCGAGCGCGAGAAGATCAAGATCGCCGTGAAGTCGCTGGGGCTCGATGACCTCGGCCCCTTCGACCCGCAGAAAAAGGTGATCGAATACATGCTGGAGGACAGCAACAGCGAACGCCTCGTACGCATGGACCTGAAGCGCTTCAGCGAAGAGACCGCTGGCGAGAGCCCCGCCCCCGGAGGCGGCAGCGTGGCGGCCTATGTGGGCGCCTTGGGCGTTTCGCTCGGCACCATGGTGGCCAACCTCAGCGCGCATAAGCGCGGGTGGGACGACCGCTGGGAGGAGTTCAGCACGTGGGCCGCGAACGGCGAGAAGCTACGGAACGAACTGCTCTACCTCGTGGACGAGGACACCCGGGCGTTCGACCGCATCATGGCCGCCATGGGGCTGCCCAAGGGAAGCGACGAGGAAAAAGCAGCCCGCAAGGCGGCCATCCTGGAAGCCACGAAAGGGGCCATCAACACCCCATTGCGGACCATGCAGGTCTGTGTGGAGAGCATGGAACTGATGAAGGCCATGGCCAACATCGGTCTGCCGGCCAGTGTGAGTGACGCTGGCGTGGGTGCCTTGTGTGCACGTACCGGGGCCATAGGAGGGTACCTCAATGTGCGCATCAATTGCGCCGGATTGGATGATGCGGCCTTCAAGGAGCAGGTGCTGAAAGAGGCAGAAGCACTAAAGGCCAAGGCCGAAGCGCTGGAAGCCGAAGTGATGGCGCTGACCCTGGCCAAGGTGTAGGACCGCGGGCTCGCCCCACCTGGTGGCCAGGCTCTGGAAGGGCTTGGGGACACCTGTTCCCGGCGTTCTTCACCGGCTTGGCCTGATATTGATCGAGCGAGATCACAACACGGCAGCCCGCTTGGCCGTATCATTGGAGGGAGCGATGCGCCAATGACCGCCAGGATCAAATTCCGCCAGTGGACACGCCGGGTGATGTACTTCTTCCCGATACAGCTGCTGTTGCTGCATCTGAAGAAGAACCACCTGTTGCTGTTGACCTGGCTCCTGCTTTTCGGCTTCGTGACCGAAAGCCTCGGGGTCAAGTACGGGGTACCCAACCTGTTCCTCTATCCGGAGTACTTCGGCCGGGTCAACTTCCTTTCCTACGCGATCCTCGGGTTCGCCTTGGGCGGGTTCATCACGGCGTTCAACCTGTACAGCTATACCATGCACGGGTACCGGTTCCCGTTCATCCTCACCATTGCGCGCCCCTTCCTCAAGTTCAATGTGAACAATGCCGTGATACCGGCGGTGTTCATCCTCACCTACCTGTGGAGCTCGGCCCACTTCCAATACACCAAAGAGCTGGTCCCTGCCCTGCGGATCATCGCCAACCTCGCTGGGTTCCTGCTGGGCATTGGCAGCTTCCTCCTGCTGGCCTTGGTCTACTTCACGCGCACCAATACCGATATCATCAAGTTGTTGGGCAAGGAGCCGGAGGACCTCCGTCCCGAAGAGCCCTTGGTGGACATCATCGGACCGCAACACGCCCATGCCCCACGCGGCGGGTCGGAACGACGGAAGGCCCTGCGCTGGCTGCGACGCCAACAACGGAGCGAGAAATGGAGGGTCGAGACCTACCTGACACCACGCCTGCGCATCATGCTGGCGCGCCGCAGCGACCACTACGACCAGGAACTGCTGCGCGATGTGCTTTGGCAGAACCACATCAATGGCAGCATCTTCGAAGTGATCCTTGTGCTGAGCTTCATCGCGTTGGGTGCGTTCAGCGATGTCGGGCTTTTCTTCATTCCGGCCGGGGCCAGTGCCTTCCTGCTGTTCACCATGTTCCTCATGATCATCAGCGCACTGTTCAGTTGGATGCAGGGCTGGACCGGCACTGTGATCATCGGCACCATCGTGCTGCTGAACTGGGTCAGCCATCGAACAGAGCGTTTCCTATACGATTCACAGGCCTACGGCATGGACTACACCTCGCCCCCGGCCGTATATGACAGGGCCACCATCGCTGCCATGGCCAACGACACGGCCACCGCTCGCGCCGATGCCGACCGCCTCATGGCCACGCTGGAGCAATGGAAGGCCGATAATGCCGCACTGCCCCATGCCGGCGAGCGCCCGCCTTTGGTGATCGTGAACACGAGCGGTGGTGGACTGCGTGCACTGCTCTGGACCTACCGTTGCCTGCAGGTTGCGGACAGCTTGCTGGGCGGTACGCTCATGGACCGGACCATGCTCATTTCGGGCTCAAGCGGGGGACTGATCGGAGCCACGTATTTCCGGCAGCTGTACATGTTGGGTAACGACACCCTGGACCGTGCTTCACCGGAACGGATCACCGAGTTGTCCGGCGATATGCTGAACCCGCTCGTGTTCAGCTTCGTGACGAACGACATGTTCATCCGGTACCGCAGCGTGAAGCACGGGACCAACCGCTACACGCTCGACCGTGGCGCCACCTTTGAGCAACGCCTCAACGCCAGTACCAATCAGGTATTGAGCGACCTGCGCATCGGCGACCTTGCCCAGGCCGAGCGCGAGGCACGGATCCCCCTGCTTGTCATTGCGCCTACCTCCATAAACGATGGTCGTCGATTGGTGATCGCCTCCCAGCCCATGGCGTTCCTCACCAATATCAGCCCTCAGGCCGAAAGCAGGATACCCAGCCAACCGGAGGCCATCGAGTTCCAGCGATTATTCGCCGATCAGGGCGCCAAGGACCTGCTCCTGACCACGGCGCTGCGCATGAACGCCACCTTCCCGTACATCACCCCCGTGGTCACGCTGCCCAGCGAACCACCCATGCGCGTGATGGATGCCGGCGTGCGCGACAACTATGGCTATCGTGCAACACTGGCCTTTCTGCATACCTACCGGGAATGGATCGCAGCGAACACGGGAGGGGTCGTCCTGCTGCAATTGCGCGACACCCAAAAAGAGCTTGAGGTACGATCCAGCAGCGCATCGCTCATCGGACGCGTAACGGACCCTGTGGGCAGTGTCTATGACAACTTCGTTCGCGTGCAGGACCAGGATTACGACCTGATGTTGCAGCTGGCCGGAGGCGGCCATGGCTTCCCGTTGCATCTGGTGGATGTTCAACTGCAACGAAACACGGACGAGCAGATCTCGCTGAACTGGCACCTGACCGCACTTGAACGTTCGCGCGTGCTTCGAAGCATCGGGTCGGCCAGCAACCGCGCGGCCTTCGAGCGCCTGAAGGAACTGGTGATCGGCCCGGCTACTGGTCCGCTGCTGGCCGGTGATAGCGCACCAAGCCCGGCAACGGGTCCCGCTCCACGGCCGTAAGGGTCATGCCCCGGTCCAACAGGCATTCGGCCAACAATTCGCGGAAGCCCCAGGCCACAGAGCCGGTGGCCGCCACGGATGCTCGCTGGTCCGGTGTGAAGAAGGTCACGAGCAGTTCGGCCATGGCATGGAACCGCGACCGGAGCAGGTCGATCACATACGGCTCATGCAGCAGCGGGGCCAGCGCTGCGGTCCTTGCGGCGAGCGCCCGCGCAGGGAACGGCGACCGGTGAACCTCCTGCAACACCTGGTCCAGGTCCGGCCCATCGGCTCCGAACAGCGTTTCGCTGATGAACGTTGGCATGCGCCTGTAAAAGGCGTCCTGGAGCATTGTCCTACCAATATCGGCGCCACTGCCCTCATCGCCCAGCACCCACCCCAGCGAAGGCATCGGCCGGTACAACTGGCGGCCATCGTAATGCCCTGCGTTCATACCGGTGCCCAGGATCAGCACCAGGCCTTGGCCGTTGCCCAGCAATCCGCGGGCCGCTCCCAGCAGGTCCGTTTCAACGGTCACCCGTGCCTGAGGCCAGATGCCCGCGATCGCGGCATCCATCCTGGCCTTGCGGTCGGCACTACCGCAGCCTGCACCATAGACCACTACCTCGGATACATGGAAAGCCCCCGGGCTGCGCTCCATCAGGTAGGCGGTGAGGCCCTCAGCGAATAGCGCAGCATCACCGTTCAGGGGATTGAAGCCTGGTAGCGTATCACCCTTCACCGGGAACAGCTCCGCTTGTTCAGGACCATGGACCACGGCCCAGCGGGATGAACTGCCTCCCACTTCGCCGATCACCTGTAGAGGCCTCATGGAGACAAAGTAAGGTATGGAGGATCACGCCTCGGACGAGTCGAACAGGAACTTGTTCGGCGAGACGAGCCCGTTCTTCATGGCATACATCACCACAGCGGCCGTGCTGTTCACGCCCAGCTTATGCATGATGTTCCGGCGATGCGTCGTGACCGTGTGCGCGCTCAGATGCAATCGCTCGGCGATGCGTGTGTAGGAGAGCCCTTCGGCAATGAGCGAGATCACCTCACATTCGCGCGCGCTCAGGGTGACCGGCGCACAGGACATGGGTGCGGTCAGCAATTGGTCCACATCAAAGGAAGAGCGGCGCAAGGTCTCCAGGATCTTGCCACAGAAGAACTTTTGGCCATCGGCCGTATCCAGCACGGCGTCGATGATCTCGTCGATGCCGCAATCCTTCTTGATGTAGCTCGTCACCCCGGCGCGGATCGCGCTCATCAGGGCCATCGCCGAGGGGTCGGGCGTAATGGAGATGAACCGGGTCCGTTTGGAACGCTTGAGCCCATCGCGGATGACCTTGGCCCCGAAGCCTTCGGCCGTATGGTCCAGAAGCACCACGTCCGGCTTCTCACGCAACAACAAGGCCTGCAGTTCAATGGCGTCACGGGCCTCTCCGACCACCTCTATGCGGTGCACTCCAGCAAATACCGTCCGAAGACCGATCAAGGCCAGTTCGCTGTGGTCGGCTATCAGGGTTCGGACTCGCATTTTTATTTAGAACGATTCTAAGTAAGGCGCAAAGTTATCCGAACTCACCCGATCACCAAACCGCGATCTACACGATCGATCGTGGCTTCACCGGGAAGGTCATCCCTTCATCGCTGAGCAGGGTCCGAGCGAAGATCGGAAGCGCTTCGTTCAGCAGTTCATCCGAAGACTTGTAGCGGGAGCTGAAGTGACCGAGCAATAGTTGACCCGCATTGGATGCCAACGCCAATCGGGCCGCTTGGGCAGCTGTGCTGTGCATGGTCTCCTTCGCCCTTGCTCGAAGCATCTCCGTGAAGGTGGCCTCGTGGTAAAGCAGCTCCACACCATCGATGTACGGGACCAATGCCGGTTCGTAGGCCGTATCCGAACAATAGGCATAGCGCCTTTGCGGAGGTGGATCCTCCGTGAGCTCAGCGTTGGTGTAGTGTGGCCCATCCGGAAAACGAAGGTCCTCCCCTTGCTTCACGGCCTGTCGCTTGAAGTGCGGGATCACATGCACCATGTCCTTGCGCAGTGAACGTAAGGATGGTGATTCGGTGAACACGAAGCCCGTGCACGGTATCCGGTGCCTCAGTTCCAAAGCGGTCACCCGAACGCGTTCATCCGCAAAGACCTCGAGCCCGTTCTCTGGCATCAATGGCGGGAAATGAAGCGGATATCGGAGCCAGGTGGCCGAGGCACGCAACTGGATGTCGATGATCTCCTTCAGTAACGGCGGTCCATGAACGTACAAGGGTTCCTTGCGGCCCATGAGGTGCATGGAACTGATCAGGCCCATGAGCCCGAGGTAGTGATCGCCGTGCAGGTGGCTGATGAGTACGCGCCGGATGCGGATGAAATTCACGCCCAGTGAACGCAGCCGTTCCTGGGTGCCTTCCCCACAATCCAAGAGATAAAGTCCGTCATGAACGTTCACCAACTGGGAGGTGGGGTAGCGCCCCCGCGCAGGCAGGGCGGCGCCTGTGCCCAACGTGGTGACCTCAAAGCGCCGCTGGTACATGGGGGGAAAGAGAAGGCCCCCGCTAACGGAGGCCTTCGCACGTGTTCATTGCAAGGGTCAACGCCTTAGCGGTAGAGCGCCATCCGACCTGTGTAATTCTCCTTGCCGGATTCCACTTTGTAGAGGTACACGCCCTCAGGCAGGTCTCCGCCTTCGAACGGCACGCGGTTGATGCCCGCCTTGCCTTGTACCTGGTTCACCCAAAGCTCCTCTCCCACCAAGTTGAAAACACGCACCTTCACGGCACCCGGCTTGGACAACTGGAACTCGATCTGGGTGCGCGCATTGAACGGATTGGGCACGTTGCGGACCTGGCCGAGCACAGTGGATGATGCCTCCGACATACCGATGGTATTCTCCTGCACTTCGATCCGGTATCCCGAGAACTCATAGGGGATCGGAAGCACGAAAATGCCCAGCGTGCTGTACGCCGTTACGTTCAGGGTAAGGTTGAACATGCCCAGTTCGGTGGGCGTGCCCTGGATCACCCCGCAGCCGAGTTGGCCCGTGAGGTAGGAGCAGCTTGCCGCGGTCTGCGAGGCGCAAGCGATCGAAAGCCCCGGAGGCAGACCCGTGACGCCCGTGAAGGCCACTGAATCCAACACAACACCGGCGAACTGTGGATCAATGGTACCTGCATCCTGAGGCACCTTCAAGTTCAGTACCTGTTGATAGGGTACTCCCAAGTAGGCAGGAGCGAAGTTTTCCGTGGTATCAGGCCACACCCCGAACAGGCTGTCCGTGTATAGCGGGTCCGGCGTACAGGGCTGCGCCATCACCGTGAAGGCGGCCAAAGCAGCGGAAGTAACGAGTAGCGTTCTAAGCATCTGATCAGGGTTCCTTGTTGATGTCCTTCTCGATCTCTTCCATGTAGAGCAGATCCACGGCCTCGTTCACGGAAGGAGTAATGGAAAGCACCGATTCCAACTGAGAGATCTGTACCAACTTCTGCACGGGCTCTTGCAGACCACAGACCACCAGGGAGCCATTAACGCTCTTGCACAGGCGGTTGGCCACAAGCAAGGCGCTCAGGCCCGATGAATCGCAATACCGGGTGCGGGACAGGTCCATGATCACATTGCGCACGCCGGTCTTGTTCAGGTAAACAAGCTCACTTTTCAACTCTGGTGCACACGAGGTGTCAAGCTTGTCAGCATTGCTGGTGACAAGCGTGTACCGGCCTTTGTCCTCGATGGTAAAGTTCATGGTCTGAATGGGCTACCGGTCAAAGATAATCAGCCTATCAATACAACTACCCACCCTTTATGGCCAACAATCATGAACAGCCTATCGTGGGATCCGGGCCGCCAGCAGGTACAGCACCGCCATGCGGATGGCCACGCCGTTCTCCACTTGTTCGAGAATGATGCTGTTCGCATGGTCCGCCACCTCGCTGGAAACCTCCACCCCGCGATTGATGGGGCCCGGATGCATGATCACCACCTCCTTTCCGATGCGTCGATAGCGCTCCAGGTCAAGCCCGTAAAGCATGGCGTACTCCCGCAGGCTCGGGAAGTTCGCAATGCCATCGCCGCCCTGCCTTTCGAGCTGGATGCGAAGCATGTTCGCCACATCGCACCAGCGAAGGGCCTTGTCCAGGTCGTGTTCGACACGCACCCCCAGGCTCGTGATGTAACGCGGCATCAGTGTACTGGGACCGCACAGCATGACCTCTGCTCCCAGTTTCTGCAGGCAGAAAATATTACTGAGGGCCACGCGGCTGTGCAGGATATCGCCCACGATCAGCACTTTGGCTCCCTTCACGCGGCCCAACTTCTCGCGAATACTGTAGGCATCCAGGAGGGCCTGCGTCGGATGCTCATGTGTTCCGTCGCCAGCGTTCACGATACGCGCATTCACATGGCGGCTGAGGAACAAGGCGGCGCCAGGGTCCGGATGGCGCATCACCACCATGTCCACTTTCATGGCCAGGATGTTGTTCACTGTATCCACCAGGGTTTCGCCCTTGCTCACGCTGCTGCCACTGCTGCTGAAGTTCACGACATCAGCGCTTAGGCGCTTTTCGGCCAATTCGAAGCTTACCCGGGTCCGCGTGCTGCTCTCGAAGAACAGGTTGGCCACGGTGATATCACGAAGCGAAGGCACGCGCTTGATGGGGCGGTTGAGCACCTCCTTGAACCCATCGGCCGTGCGGAAAATGAGCTCGATGTCCGCCGTACTGAGGTCCTTGATGCCGAGCAGATGCTCCGTGCTGAGCTGATCGCTCACTGCACCGCTTTCCGAGAAGGAGATGGTGTTGCTCATGGGTCGGATGCAGCATTAAGGGATCGACCTGCGGCCCGGCCTTCCCGTACGGCCGGATGAAGCAGCACTTGGTCGCGGCCATCGCTCTCCTTCCATTCCACGGATACACGCTCGTCGGCGATGCTGTCCACCCATTTGCCCACATACTCGGCCTGGATGGGTACCTGGCGGCTGAACCGACGATCGATGAGCACCAGCAGTTGCACGCTGGCCGGGCGACCGAAGGCCAGCAGCGCATCGAGGCCCGCCCGGATCGTGCGTCCTGTGAACAGCACATCGTCCACCAGGACCACACGCCGACCATCGAGGGTGAAATCGATGTCCGTGGCGCTGGGCGAAGGCAGGGAGGTGCGGTGACGGAAATCGTCC
>JBEICT010000043.1:0-16125 GCA_040383865.1 Flavobacteriales bacterium | reverse complement strand
CCTGTGCGGCCTTGATGAAGGCGCGTGCCTGCTGCTCCAGATACTGCGGCGTGTTGCCCTGGCGGTCCTGAAGCATCAGGCTGAAGCCCGCACTGGAACCGAGCCCGGGAATGGGCGGCGGACCGAAGGCAAAGGCAGTGGCCTCGTTGAGCTGGCTCTGGATCAGTGCGTTCACCTGCTGCATCAGCTGCTTGCTGGTGTGTTCGCGGTGGCTCCATTCCTTCAGCTGCACGAAGGCCGTGGCGCTGTTGGGCGAAATGGTGCTGTTGATGATGCTGTTGCCGTCCACGATGGTCACGCTCTCCACACCCGGCACCGACGCGATGAGCGCTTCGAGCTTGCGGGTGACCTCGGTGGTGCGCTGCAGGCTGGCGGCATCGGGCAGGGAAACGCTGCACATGAAGTACCCTTCGTCCTCCTCGGGCACGAAGCCGCCGGGCACGCTCTTGCCGAGCATCACCATCAGCACCACGATGATGCCCAGGAAGGCCACGCCGCGGATCACCTTCCTCGCGAAGAACCCGGCCACGCCGATATAGCCATTGGTGAACTTGTCGAACCAGCGGTTGAACGCTCCGAAGAAACGATCGAGCAGGTTCTTTTTGCCGCCCTCCTTCTTGGGCTTCAGCAGCAGTGCAGCGAGCGCCGGGCTCAAGGTCAATGCATTGAAGGCGCTGATGAGCACGCTCACGGCGATGGTGATGGCGAACTGCTGGTACAATCGTCCGGTGATGCCGCCGGCGAGCGCCACCGGGATGAACACAGCGGCGAGGATGATGGCGATGGCCACCACGGGACCGGCCACCTCCTTCATCGCCTTCTTCGTGGCTTCCTTCGGAGAGAGGCCTTTCTCGATGTGGTGCATCACGGCCTCCACCACCACGATGGCATCGTCCACCACCAGGCCGATGGCGAGCACCAGGCCCAGCAGGCTCAGCACGTTCACGCTGAAGCCCAGCAGGGGGAAGAAGATGAAGGTGCCGATGAGCGAGACCGGTACGGTGAGGAGCGGGATCAGCGTGGCGCGCCAGTCCTGCAGGAAGAGGAACACCACCAGGATCACCAGCAGCACGGCCTCGAACAGGGTGTGGATGATCTCGTTGATGCCCTCGGTAATGGCGGCCGTGGTGTCGAGGCTCACGTTGTATTCCAGGTCGGGCGGGAAGCGCTGGGCCTGCTCCTCCATCACCTTGCGAACGGCGGCCACCACATCGAGGCCGTTGCTGCCGGGCGTCTGGAAGATGGCGATGGTGCTGGCCGGGTTGCCGTTCAGGCGGCTGCTCATGCTGTAATACTCGGTGCCCAGCTCCACGCGGGCCACATCGCGCAGTTGCACCTGTGCACCGCTGGGGCTGCGCTTCACCACCACTTCACCGAACTGCTCGGGGCTCACCAGGCGGCTTTGCAACTGGGCGGTGTAGGTGTTCTGGGTGCCGGGCAGGCTGGGTTCGCCGCCGAACTGTCCACCGGGCACGATGGCGTTGTAGGCGCTCACCGCCTGCTTGATGTCGGTGACGGTGACGCCCAGCGCGTTCATGCGATCGGGCTTCAGCCACATGCGCATGGCGTATTCGCTGCCACCGAACACCGCCACATCACCCACGCCCTGGATGCGCTTGAGGGCGTCCACGACATTGATGTAGCCGAAGTTGTTCAGGAAGGAGGCGTCGTAGGTGCTGTTGGGGCTCGTGAGGCTCACCAGCATCAGCGGGAAGACGAGCGACTTCTTGGTGTTGACACCGAGGGCCTTCACCTCGTTGGGCAAACTGGGGTTGGCCTGGCTCACGCGGTTCTGGGTGAGCATGTTGGCGTTGTCCAGGTCGGTGCCCACCTCGAAGCTCACGTTCAGCGCGAGCGAGCCATCACCGGCGTTCACGCTCTGCATGTAGAGCATGCCTTCCACACCGTTCACCTGCTGCTCGATGGGCGTGGCCACGGTCTGCTCCACGTTCACCGCATTGGCGCCCGTGTAGTTGCCGGTGATCTTGATCATCGGCGGGGTGATCTCCGGGTACTGGCTCACCGGGATGCCGCGCAGAACGAGCAGGCCCAGCAGCACCATGAAGATGCTGATCACCATCGCCACGATGGGCCTGCGGATGAAGAACTCGCTCATGTGCGTGTGGTCAGTTGCCGGATGTCTTCATGTAATCCCACTCCACGGGTTTGGGCTCGATGGGCACCTTGGGGTCGAGGAGCGCGTTGCCCACGAGGCCCACGCGCTGTCCGGCCTTCAGACCTTCGGTGATCACCCAGTTCTCGCCCACGCGCTGGCCCACCTTCACGGGGGTCATGCGCACCATGTTGCTGTCGTTCACCACGAACACGTTGAACAGGTTCTGCAACTGCGTGACGGCGCGCTGGGGCACCAGCACGGCACCACTGGCGCGATCGGTAAGGATGCGCACCTTCACGCTCTGGCCCGGGCGCAGTAGTCGACCTTGGTTGGGGAATACGGCCTGGAGCAGGATGGAACCGGTGCCGGGGTCCACGCTGCGGTCGGCGAGGTCCAGGCGGCCGGCCACGGGGTAGGCGCTGCCATCGGCCAGCAACAGGCGGATGTCATTGCGGGCCTGGGTTACACTGCTGTCCCGGCCCCCACGCTGGCGGAAGCGCAGCAGGTCGGTCTCGCTCACGGGGAAGCGCACGCGCATGTCTTCCAGGCTGCTCACGGTATTTATGGCGCCGCCCAAGGTGCCTTTGCCCACGTAGTCGCCCTGCAGCACTTTGCTGATCCCGATAACGCCATCGATCGGCGAGGTGATGCGGGTGTAGCCCTGTTCGATGTTGGCGGTCTCCAGTTTGGCCTGGGCCACGCGCAGTTCCGCAAGGGCGGCCTCATAGGCGGCCTGTGCGGCATCGAGGTCGCGCTTGCTCAGGGCGTTCATGGCGGCCAGGGGCTTCACGCGGTCCAGGTCGGCCTTTTTGTTCACCACCATGGTCTGTGCGCGTGCCACATCGCCTGATGCGGCCTCCACCTTGGTGCGGGTGGGCAGGTCGTCGATGGTGTAGAGCAGTTGCCCCTGCTTCACCGGATCGCCTTCCTTGAAGTGGATGCCTGTTACCCAGCCCTCCACACGGGGAATGATCTGGATGTCCTCCTGGCCGTAGGTCTGGCCCACGAACTCCGAGTAGATGGGCACATCGGCCTGGCCGGCGGTGACCACCTGGACCATGGGATGGATGACCGGAGGTGCGCTTCCCCCGCCGCAACCGCAGAGCAGGGCTAACGCCAGAGGCGCCAGCATGCGCCGTAATGGGGTGGATGACATGATCGGGAGGTTGGACACGGACCGCTTGTTGTGGGACCCTTTAGCAACTGCGAACGTAAACGATCCGGGTGGAAGAGGGCAGTGTGGAACCGCCGACCATGCGTGCAATGTGAACATGATCTTCCTCAGTGAACAAGTTGCAGAAGGTTCAGACCTTGTATTTCCTTTACGTGTAAACCGCATCATGGCCGAACAGAGTTCCGTATACCAAGCCAAGGGCAAAGCCCTGCGCACCAAGTTCCCCCGCACGGCGCTGGCCCTATGGAAACCTCCGGCGGGGCGCATACCTATCATTGAGCAGATCCGCGCCAGCGACCACGATCGTTTGCCCGATCTGATCCCCGTACGGCACGAGCGGATGAAGGAGAGCCCCTTTGTGTTCTATCGCGCCACGGCGGGCATCATGGCCGCCGACCTCGCCGGTGCCAATAGCGGACTGATGGTACAAGCCATCGGCGACTGCCACCTGATGAACTTCGGCGGCTTCGCCACGCCGGAGCGTTCGCTGGTGTTCGATGCCAACGATTTCGACGAGACGCATCAGGCGCCCTTCGAGTGGGATGTGAAGCGGCTTGCGGCGAGCTTCGCACTGGCCGCGCGTGCTGCCGGTCTGAGCGACAATGAGGCGGAAGAGGTGGCCTTTGAGCTCGGGGTATCCTATCGCGATGGCGTTCGGGAATACGCTCAGATCTCCATGCTCGACCTGTGGTACATGAAGTTCGACCTGCGCGTGCTGTCCAAGACCGCCAAGAACACCCGGGCGCGTGAGGTGCTGGCCGATGCCATCGAGGCGGCCGAGAAGAACACGCACGTGAAGGCCTTCTACAAGCTGACCCAGAGCAACCTGGGCCGCTTCGAGATCCGCGAGGAGAAGCCGTTGGTGTACCATCCCTTCGACCTGAAGAAGGACATGGACATGATCCTGCGCTTTCTGGACGAATACAAGCGCACACTTCAAGCCGACCGTCGACACCTGTTCGATCAGTACCGCGTTGTGGACGTGGCGCTGAAGGTGGTGGGCGTGGGCAGTGTGGGCACCCGCTGCTTCGTGGTGCTGCTAATGAACGACCGCGATGAGCCGCTCTTCCTGCAGGTGAAGGAGGCGCGCAACAGCGTGCTGGCGCCGTTCACCACGGCGGAGACCTATGCCCACCAAGGGCGGCGCATCGTGGAGGGACAGCGCCTGGTGCAGGCCGCCAGTGACATGTTCCTGGGCTGGAGCACGGGTCCCATGGGGCGCCATTTCTATCTGCGTCAGCTGCGCGACATGAAGATGGCCCTGGACGTGGACAGCTTCGACGAGGAACTGCTGTTGAGCTATGCACGGCTCTGCGGACGAGTGCTGGCCCGCGCCCACGTGCGCACGGGCAATGGTGCCATGCTGCAGGGCTACATCGGTGGTAGTGATGCCATGCCCGATGCCATCGCCAAGTTCGCCATGCGCTACGCCGACCAGACGGAGAAGGACCATGCGGCATTCGTTCGGGACATGCGGGCGAACGGAAGGAAGCCTGCCACCCGCAAGACAGCGAAAAAGACATCACCGCGCAAAACGGCCAAGACAGCAACGGCTGCTCCGGTGAAGGTCAGCCGTGCTCCCGGGAAAGCAATGGGGAGATCGGGTAAGCGCAAGTCCCGGACAGCGAAGCTGAAACGCTGAGCCACCCTGTGAGGGAACTTTCTGAGCAACGTTGCCCACAACGTTCGGGATGATGCCTTCAACAGGGCTTTGAGATCGATGGACATGGTGGGTGGTCAATGCCTTTTTTGGCGATGCTCCAGGATGCGGTTCAGCAGGTTGAAGAAGAAGCCGGTGGACAGGCCAGCAGTGAGGATGCCTGTGAGCGATTCCAAGCCGGACATGGCGCGCCAGGCGTGTGGCAGCACCACGTCGCCATAGCCTACGGTCGTGTACGTTACGGACGAGAAGTAGAAGGCCGTGTGCGTATCAGGCAGGCCTCCGGAGCCCCAGAAGAACCAGCCCCAGATGACGATCTGTATCAGATGCAGGATCGTGATCATCCACGCCATGCGTACCAACAACCAGAGGTCGCTGAAGAAACCCGGTGACCGTTCCTCCCAACGGCCACGCACCCGCCTTCCCAGAGCGATCAGGCCTGCGGCATGGATCAGCACGCACAGGGCCAGCAGCAGCCCGCCCCAGATCAACTTGCCCAAGGGGCCTTCCGGTGCGGTCTCTGTTAGCATGGCTGTTGGATATCACTACGAATGTGATGGTTCTTCCGATATTCACCAACTAAACGGATCGGATCATGGGATCAGATACTGGTCAGCGTTCCTGGCCCCCGGCCCTTGCGGTCGACACCTTCATTAGGCTCATCCTGCTGGGCGGACTGCTCACGTGGTGTGTGCTCATCCTTGCACCTTTCACCACCATCCTTGTTTGGGCGGTCATCCTCTCTGTGGCGCTGTACCCCCTGTTCACCAGCATGACGCGCTGGATGGGTGGGCGCAAGGGGTTGGCCGCCACGGTGCTGGTGATCATCGGCCTCGCGTGTGTGGCCGTACCGGGTTATTTCACCGGTCAAAGCCTGGTTAGTTCATTGCAGACCCTGCGTGCGCATTTGACCGCCGATGAGCTGCATGTGCCCCAACTACCTGCTGATTGGTATGAAGGACGAGGACTGAAAAAGGTGATCGCCGACAAGTGGCCCACCAGCGATGGTGCATTGGCGGAATTGATGCGTGACCATTCCGAGCAATTGAAGGCGATCGCGTTGAAACTGGTGCAGGGCCTGGCAAGCTTCACGATCGATCTGCTGAAGTTGATCATCGCCTTCATCGCTGCAGGCGTGCTGCTCGCCTTTGCCAATGAAGGGGGACAGGCCGCGGAGCGCTTCCTGGACCGTGTGATGGGCCGCAACGGCAAGGCCATGGTGGACCTCGCGGCAGGTACCGTACGCCAGGTGGCCAAGGGTATACTTGGCGTGGCCATCCTCCAGACGGCGATGTTCGCAGCGGGTGTCTTCATTGCGGGTGTGCCGGCCGCCGGCTTTCTCACCATCGCGGCATTGCTGCTTTGCATCGTGCAGATAGGGGTCGGGCCTGTGGCGATCGGCGTCATCGTTTATGCATGGGCTTCCCTGGATACCCTGCCGGCCTCATTGCTCACGGTGTGGATGGTGGTGGTGATGATCTCCGATAACGTACTTAAGCCATTGCTGCTAGGGCGCGGTGCAGCGGTGCCCACCTTGGTCATCTTCCTCGGCGCCATCGGCGGGTTCATCCTGTCTGGTTTCATCGGCCTGTTCACCGGTGCCGTGGTGCTTAGCATAGGCTACCGCTTGATGATGGGCTGGATGACGCATGAGATGGGGCCGGATCAAGCAGGATGAGGGCCATGCCCGGAACAAGTGCTTCCTTTACCCCTCTGTTCATCACGCCCATGCGATACAAGATCCTAACCTTCTCCTTCGCCTTGTTTCTGGTCGCTGTCCGGACCGTGGCCCAGGACCAATGGCCATTGAGCGTTCCTGCGCAGAACAGCACCATCATCATCTATCAACCCCAGCCGGAAAGCTATGCGGACGGGCATGTAACGGCGCGTGCGGCAGTGGCCTTACAGGAGCGCGGAAAGGACCCCGTTTACGGCGCCATCTGGATCAAGGGGTTCCTGGAAGTGGACCGCGATACGCGCATGGGCACGCTCTCGCAGGTGGAGGTGACCGATGTGAAGTCCCCGGGCCTAACGGACAGCACACGCATCAAGCAGTTCAAGGATTTCCTGAGCGCCGAGGTGCCCAAGTACACCCAGCCGATCTCCATCGACCGATTGCTGGCCTCGTTGGAAGCGAACAATGGCAGCAAGCCCGACCTGAAGAACTCCCCGCCGCGCATCATCTATGCGGAAACGGCCACCACCTTGGTGCTGATCGACGGCGAGCCCATCCTGAAGCCGGTGGAGGGAAGCGTCTATGACCATGTGGTGAACACCCCTTTTCTTATCGCGGCCACGAAGGACCATGCGACTTATTTCCTCGGCGGTGTTGGGCTCTGGTACACGGCCAGTTCGGTCAAAGGCCCATGGACGGTCACTGCCAATGTACCTAAGGACCTGGTGGGGCTTGTCAAGCAGGATGAGGGCGCAGGACAACAGGCGCCCGGCGATGACAATGGCAAGCCGGTGGTGCCGCAGATCGTGGTGAGCACCGTCCCTGCCGAGCTGCTCCAGACCAATGGTGCGGCCGATCTGAAGCCCGTTCAAGGCACACAGTTGTTGTACGTGACCAATACGGACAACGACATCTTCATGGACATCGCTTCGCAGCAGTTCTATGCATTGCTCAGCGGACGTTGGTTCGCTGCACCCAAGCTGGGCCCCGATGGCTGGAAGTATATCGATGCCGAAAAGCTGCCGACCGACTTTGCCAAGATCCCGGAGGGCAGCCCCAAGGATGGTGTGCTGGCCAGTGTGCCCGGCACCGCTGCCGCGCGTGAGTCGGTGCTGGATGCAAGCATTCCGCAGACCGCCAAGGTGCAGCGAACGGCCACCACCACCATTACCTACGATGGTGAACCGAAATGGCGCCTGATCGAAGGGACGCAGGTCTACGAGGCCGAGAACGCATCCACGAGCGTGCTTTACATCCGCAAGCGATTCTATGCCTGTGACAATGCCGTGTGGTACGAGAGTGACGACTCCATGGGGCCTTGGGCCGTATGCACACAGGTGCCGCCCGAGGTGAAGGACATCCCGCCGAGCAGCCCGAACTACAACGTGAAGTATGTGCAGGTGTATGACAGCACACCTGAAGTGGTGTATGTGGGCTACACGCCCGGCTACACCGGCTGCTATGTGTATGGCCCCACGGTGGTTTATGGAACGGGTTACTACTACACGCCTTGGTATGGCACGGTATACTATCCACCACCGGTCACCTACGGGTTCAATATGCACTACAACCCATGGACGGGCTGGAACATGGGCATGACCGTTTCCAATGGCTGGATGACCGTGCATGTGGGTGGCTATCCCGGCGGTTGGTGGGGCCCGCCCATGTACCGCCCACCGTATTACAGGCCACCCTATCATTATGGTGGTGGTGGTTACTACGGCCGTGGCGGTAACAACACCATCAATATCGACAATAGCACCAACATCAATGTGGGTGGTGGTCAGGGCAACAGGCCCGGAGGTGGGCAAGGGGGTTCCGGCAGGCCGGGTGCTGGCCAGGGATCGGCCAACAAGCCCAGTACGCAGCCTGCCGACCGCGGCAATCTTTATGACCGCGGCAAGAATCCCGGCGTGCAGCCCAGCCGGCCCAGTGCGGGCACACAACCAGCAGGAGGTGGGCGGCCATCCAATGGGTCAAAGCCTGGCGCAGGGAACAATATGTACACCGACAAGGCGGGAAACGTCTATCGTACTGACGGCAATACCTGGCAGCAGCAGGGAAGCAACGGGAAGTTCCAAACGGTGAGCCCTGGTGCCGGACAGGCCACCACGCGCCCTTCAACGGGCCAGACCGGGACCCGGCCGACCACGGGACAGGCCACAACAGGCCAGGGTGGCCGAGGTACGGCGCCTGCCATGCCCCCTGCCACCCAGCAGCAGTTGCAGCGCGATCAGGCAAGCCGTGACCGCGGACAGCAACGGGTGAATAATTACCAAGGCCGTCCTTCACCGAGCGCCGGAAGCTACGGCGGTGGCGCTCGCGGAGGTGCCGCCCCACGTGGTGGTGGAGGTGGCCGCCGATGAACGACCTACTTTCGCAACGCGCAACGCGCTTCGTGATCCATGAAACAGTTTCTGCTCACCGCCTTGTTGGCGTCCGTTCTGATCGGCTGCGGTAGCAGCACCCGTTTGGTCACCAGCTGGCGCGACCCTTCCGTTTCCGTTGAGGAGGGCAGCCTGAATAAAGTGCTGTTCGTGGCCCTGCTCAAGGACGAGGCCACGCGTCGCGCTGCCGAGGATGAACTGGCATCGCGTAGCAAGGCCCAGGGCGTGGCCTCCTACACCTACTTCGGTAACAACATCGAGGCCATCAATGCCCCGGGCATGAACGAGCAGATGATCAAGGATGGCATCGATGGGGTCGTGATCATGCGCTTGGTGGACCTTACGAAGGAGCAGACCTACGTGCCTGGCACGACCTATCCGTCCTACTATGGGTCGCCTTATGGTTATTACGGCTATGCGGCGCCGATGTACTATGATCCGGGGTACGTGCGCACCGATGTGACCTACACCATCGAAACGAACATCTACGGTACCAAACAGGGCAAGTTGGTTTGGACCGGTACCACCAGCACAGTGAACCCGAGCGATCTCAGCACCACGGTGCGCGAGATCATGGAGGAGATACACTGGAAAATGGTGAAGGAAGGCTTCCTGAAGCGGCCCCCAGGGAAGTAGTGCTAAAGCCCCAAAGCGGGGATGATCGGGCGGATGTGGTGGATACGCCAGCCTGCAGCGAGCCGCGCACTGGCCAGTCCATTGCCAAGTTGTACGTCCGGGGTGACATGGCCGGTGCTCTGGAAGCTGTAGGCCGTGAGTGCGATGTACCAATGGTCGCCCACATAGCCCGCGCCCACACGTACCTCGGCCGTGAGGGCCGTGCTCCAACCTGCGTTCATCGAGCTGCCCTGCGAAGTGCCCAGCGCCTGCTGTTGGGCGCCAAGGCCGGGCACTACCATCAGGTTCGCGAAGCCGCGTCCCCAAAGGCTCAGCGTATAGGTGTATCCCCCGGTGACACCGACCACCCAGCGTCGGACGCTGGTCACCGTAATGGGGACCTCGTACAGCTCGCGTTGGTACAGTGGGACCAGGCTGCTGTCCACCGTGGTGCGCGTGAACCAGAATGTGCCGCCCACCACCCAACTGCCGGCGCTTCGTTTCTGCCGCTCCATCTGCCAGAGCGCTGCGGTATGCGAATAACGGCGTGAATTGGAACCGTGGTTCAGGGTGGCCATGTAGGTGACCGTTTCCATGTCGCCCCGATACGGGTAGGGATCTCCTTCGTTCCAATCGGGAACCACAGCCGTGGGGTCGTCCACATGGAATCCCTTGCTTTGGCGCAGCATGTTGCGGAACCACCACTTTCGGCCGGTGTAGCCGAAACCAAGCCCACGGCTTTCGGTGGCACCGCGGTCACTATCGATGCTGCTCAGGCCGGCAATGGTGGCCGTATACTCAACGCCCAGCCATTTGTAGTCCAGTGCCAGTCCGTATTGCACGGGCGTGTTGGTGGTCAGTCCAAGATCGTTGCCATCGGTCCGTGAGAGGTTGACGCTGGCGCTTTGATGCGCCATGATGGGGCTTAGTACCAGGTCGTCACGGTAACTGGCGATATAGGTCGTGTCGAAGTCGGGGCCGGCTGTGCTGTCGCCGTTCAGCATGCGGTGAACGAATTCCCAGAACTGTGCTTGCACGTCGCAGCATGTCCCCGCCAGGGAGAGCGTCAGCAAGAGGGCCAGGTAACGTTCCAGGGCCATGGACGGAAAGGTAAGGGGCCCGTTCGTTTTGAGGGCCCCATGTACGGCCATGACCTTGTTGCTGGTGCTTAACCAAGCCCGGAAGCCGCCAGTTGTTCCTCCTCGAACGCCACGAAACGATCGAGGTCGAAGCTGTCGAGGGTGAACTGCTGCGAGGCAGCGAAGAAGGCGATGACCGCGAGCAAGCGGCGTTGGTCGCGTGCCCAAGGGGGCATGTATCGCGCTTCCACCAACGTGCCATCGGCGAAGTACGGATCCAGGGTCAGTACGTCACCAAGGGTGAGGCGGCCTGCGAAGAGGTGGGGGATCAGTTCGGGTCGGCCTTCCTTGAGGGCCTTTCGAATGAAGAGGGAAATGGTGAACGTGCCTTCCAGGTAGGTGGCATCCTTGGTAAAGCAGACGCCACCCTGCGGATCTCCGCCCCGGAACACGCGCTCGGCCGAGCGGTAGGCATCCTCCTCCGTTTGCCCGCCGGCAAGGAAGCCCTTGAACACATCCATGAAGTCGGCACCGTCCAACGCCATCTTCACCATACGTACGCGTAGGGCGAGACGTCGTAATCGCGTGATGTCCAGTGCCTGGTTGATGATCTCCGAGAAGGTGGCCAGGCCTTCCTGTGTGCGTGTCGTTCGTGGCGACCCCAGTCCGAGGCTCGTAAGGAACGGTTGGCGTTTGCCGTTCAATATGGTGCCTGTATGGATGAAGGCCTCGTGCTGGACCAGCTGTTCGAGGTCCAGTTCGGAAAAGAGCGCATCGCTGCGCACCTTGATCTTGCGGCTTCCGGCAGCAGCCTTGCTCGCCAGCTTGGGGTCGATCACCACCTCCACATCGGCACCGTCGAAGTATTGGCCGATCCGCTCGCGTAGTTGTGCGGCGAAGGTCCTTGCGTCCAGATCGGCCACTGTGGGAGGGACCTTGTAGCTGCCCACCAGGTCGTCCGTCATGGTCAGCATGGCCTCCGCAGCGTCCAGATTGGTGCGCGTCTGGGAGCGGTATCGGAAGTCGGGTCTCCCATAAAGCAGGCTGGAGCATTCGGTGAAGCGGGGCTTGCCAATGTGTATCAACATGTCCGCCGCCACGGCATAGCTCCAAGCCGTATGGTGAAGGAAGCGACCAATGGGATGTGCAGTATCGCAACGTCGCATGATCGTCAGCAGGGCCTCGCGCTCCGGTCCCAGCGCCTTGGGCCTCAACCCTGGATCGGGAATGCGTGGGTCGCCCTTGCGCCACCCGGCGAGGAATTCGGCCTCGGTGGTCTTGGGCCAGCCAATGGCTTTCAGGACCATGATCTTGGGACCGAGGGACGCTATCGCTCGGTCCAGCTCAAGGATATCCGGGGGCAGTGAGCCGGGGTTCGTGGCAGCGGTCTTGGTGGAAGAGGTCTGGATGGACATGGGTCGAAGGATGGTGCAGGAGTATCCGGCGGACGACAGAGGCGGGCGGCCACGGTCATGCTCTTCAGGATGAACCCACTGCTTGCAATGCTGTAAGATACTTGTCAATGTACAAGTCCAAGCTCCGCGCCTTGTACTGCATCACGTATCGCGGATGCTCCAACGCCACCACCTGTTCGAACAGCCCAAGCCGATCGTTCAGTTTGCTGAAGTAGGCCGCGTTCTTCCCGGTGCCAATGATGAGCACCCTGTCCGTGCGCATGCCGCATTGCACCAGCGTGCGCAGCCACTGCTCCACGAAGGGTGTCACCGCCTGCTCCAGTACCTTGTCATCGTAGTAGTTCAGGTTGATGGCAGAGCCGTTCGGACCATCCTTGACAAACCCCAGCGGACAGATGGCATGCACATAGACCTGGCCATAGAAGGTGTCCGGTCCGCCCGCAGCGCGGACCATGCGGTAGAAAAAGTCGCTGCTGGGCTCGTGCGTTCGCAGGCCATTAACGGGTATGCCGAGGTCGCTTTCGCAGCGTTTGGTGTCGGTGAAGGAGAGTCCCGTACTGCCGGCACCAAGGCGCCCGGGATTGATGCCCAGCATCAGCGTGCGCGGACGATCATCGCTGTAGTACTTGCGGTGGAACGCGGTCACGATGCGGCGCACCTCATCGGCGTGCGGGCCGTTGAAGGGGTCGAGCACGTGTACTCCCTTGGGCAGCTTGGTGCCTGTCAGCGAGAAGGAAAGGACCTGCTGGAGGAGGCGATCGGCGAGCATATGGGCAAAGGAAGTCATTGATATCATCAGACTGCCCCTGTGCGATCTGGTCATCAACGTGCGAACTTCACATCCCCGAAGCGAGAATGTGATGTGGACCAAGGAAGAGGTGCTGAAGAACGCGCTCGCCTATTTCAAGGGCGACGAGCTGGCAGCCACCACATGGATGAACAAGTACGCCCTGCGCAACAGCGACGGGCAGCTGGTGGAAGGTTCTCCGGCCGATATGCACCGCCGTATGGCCCGCGAGTTCGCCCGCATCGAGGCGAGGTATGCACCACTGCCGGCGGAGAAGCGGACATGGCTATCCGCTTACGGGCAGGTGCGTGAGCGTTTGGATGAAGAGCGCATCTTCTCCCTCTTTGACGGCTTCCGCGATGTGGTGCCGCAGGGCAGCGTGATGGCCTCGCTGGGCGATCCCTACCGCCTGGCCTCGCTGAGCAACTGCGTTGTGATCCCCGCACCGCTGGACAGCTACGGCGGCATCTTCCACAACGACCAGCAGCTCGCGCAGCTGTTCAAACGGCGCTGCGGAGTGGGCTTCGATCTGAGCACGTTGCGACCTGAAGGGGCTCCTGTGAGCAATGCGGCCCGCACCAGCACTGGCGCTGTGAGCTTCATGGAACGCTTCAGCAACACCACGCGTGAGGTGGCGCAGAAGGGCAGGAGGGGTGCGCTTATGCTCACCATGGACATCGCGCATCCGGACATCGAGCACTTCATCACCATCAAACAGGACCTCACCAAGGTCACTGGTGCGAACGTGAGCGTCCGCGTTAGCGACGAATTCTTGCGTGCCGTGGAGTCCGATGCGGACTTCACCCTGCGATGGCCGATCGACAGCGCGTCACCGAGCATCACCCGGGTCGTGAAGGCCCGTGAACTTTGGAACACGCTGATCTCCTGCGCACACGCCACCGCCGAGCCAGGTGTGATCTTCTGGGACCGCCAGCACCTGCACAGCACCAGCAGCGTCTATCCGGGCTTCCGCAACGAGAGCACCAACCCGTGCAGCGAGATCGCCATGCAGGGCGGCGACAGCTGCCGCCTGATCGCGATGAACCTATACAGCTTCGTGAACGATGCCTTCACGCCGAAAGCATGGTTCGATCACGAACGCTTCGCGGCCGTTACCTACGAGGCCCAGCGCCTGATGGACGACCTCGTGGACCTGGAGCTGGAGGCCGTGGACCGCATTCTGGCCAAGGTGAACGCCGACCCCGAGCCCGACGAGCTGAAGCGCACCGAACGCGAGACCTGGGAGCTGCTGCGCGACACCGGGAAGAAGGGACGTCGCACGGGCCTGGGCTTTACCGGCCTGGCCGATGCCCTCGCCGCGCTCAACCTGAAGTACGACAGTGAAGAGGCGATCGAGGCCGCCGAGGACATCCTGCGTACCAAGTGCCGCGCGGAGTTCGACAGCAGCATCGACATGGCCATTGAGCGCGGTGCCTTCGAGGGCTTCGCTCCCGCCGTGGAATGCACGAGCGAGTTCACCGCCATGCTGGAGAAGGAGCTGCCCGCGGTGCACGAACGCATGATGCGCCATGGCCGACGCAACATCAGCCTCAGCACGGTGGCGCCCACAGGCACGCTCAGCCTGCTCACGCGCACCAGCAGCGGCATCGAACCGGTGTACATGCTCGGCTACACACGCCGCCGCAAGGTGTTGCCCGGCGACCCCAATGCCAAGGTCACCTTCACCGACGACCTGGGCGACCAATGGGAGGAATTCACCGTGCACCACCCGCGTGTGCTGGACTGGATGCGGGCCACCGGCAAGAGCGACCCCGCGGAAAGCCCTTACCATGGTGCCACCGCCAACGACATCGACTGGCACAAGCGCATCCGCATGCAATCGGTGATCCAGAAGTACACCACGCACAGCATCAGCAGCACCATCAACCTGCCTGCCACTGCCACGGTGGAGGAGGTGGGCGGCATCTATCTGGAGGCCTGGCACCACGGGCTCAAGGGCATCACCGTGTACCGCGATGGCAGCAGGAGCGGTGTCCTGGTGGCCACCGAGGCAGCGTCGACCCACTCGTCCGCCGACTGCGCCTTCGCGAAGCCTTCGGCGGCGCGAGGAGCTTCAGCGAATGCGGGCCGGGTCGACCAGCCCGGCCACCACACGCCGCGCCCGGAACGCCTTGACGCCGACGTCCTCCGTTTCAACAACGAAACGGAACCCTGGATCGCCGTGGTGGGCCTGCTGGACGGCAGACCCTACGAGATCTTCACCGGCAAGGCCAATGGTGGGTTCGAACTGCCCCGTTGGGTCACTGCCGGTTGTGTGGTGAAGCGCAAGGATGAGAAGGTGGGTAAGAGCATCTACGACCTCGAGTATGCGGACGACGACGGTTACCGAGTCACCGTGCAGGGCCTGAGCCGCACCTTCAACAAGGAGTTCTGGAACTACGCCATCCTCATCAGCGGCATGCTACGTCAGGGTATGCCCGTGCCGCAGGTGGTGGACGTGGTGGCCAACCTCCACCTCTACGACGCCACGCTCAATACGTGGAAGAACGGCGTGGTGCGGGCCCTTTCGCGCTACATCCCCGATGGTACCCAGGCCCTTGGCCGCAAGTGTCCCGAGTGCGGCGATGCCGAAGGGCTCTACTACGAGGAAGGGTGTTTGAAGTGCCGCAGTTGTGGTGGAACGAAGTGCGGTTAGGCGCTTCCAGTGGCCGGTCCGTTCGTTACAGGGACTGGCGATCGCAAGTGGTTCGATCGAAGCGATCTTTGTACCATGCCACTGCGGGTATCTGTCTTTCTGCTCGGCTTGGGCCTGGTCGTCGCCTCACAGCACGCCTGCGCCCAGGAGCATCCCTTCCTCGCGGACTACACGGTGCAGGTGATCGATGGCTCGGTACACATCGATTGGACCATCTTCGGCGGCAACACCTGCGATGGGCAGGATGTGGAGCGCAGCACCGATGGCATCCACTTCGCGGCCGTACACCGCATCGAGGGCCTGTGCGGCGATCCGCTGGTGCCGCGCCAGTACATGTGGTTCGATACCGCACCCCCCGAGCTGAGCCTGCTGCACTACCGCGTGAAGCTGGGCACCGATGGCTACAGCTCCGTAAAGACCGTGCTCTACGAACAGCTGCGCACCACCGAGCAGCGCTTCTACCCATCGCCCACCACTGGTGAGGCCACCCTGCTGCTCAACGTGGCCCCCGGTACCGCCGTGCAACTGCTGGTGTTCGATCCGCAGGGCCGTGTCATCCTG
>JBEICT010000042.1:0-16261 GCA_040383865.1 Flavobacteriales bacterium | reverse complement strand
TGGGGCGTTGAAGCGCGAAATGATGGCAGTGCATTGATCATCTTCCAAGGGTCTTATGTCATCATGGATTCCAGTTTCTCCTCGGGGCTTTCAACCGTGCTGGTAGATGCTACTGGCCAGTTCTCGACTGGCTCTCGCCTGCACGTACCTGGCAGCAGTAGTTATCCCGGATGGGCGAACTGCACGATGCCATTGGATACGGGCGGATACATCTGCTTCGGTGCTACGCAGAATGATCCGGACTCTGCTCGCTTGGCGCTATACTGGATCGACACCAACGGTCTTGTCGTACAGTACCATCAGATCAGCCTGCCCGGAGGAGCTTGGATCGGGCGTGGCGGCATGCAGGCCTCAGACGGCGGTTTCCTGCTTGTAGGCGAGTATTACCCAGGCCCCGGTTTCGATGCTCTTCTCGTCAAGACCGACGCCCAAGGCAACGTGGAATGGTACCGCACTTATGGCTCACCCGCGCTTTACGAATCGCTCACCTCCATCGTGCCTGCACCGTGGGGAGGCTATTACATCGGAGGCTCGCGGGAAACCAGCACTTGGGTATGGGAGCCTTGGATCGTGCGTGTGGATGCCCTTGGAAATGTGATCGGCGAAGGGAACTATGGATCTCCCTTTCATGAAGAACCTGCGGCACAGCTCACGCTCACAGGCAATGGCAACGTGCTCGTTGCAGGCGCGATGAGTTTGGGCACCGGTATCATGGATGGTCGGGCTATGCTGTACGAGGTCGATCAGGCCGGCGAGGTAGTTTGGCAGAAACTCTATGGTCCGGTAACGCGTGCAGCCCTGTTCGTTGTGCATCAAGTTCCCGGCTCCACCGACCTGATCGCCGCTGGTTTCGATGACCGCACCGAGATCGTTGAACCTCTGATGGGCACCCTCCTTCGCACCACCGCCACCGGCGATAGCATTTGGATGCGCAGCTACGCCTACCACGACAGCTTGGTGGAGTTGGGCAATGCTGGCTTTTACGACATGCAGCCCACGCCCGATGGGGGCTTTATTGCCGTTGGCTTCGCCGAGGCCATCTGGCAACAAGGGCAAAGCGGTTGGGAGCAGGTCTATAGCCGCGATGTATGGGTGGTGAAGGTGGACAGCATGGGCTGCCTGGAGCCCGGCTGCAATTTGATCACCGGTATGGAGACGCAGATCACCAATTTGCAGGGCGCGCTTAACGTGGCACCCAACCCGGTACTATCAGGCTCGTCCGTGCAACTGTTCGTCACCTTGCCGAAGGGATTCGTGCCACAAGGGCAGCTCCGGATCACCATTACCGATCCGCAGGGTCGGTTGGTGCATGCGGAACAACTGGCATCAATGGAAGCCCCCTTTTTGCTGCGATCACCTTCCACGGCAGGGATCTATCATGTTCACTTGAGCGATGCCACCCGTTGGATCAGTGGCGCTAAACTCGTTGTGGAGTAAGTTCAATGGCTGCACTCATCCATCAACCCTTGCGCACAGCGCAAAGCATGGCATAGAGGAATAGCCAGATGATCAGCAAGACCGCGACGAGGTAGACGTACGCGAGTAGTTCATACCCGCCGTAACCAATGGCGAAGGATCCGTTCAGCGGAAGGAAGAGCCCAACGGCGACGATCCCACTGGTGAACTGCAACCATGAGAGGACATACAGGGCGCATAGCACCGTGGCAGTGACCGCAGGCCGCCAATGCACCCGAAGCGACATCGTCACACTTTCATGATATCCTTCTCCTTCGCCTCGATCAGGGCTTCCACTTTCTTGTTGTAGATACCGGTGAGCTTCTCCACTTCGGCCTCCAGGCCTTTGGCGGTATCCTCGGGCAGTCCGTCCTTCTTGGCGGCTTTGATGGCCTCCATGGCCTTCTGGCGGCTGCTACGGATGCCCACCTTGGCGTGCTCGCCCTCGGCATGGGCGGCCTTCACCAGGCCCTTGCGGCGCTCCTCGGTGAGCATGGGCACGTGGATGATCACGCTCTCGCCATTGTTGCTGGGGTTGAAGCCCAGGTTGGCACCGATGATGGCCTTCTCGATGGCATCGATCAGCTTCTTCTCCCAGGGCTTCACGAAGAGCGTGCGGGCATCGCCGGTGTTGATCGCGGCCACCTGCGAAAGGGGCACCATGCTGCCGTAGTAGTCCACGCGCACCGTCTCCAGCATGCCGGGGTTGGCGGCACCGGCGCGCACCTTGGTCAGCTCGTGGTCCAAATGCTCCAGTGCGTTGCGCATGTGGTCCTCACAGGTCTTCAGGGCGGCGGCGGTATCGATCATGGCTGGTGGTGTTCGGGCCGCAAAAGTAACCACCTGTGGGCGCATCGCACAGGCCCATTACCTTGGCGGCCATGCGCATCGCAAAGGCCTTCAGGCACCTGGTGGAACACGTGGCAAGGCTGGGGCCTGTTACCGGCCTGCGCGTGCTGTACCTGAAAAAACGGCGTCCGGGGCACGAGGCCGTTGTGCGCGTACGCGAACTGGCCGGTCCGCTCACCGTGCGCACGGGCACCAGCGACCTGGCCATTTTCGATGAGGTGGTGATCCAGAACGGCTATCACTTCCCCATGGACCGCGAGCCGCAGGTGATCGTGGACGTGGGGGCCAACATCGGTATGGCCACCTTGTGGTTCAAGGCACGGTGGCCCAAGGCACAGGTGATCGCCGTGGAACCGGACCCGAACAACTTCGCCCTGCTGCAGCGCAATGTGAAGGACATCCCCGGCGTGCGTACCGTGCAGGCCGCGCTGGCCCCTGCCGATGGCGCCATCGGGTTCGAGACCGAGGGACTGAACCCCAGCGCCTACCACATTCGCACGCTCCGACCGGGCGAACAGGGCGTACCGGCCATCACCGTGGCCACGTTGATGCGGCAGTGCGGCATCGACCACATCGATCTGCTGAAGCTTGATATCGAAGGCGCGGAGAAGGAAGTGTTCGAGGCTCCGGACCTGGCCTGGATGGACCGCGTGGACACGTTGGCCGTGGAGTTGCACGACCGCATGCGACCGGGTTGTGGGCATGCCTTCTTCAAGGCCAGCTCACGAAGCCCACGCAACTACGAGGTGCACGAATACCTCGTGATCGCTACGAAAGCGTAGATGGCTCAGAACTCCACCAGCGTGCCCACGGGCTGCCCGGCGATCAGGCGGCCCAGGTTGCCCGGCTTGTTCATGTCGAAGACGATGATGGGCAGCTTGTTCTCGTTGCAGAGCGTGAAGGCCGTGAGGTCCATCACGTTGAGGCCCTTCTCGTACACCTCGTTGAAGGAGATGCGATCGTACTTGGTGGCGGTGCTGTCCTTCTCGGGATCGGCGGTGTAGATGCCGTCCACACGGGTGCCCTTCAGGATCACATCGGCCTCGATCTCAATGGCGCGCAGGCTGGCGGCGGTATCGGTGGTGAAGTACGGATTGCCCGTGCCGGCCCCGAAGATCACGATGCGGCCTTTTTCCAAGTGGCGCACGGCCCGGCGCCGGATGAAGGGCTCGGCGATGGTATCCATCTTGATGGCGCTGAGCAGGCGGGTCTTGTGGCCCTTGGCCTCCAGTGCGCTCTGCAACGCCAGGCTGTTGATCATGGTGGCCAGCATGCCCATGTGGTCGCCCTGCACCCGATCGATGCCGTTGCCCACGGCCTGCATGCCGCGGTAGATGTTGCCTCCTCCGATCACCACGGCCACTTCCACGCCCTGTGCGGCAATGGTGATGATCTCGTCGGCGTACTGGTCCAGCCGAATACTGTCAATGCCATAGGACTGCCCGCCCATGAGGCTTTCGCCTGAGAGCTTGAGGAGGATGCGTTTGTACTTGAGGGCCATGTGATGGGAATGCGGGGTCAAAGTAAAAAAAGAGGGAGGCCGAAGCCTCCCTCCCTTATGATCGAAGTATGCGCATCAGATCGTGAGCGAGTGACGCTTGAAGCCGGTGACGGTAAGGTCCTTGTCGGCGGTCTTTACGTACTGCTCCACGCTGAGCTTGTTGTCCTTGATGAACTCCTGCGCGAGCAGGGTGCTCTCCTTGAAGAACTTGTTCAGACGGCCCTGGGCGATCTTCTCGGCCATATCCGCGGGCTTGCCCTCCTGGATGGCGAGCTCCTTGCCGATCTCCAGTTCCTTGTCGATCACGCTCTGCGGAGTGCTGCTCTTGTCCAGCGCGATGGGACCCATGGCGGCCACCTGCATGGCGACATCCTTGGCCACACCTTCGAAACCGGGCTTGCTCAGCCCTACCAGGCTGGCCACCTTATTGCCGGGGTGGTTGTAAGCGAACACGTAAGCGGCGGTAAGTGCGTGGCAGGCGCTCACGTCGATCTTCTCACCGATCACACCGGTCTGCTCGATGAGCTTCTCGGCGATGGTGAGGCCGTTGCTATCGTAGGCGGCGGCCTTCAGGGCATCGATGCTGTCGAGGCCTTTCTCCAGGGCGATGGCGGCGATGCGCTCGGCCATGGCGGTGAAGTCGGCGTTCTTGGCCACGAAGTCGGTCTCGCAGTTGGTGCAGACCAGTACGCCACGAGTGCCGTCGGCAGAGGTCTGTGCGATCACGAGGCCCTCGGTGGCATCGCGGTCGGCGCGTTTGGCGGCCACTTTCTGGCCCTGCTTGCGCAGAACGTCGATGGCGGCGTCGAAGTCGCCATTGGCCTCGGTAAGGGCCTTCTTGCAATCCATCATGCCCGCGCCGGTGATCTGGCGGAGCTTGTTCACATCAGCGGCGGTAATGGCCATGGTGCTCATGTTTGTGTTTGGTCTTGGGATCGTGCCGGGGTGGCCTTGACCACCCCGGCGTTCACCCGATGATCTGTTCAGTTCTCGGCGGGAGCAGCAGCCTCGTCAGCAGCTTCCACGCTTTCGCCAGCCTCTTCGGCACCCTCTTCGGATACTTCGTCGACCGCGGTCTTGTCGTTCTTGCGCTCCTCCATGCCCTCATTGATGGCCTGGATCATCACGTCCACGATCAGCTCGATGCTCTTGGTGGCATCGTCGTTGGCGGGGATGGCGAAGTCCACCAGGGAGGGGTCGCTGTTGGTGTCCACCATCGCGAAGGTGGGGATGTTGAGCTTGCGGGCCTCGGCCACGGCGATGTGTTCCTTCACGATGTCCACGATGAACAGCGCGCTGGGCAGACGCGTGAGGTCGGCGATCGAACCGAGGTTCTTCTCCATCTTCTCCCGCTGGCGGCTCACCTGGAGACGCTCGCGCTTGCTCATGTTGTCGAAGGTGCCATCGGTCTTCATGCGATCGATGGTGGCCATCTTCTTGATGGTGCGCCGGATGGTGCCGAAGTTGGTGAGCATGCCACCGCTCCACCGCTCGGTCACGAACGGCATGCCGGTAGGCTTCACCTTCTCGGCCACAATGTCCTTCGCCTGCTTCTTGGTGGCCACGAACAACACCTTCTTGCCACCACGGGCGATGTTCTTCATGGCAGCGGCAGCCTCTTCCAGCTTCACCGCGGTCTTGTTCAGGTCGATGATGTGGATGCCCTTCTTCTCATCGAAGATGTAGGGCGCCATCGCCGGGTTCCACTTCCGCTTCAGGTGGCCGAAGTGCACACCGGCATCCAGCAACTGCTTGAATTCCAAACGAGCCATTTCCTTTGATTTAGTTCACTTTCCTTGTTCCCGTTGATACAGGCATCCCGCTGGTAGCCTTCCGCCTTGGGGGCGAAAGAGTCCAGCGGGATTGGATCCTGAACAAGCGTAGGGACCTTAACGCTTGCTGAACTGGTAACGCTTGCGCGCCTTCTTGCGTCCGAACTTCTTCCGTTCCACCGCGCGGGGGTCACGGGTCATGAGCTCTTCGGCCTTGAGTTTCGGCTTGTGCTCGGCATCGATCTTCACCAAGGCGCGGGCAATGCCCAAACGCACGGCGTCGACCTGGCCGGTGATGCCACCGCCATCGACCGTGGCGACCACATCGTATTTGCCCACGGTATCGGTGAGCTTGAAGGGCTGCTGCAGTTTGAACTGCTGCATGGTGATGGGGAAGTACTCGTTCCCCTCACGGCCGTTCACGGTAACGGTACCCTTGCCCTCGGTGAGGACCACCCGGGCTACAGCGGTCTTGCGGCGACCGAGGCTGTTGACGTTTGCCATCTTACTTGATGCTGTTCAGGTCGAACTTACGCGGCTTCTGGGCTTCGTGCTTGTGCGTGGAGCCGGCCACCACATGCAGGTTGTTGAAGAGGCGACGGCCCAAGCGGTTCTTGGGGAGCATGCCGCGTACGGCGATCTCCACCATGGCCTCGGGCTTGCGGGCCTTCAGGTTACGCGCCACCTCGCGGGTCTGGCCGCCGGGGTACATGCTGTAACGCTGGTACTCCTTGTCGTCCATCTTGGTGCCGGTGAGGCGGACCTTGTCGGCATTGATCACCACCACATGATCGCCGCAATTGACGTGCGGGGTGAAGGTGGTCTTGTGCTTGCCGCGAACGAGCATGGCCACTCGGCTGGCGAGGCGGCCAAGTACTTCGTTCTCAGCATCCACGATCAGCCACTCGGGCTGAACGGTGGCCGCATTGGCCATGCTGGTGGTGTGTGTCGTCGAAGCCACTGTAGTGTGCTTTATAGAGGGTACTTTCCCGGAAACGGGCTGCGAAGATAGATCCTTTTCCTGGAAACCAACAATGGGTTGTGCATACCGATGTTCCGGACCGGTCGGATCAGGCGATCACCCCCAGTTCACGCCCCACCTTGGCGAAGGCGGCCAGGGCCTTGTCCACATGGGCCTCGGTGTGGGCCGCGCTGAGCTGGACCCGTATGCGGGCCGTGTCCTTGGGCACCACAGGGTAGAAAAACCCGATCACGTAGATGCCCTCGTCGAGCAACTTGTCGGCCATCACCTGGCTCAGCTTGGCATCGCCCAGCATTACCGGCACAATGGCCGCACCTGCGCCCCGGGTCTTGAAGCCCAGTGCCTCGATACCAGCGCGGAAGCGGTCCACGTTGCGCTCCAGACGGTCGCGCAGCTCGGTGCTGGCGCTGAGCAGGTCGATGACCTTGATGGAGGCGCCCACAATGGCCGGGGCCAATGAATTGCTGAACAGGTAAGGACGGCTGCGCTGCCGCAGCATCTCGATGATCTCCTTGCGACCGGTGGTGTAACCGCCCATGGCGCCGCCCAGCGCCTTGCCCAGCGTGCCGGTAATGATGTCCACCCGGCCCATCACCCCGCAATGCTCCACGCTGCCCCGGCCGGTCTTACCGATAAAGCCGGCCGCATGGCACTCGTCCACCATCACCAGCGCATCATACGTGTCGGCCAGGTCGCAAATACCTTTCAGGTCGGCCACGATGCCGTCCATGCTGAACACCCCGTCGGTGACAATGATGATGTGGCGGGCACCATCGGCACGGGCGGCCTTCAACTGCACCTCCAGGTCGGCCATGTCGTTGTTGGCGTAGCGGTAACGCTTGCTCTTGGTCAGGCGCACCCCATCGATGATGCTGGCATGGTTGAGCGCATCGCTGATGATGGCATCGTCCTCGCCGAACAGGGGCTCGAACACACCACCGTTGGCATCGAAGCAGGCCGCGTAGAGGATGGTATCCTCCGTTCCATGGAAGGTGGCCAGCTTCGCCTCCAGCTCCTTATGGATGTCCTGCGTGCCACAGATGAAACGCACGCTGCTCATGCCGAAACCATGAGTATCCAGCGTGGCATGCGCGGCCTTGACCACTTCGGGATGCGAACTGAGGCCCAGGTAGTTATTGGCGCAAAAGTTCAGCACCTGCTTGCCGTTCACGGTGATCTCCGCGCCCTGCTCGCTGGTGATGATGCGTTCGCGCTTGAACAGACCGGCCGCCTCGATGGCCGCGAGTTCCTGTTGCAGGTGTGCTTGTAGTTTGCCGTACATGCCCGTTTGGAATGAGCGGCGAAGGTAGCCCGGTGCAGCCCCGTGAGCACCTGTTTGAACAATGCCGTGTTCGATAGTTGACGTGTCGGAAGGCTACCCACTGCTTGACACCGGTAGGCAAAGCGAATAGCTTCGCACCTCTTTCGTCTTCAAAATGAGACCTTTCATCACTAAAAATCCAGTTCTCGTCTACATCCTGCTCACCCTAGGATACCAGTTCGTGGTGGTCGGCGTGGTGAAGGCCATGCTTCCCGAGGGTGGTCACATGCACGACGATGCCACGGCGCACATGGTGTTCCGTTTCAGGGCCTTCGGTCCCTTGGTGTTCGCCATGGGGCTCACGTGGTATCTGGAAAAAGGCGCTGGCCTGCGCCGTTTGTTCGGATCCTTCTTCCATTGGAAGGCCGGGGCGCAATGGTACCTGCTCGCCTTCTCCTGGAAGTTCCTGTTCACCTATGTGGGCATCACAGCCTTGTTCCTCCTGGGCTTTGCCGAATGGCCAGGCTGGCTGGTGAGGAGCCTGAGCGAAGATGGACTGGCCGGCTGGATGCCGCTGATCAACAACCTGCCCTTCATCGTGGGCATTGCCTTTGTGGAGGAAACGGCGTGGATGAAATTCAGTGTGACCCGCCTGCAGGAGAAGTACAGCGCCTTGCGGTCGTGCCTGACGGTCGGTTTCGCGTGGGGGCTGTGGTACCTGCCCATGCTGCTGATCAACGAGGGCGTGCCCGATGGCTACCCCTGGCCGGTGTTCCTGATCAGCATGATCTGCCTCACCATTCTACTGGGCTGGACCTACAATATGACCCGCAGCGGCACTATCCTGCTGATCATGCAGATCGTGAGCAACTGCGCATTCTTCATCATCCCGGTGCTGCCGGCCTGGTGGAACCTGGACGCCACCTACGTGAACAGCTTCGTGGCCGTGAACTTCGTATCGGCCGTTACACTGGTGCTCGTTTATGGCTGGCGCGAACTGGGAACCGGACCGCGCGCCACCTGGAGCGAAAGCCATGAGGACGAACCAGAGGATGTGGAAGCACTGCGCCCATCCCGGGCTTAACCCCCTCAGCCCTTGTCCACCACGCGAGGCACCTTGAAGTAATCGCTGTCCTTCACCGGACTGTTCTTCAGAGCATCCGCTTTGGGAACGATATCGCCGGGCACTACCACGTCCTCACGCAGCACGTCCACTTCATCGGTCATGAAGATCAGGGGTTCAACGCCCTTGGTGTCCACCTCGTTCAGCTTCTCCACGAATCCGAGAACGCGCTCCATGTCGTTCAGGATCGCCTGACGGGAGGCAGGGTCGCTGAAATCCAAGCGGGCGAGCTCGGCGATACGGTCCAGGGTGGCCTCGTCGATCTTCATGGGTCTTCGTGCTTCGGGTCCGTTGGAGGTTTGCCGCCTGTCAAGCATGATCAGGCATTGAGCAGTGGGCCTTCGATCACCTCGAAGACCTTGCGCCGCAAACTTACCAGATCATCCATGGTGAGGCCCTGGGTGGGAATGGGCGCATGAACCACGGCGCGGGCGATACCGGGGCGTGCCCGGGAAAACAGTTCAAGCGGCTCGCCGAACAAACGCCAGTGATCAATGAAGGTGATGGGCACAATGGGCACCTGCTTCTCGATGGCCAACCGGAAAGCACCGTCCTTGAACGGTTTCATGCGGGGCGTGTAAGCGGGAATGGTGCCCTCGGGGAAGAGGGCAATGCTGGTGCCACGATCAATGGCGTGAGCCGCCTTGCGGAAGGCCTTTGCCGCCTCGATATGGCTGCCACGGTTCACGGCAATGTTCATGCCCTTGAAGAAGATATTGAAGAGCGGCCACTTCAGCAGTTCGTACTTGCCCATGAAGAGGAAGTACGAGGGCAACACGTTGTACATCTGGATGATGTCGAGGTAGCTGCTGTGGTTGCAGCAGATCACGTACGGTGCGCGTGGAAGCGGCGTGGTGCGCTCCACGCGAACAGGTACACCGCAGGCCCATTGCAGGAACGAGGCCCAGCAGCGTTTCAGGCGGAAGGCTTTCTCGTAACGACGGGGGGTATATAGCAGCACGCGGAACGGGAGGTACAACACCACCAGCGACCCGAAGAAAACCAGCGCGAACCACAGCTTGTAAAGCCAGCGCAGCGGCAGGAACAGCCATTTGGCCACGGGGCTGCGACGGCTTTCACCATCGGCGACCCGGGGTCGTTCCGGAGCAGGTCTGTTCAGCATCAGGCGGTCGAACGGGAGCGCGAAGGTAGCCCGAAGCCCCGGGAGGAAAGGGTCCGTGGTACCCGGCTATCTTCGTGCCCTTCCGACCATGGCCCGCATCCTCACCGGCATCCAAAGCACAGGCGTACCCCACCTTGGCAACGTATTGGGCGCCATACGCCCGGCCATTGCACTGAGCAGCAATGGCGCGAACGAGTCGTTCCTGTTCATCGCCGACCTTCATTCGCTCACCCAGATCAAGGACCCCGAAGTGCTGCGCAGCAACACGCGCGGCGTTGCTGCGGCCTGGCTGGCTTGCGGACTGGACACCGGGCGCTCGGTGTTCTACCGCCAAAGCGATGTGCCCGAGGTCACGGAGCTGTCCTGGTACCTCTCCTGCTTCTTCCCTTACTCGCGCTTGGCATTGGCGCACAGCTTCAAGGACAAGGCCGACCGGCTGGAGGACGTGAACGCCGGATTATTCAGCTACCCCATGCTAATGGCTGCGGACATCCTGCTGTACGATGCGCATATCGTTCCCGTCGGCAAGGACCAGAAGCAGCACATCGAGTTCACGCGCGATGTGGCCGAGCGGTTCAACCACCAGATGGGCGAGACCTTCGTGGTGCCCGATGCACGCATTGACGAGCAGGTGATGATCGTGCCCGGGACCGATGGGGAAAAGATGAGCAAGAGCCGCAACAACCTGCTACGGATCTTCGCCCCGGAGAAGGAGTTGAAGAAAGAGGTGATGGGGATCGTGACGGACAGCACGCCCATGGAGGAGCCCAAGGACCCCGAGGGCAACACCGTTTACAAGCTGTTCAAGCTGGTGGCCCCGGCCGATGCCGTCGCCGATATGGCAGCCAGTTTCCGTGCTGGCGGATATGGTTACGGTCACGCCAAGAAAGCCTTGCTCGAAGTGCTGCTCGACGGCTTCCACACCGAACGGGAGACCTTTGACCGGCTGATGAACGACCCCGCCGAACTGGAGCGCGAACTGAAGCGAGGCGCTGAAAAAGCACGCACGGTGGCGGCCGAAGTTTTGTCGCGAACGCGGAGTAAGTTGGGTTACTGACCCTGCTCGAAACGCTGCCGGTACAGGCGGTACATCTGTTGGTGATGATCGTCCAGCACGATGCGGCGGCCCTGGATGTACCCGTGAACGATTCGGTTGCCCTGCATGTCCATCACGTTGCCGGCGGACACAATGAGCGTGGCGTCCTTGCCAACCGCCAGGCTGCCTAGGCGATCCTCCACGCCCAGCACGGTGGCAGCGTCCAGCGTAATGCTGCGCAAGGCATCCTCTGCGGAAAGCCCATAAGCAGATGCAGTGCCGGCAACGAACGGCAGGTTGCGCAGGCCCATGGCCTCCATGTCACCGGCATAGCCCAGGCAGAACCGAACGCCGCGCTCCTTCAGCAAGGCCGGTAGCCGGTAGGGCAGATCGATATCGTCCTCGGGCCGCATGGGCAGGCTGTGCAGACGGCGCAGCACCACGTCCACGTTGTTCTCGCGCAATAGATCGGCCACGCGCCATGCATCGTAGCCGCCCACGATCACCACGCGCTTCACCCCTTCGGCCTTGGCGAACTGCACGGCCTCGGTGATCTCCTTGGCCGCATTGGCATGCACGAAGAGCGCCTTCCGCCCGGTGAACACACCCCGCATGGCCTCCATGCGCAGGTCCACATTCCCGGGGGCATTCTCGTTTGCGTAGGCCTTCGCCTTCCGGAAGAAGGTCCGCAGGTCCTCCAGCTTGTTGGCCCGTTCATCCTTCTTCTCGCTGTCCGTTTCGCCGGGTTCGGCCCACCAACCGCTACGCTGATAGGCGGCCGGCCAGTTCAGGTGAACGGCATCGTCGGCACGAACGGTGGCATGCTCCCAATCCCAGGCATCGAGCTGCACAATGGAGCTCGTACCGCTGATGAAAAGACCACGCGGTACGATCTGGGCCAGCAGCACACCGTTGGACCGCACCGTGGGCACTACGCGCGAATCGGCCTTGTAGGCGATCAACGTGCGCAGCTCGGGCTCGAAACGCCCGATGTCCTCCACGTCCACACTGGCACGCACAGCCTCGATCTCTTGAAGACCGATGGTCGCATCGGCGGCAATGATGCCCGGATAGACATGCTGCCCAACGACCTGAATGATGGTATCATACGCTGCCTTCACGCCATAGGCGTAGCCCACGTAATCGATCCGACCATCACGGAAGCCCACGGCCCCTTCATCGATCACACGACCATCGCCCACGTGCACGGTACCGCCGGTGATCAGCACGCTCTTCTGCTGGACAGGAGCAGGCACTGGCTGCTGCGCGTACATCGGTAATGCAAGCAATGCACACGACACAACGAACAGGGCACGGACAAAGCGCGCCACGCCATGGGCCTGCCCAAGTAGGAAGTCGGTCCGCTCAGTGTGCATCGTGTTCCTCGTGTTGTTCACTCTCCTCACCAATGTCATCGCAATGCCACAGATGCTGGCGTTCGCTGCGTGGTCTGCGTGTGGGCGCGCCTTCGGCCTTTGCGGCCATCATGGCCCGCACGATCCGGTCACGTTCAGTGGCCAGCCAGGCCCTCCGCGCCGCGTCGGTAGCCCGGTCGAAATAGCAGATGCCATCCACATAGGTGCGCTCCACACGAGCGGCGATGCTCAACGGATCGGCGCTCCATAGCACCAGGTCGGCATCCTTGCCCGGTTCGATCGTGCCCAAGCGGTCATCGAGCTTCAGCATGCGGGCCGGGTTCAGCGTCACCATCTTCCAGGCCTCTTCGGGAGGAACTCCACCATACTTCACAGCCTTGGCGGCCTCCTGGTTCAAGCGTCGGCTCATCTCCGCATCGTCGCTGTTGATGCCCGTGTTCACCCCTTGCAGGTGCATCAGGGCGGCGTTGTACGGAATGGCATCGTACACCTCGAACTTATAGGCCCACCAATCGCTGAAGGTGCTGGCATTGGCGCCATGTTGCTGCATCTTGCGCGCCATCTTGTAGCCCTCAAGGATGTGCGTGAACGTGTTCACCTTGAAGCCCATGCTGTCGGCCACATGCATGAGCATGTCGATCTCGCTCTGCACATAGCTATGGCAGCTGATGTGCCGCTCGCCGCGGAGGATCTCCGCAAGGGCCTCCAGTTGCAGGTCGACACGGGGCGGTACGCGGCCCGCTCGATCACGTGGACGCAGCTCGCTCCAATGGCGTTTGGCCGCATCATATTCGCGCGCCCTGATGAAGGCCTCGTAGAACTGCTGTTCAACGCCCATGCGCGAGCGAGGGAATCGCGAACCCGGCCCCCAGTTGCTCTGCTTCACGTTCTCGCCCAACGCGAACTTGATGTGACCCGGGGCCCTGCCGATGAGCATGCTGTCCGCGGTCTGACCCCAGCGCAGCTTGATCAATGCGCTCTGCCCCCCGATGGGATTGGCACTGCCGTGCAACAGCTGCACCGTGGTGACCCCGCCCGCCAGGTCGCGGTAGATATTGATGTCGTCCGGGTTCACTACATCGCCGATCCGCACTTGCGACGAAACGGCCATGCCGCCCTCGTTGACCCCGCGCGAGATGGCGATGTGTGAATGCTCGTCGATGATGCCGCAGGTGAGGTGCATACCGGTGGCGTTCACCTCGGTCACTTCGGGCTTCTTCTTTCCGGGGAACAGCGCGTGCACATCGAGTCCCTGCCCCATGGCCTTGATGCGGCCCTCGTGTATGCACACATCCGTGTTGCGTAGGATGCCTTGTCCGGTGTTCGTCCAGACCGTGGCATAGCGGAAGATCACCGTGCCCTGCGTGGGAGCTTCCGTCCACCCAAAGCCCACCATGGGGTGTGGCACTGCGCCCACTTCCGAAGTACCGGCACGTGTGCTGTCCGCCGTGGCCTTGCGCGTAGCGTTCTTACCCGCGCGTCGCAACGCCGACCAGGTGAACCACTCACCGCCCGGACGCTGGCCCTGCCCATCCCAAAGACCACCAGCGGCATGGATGGTGCCACTGAGGCGCGTGATGGCCTTGGGGGCGTCCTTCGGGGCGAACGAAAGGCTCACGATGCTTCCCTGTCGCTCGATGTGCGCCTTCACCTTCAGGCTGTCCGGGTCGCTGGACCGGCGCACACTGGCCTCCAGCTTGCTGCCTTCGCCGGTCACCTCCAGGTTCCAGATCGATGCAGCGAGATTGAGCTCATAGGAACCTTTGATGTCGATGCGCTCCGGATCATCAAGCACGAAGCGCTTGCCATCCACCCAGGTCTCGTGGATGATGTTGCGCTCAGCCAACAGATGTCCCGATGTGATGAGGAAGTTGGCGGCCATGCCTTCACGCAGTGCACCGTACCGATCATCCAGACCGAAAAGACGGGCCGGATCAGTTGTGAAGGCCTCGATGGCGCGGGCGCTGTCCAACCCAAGGGCCACCATACGACGCATGTCCTTCCACAGGTCCTTGAGGTCCTTGCGGCCATGAGCGGTGAAGGCGAAGACGACCCGGGCCGTGTCCAGCACATGTGCGTTCCGCGGCGCCATCTCCCAATGCTTCAACCGGGTGAAACTGACCTCCTGGGCGTCATAGGGGTCCTCCACGTCGTAGGCCTCGGGGAACGAAACGGGTACCAGCATTGGAAGACCAGCCGCCCGGATGCTCTCCAGCCGCGCATACTCGTCGCCCGCACCCTTCACGATACCGGGCAGCTTGAAGTCATCCAAGAGACGCACCCAACGCAGCACCTCATTGCGATCACCCGCCTCAACGACGATGCGGCCCTGCAACTGCTCGGCCAATGCGGCCAGCACAGCATCTGTCCCGGGGGGCTGGGGTTGTGCGGCGCACCAACGGGCATCGAGCACCGCCTGCCGCCACAGGGCGATGGCCCCCATCTGCGAGCTGGGATAGTCGTCGGGCGAGTTGCCTTTGCGAAAGCTGAAATGGGCCGACACATCTGGGCGCACGACCGCTTTGGCCGAAGGCGCATCGTTCAAAAGCACCGCCGCCGAGGTACCCCGGGCCACACCGTCCATGCGATGCGTGAGCACCAACCCAAAGCCTTGTGCCCGCCATTCGGCGCTCTGCTTGGGGTCCATCTGCAGAAGCGCGTGTGCATGCGCATCGGCACGCAAAGCCCCGTTCCAATGGCGGGCGCCTTTCACCTCCATCTTGCGCAGCTCGGCCTTGTCGGCCGGAAGCCCCAGGTCGCTGTAAGGTTCGATCAATGCAGGCCAGACGTGCAAGCCCTTCAGGTCGCGCACCTGGGCACCTGCCGGAACCTTCACCTTGGTGCCAACCGCCACCACTTCACCATCACGGATGAGCAGGGTGGCCTGAGGGAGCACGGTCCGGGCATCCACATGCACTGTGGCATTGGTGAAGGCCACCAGCACGGGGGCCGCATCGCTGATGTGCCCTTTTGGCGGTATGCTCTGGGCAGCGATAGGTGCGGCGGAGAGCACGCACAGGAGCAGAAAGAGAAGGTATCGGACCATGGACCGCACGAAAGTAGCGATCACAGCGCCTGTGCTGCCCAGGACCGTCTCCCCCACCCCTACAGACCGCTAACTTCGCCCCGCTCCGGTAAACCATATCGACCGTTCCATGAACAGTGACTACTTCTTTCTCTTCCTCCACAGCCTGCTCCGATACGGTGTGCTCATCACTGTGCTGGTGGCCGGCCTGCTGGCCCTTCGTGGCTACCTGATGCAGCGGCCCATCCTGGTGGGCGAACGCATGATCGCCATCATCGCCATGGTCCTTTGCCATGTGCAGCTCGTGGTGGGCCTGGTCCTCTACCTGTTTCGCGTGAAGAGCTACACGCCCAACTACCCCTCCTACACCTTCTGGAAGTTCGAGCACATCGGCACCATGATCATCGCGATCATCCTGGTGACGCTGGGACGTTCACTGGCCAAGCGGGCCAAGGAGGAGCGGGCGAAGCAACTGCGTGTTGCCGTGTTCTACCTGATCGGGTTGGCACTGATGTTGTGGGCCACGCCCTGGCCCTTCCGCGAGATCGGGCATGTACGAGGCTGGCTATGACACGGATAACCCTCATCATTCTTCTCCCCCTATTGCTACTGCTTGCCTGCGGGAACGGCGAAGCAGCCGAGGGGGCCGTACAACGCACCGGGAAGGGGCGTGGCGAACAGCTGTTCAACATGCACTGCACGCTGTGCCACGGCAAGGACGGCACCCTCGGCCTGAACGGGGCCAGGGACCTGACGAC